>DATLFO010000096.1:0-8854 GCA_035541035.1 Actinomycetota bacterium
GGCGCGAGCAGCGGCTCACACAGATCCGCGAGCTCATCGACGGACTGGCCCCCTACGCGGGGCTCGGTGCCGTCGAAGGGCCCGGCATCCGCGTCGAGCTTCGCGACTCGACGCTCCGCGACTCGCCCACCGGCGATCCCAACGATCTCGTCATCCACGAAGAGGACCTGCAGGCCGTCGTGAACGCGTTGTGGGCGGGCGGCGCGGAGGCGGTCACGATCAACGGCGAGCGCGTGACCACCTTGACGGCGATCCGCTGCGTCGGCAACACGCTGCTGCTGCACGGCTCCGTGTACTCGCCGCCGTACAAGATCGCGGCCATCGGATCGCATGCGAAGCTGACCGAAGCGCTCAACGCCGATGACAGCGTCGAGCGGTTGCGCATCGTCGCCGAGAAGTTCAAGCTCGGATTCACCGTGACGAAGTCCGATCGAGTTTCCGCTCCCGCGTTCCGGGGCATCACCGCGTTGCGTTTCGCCAAGCTAGCCGGATGAGCACTCTCGAGCCGTCCCCGCACGCCGTCGCCGACGGCGCCCGGCCCGCATCGCCCGGACGGGCACGAAAGCCCGGACGCGGCTATCGCATCGCGGGCTGGACGCTGATCGCGCTCGGCGCGGTGATCCTGGAGTTCGCGCTCTACGAGCTCGTGGGCACATCGATGGTGACCAAGAATCATCAAAATGCACTGCGCGAGGAGTTCGAGCAATTGATCGACGACCCGGTCGTCGATCCCGCGCCCGCCGAGTCGCCGGCGGCCGACCCGCCGCCCCGCCCCATCGACTCGCGCGCGATCGCGCTACTGAAGATCCCCAAGGTCGACGTGGACGTGATCGTCGTCGAAGGCGTCAACCTGTCGCAGTTGAGCCGCGGACCCGGCCGGTATCCGTCGACCGCGAAGTTCGGCGCGCAGGGATCGACCGCGATCGCGGGACACCGGACCGGTTGGGGATCGCCGTTTCTGAACCTCGACAAACTGCAAAGCGGCGACGAGATAACCGTCGAGTCCGTGGGCGGGAAGCTCTACCGCTACCGCGTCACCAAACGCGTGATCGTCGGGCCGGAAGCCGTCTGGGTGCTCCGAGGCAATCCGGATTCGGAGGCCGCGTCGCAGCTGACGCTAACCACCTGCGATCCGAAGTTCACGTCGCGAAACCGGATGATCGTCTGGGCCGACCTGATCTCGTCGGAGACCGTGGCATGAGCGCGGAGGGGATGCGGATGGAGCGCCGTCGCGCGAAAAAGCGCCGCACGACCCGCGTGCTCGCCATCGCGGCGGCGGTCCTGGCGGTCGCCGTCATCCTGTGGATCTGGGTCTTTCCCTGGGTGGACCGGACCTTCGTGAACCGCCCGCAGATCGGCCTTTAGGCCGGCTCGATCGACAAGCGCGCCTTCGCGGACTTCTCGACCGCCTCGCGGGTGAAGGGCATCGGGTGATAGTCGCCGCGGGCCCAGAGCTCGGCTTGATCGCGGTAGTGGGGACTGGCGGGATTGCCGCTCACGCCCGTGGTGATGACGGCTTCGCTGCGGTCGAAGTCGCCGAGGTCGACGATCAGGCGCGCGCTCGGGATCGCGCCGTCGACGAACCCTTCGCCGGGGAAGATGACGCCACGATTGATCGTGTCGTCTCCCCCCGCGGCCTCGAACGGCCCGGCCGACAGCAGGCCGTGCAGCGACGGGATCGGCACGGCGAGCACGTGAGCGAAGTGAACCTGATGCAGCCGGCCCCAGCGCCAGCCGCTCATGTCCTCACCCAGCCGCCCGGTCAGATCGGCGACCGCCGACGACAGCGCGCGGCCGAGCAGCGCGTCGCGGGCCGCGAGGTTGTCGCCGCCGCCGCCGACCCAGAACGCCTGCGGGTTCTGGATGATGTCGCGCACCGACTCGTAGATCCAGTTCGTCGTCCATCCCTTGCGAGGGTAGAACTCGTTCCATAGCTCGGCGCCCAGCTTGTCCGCCAGCAGCAGCTCGGCGACACGCGCGAACCAGGCATTGAAGATCGCGCCGCCGACGGACTCGCGTTCGAGCCGCAGATCCCATGCCTGCACCGATGCAAGGGCCTCGGCCTCGCGATCGCCGGAGACATCGGCACACAGGAAGAGCGGTACCAGATCGGCGGCGACGCCGCTAAAGGTGTCGGCCTGGATGCGTTTCATATCGTCGATGCCGAGCGTCTCGCGTTCGGTCAGCAGCGCGGTGATGCGGCGGATGCGATGGCCGAGCTCCCAGTCGTTGGTGAGGTAGTGCGGGTAGTCGAGGTCCACCATCCGGTGATTGGCCGTTGCGATGAAGCCACGCTCGGGATTGAAGCTGGAGGGAAGATCGTCGAACGGGATCGTCCCGGTCCATTCGTAGGCCGGATCCCAGCCCGGCAGCGGCGCGGAGCCGGCGCCCTTGCCGCGAATCGGAATCGTGCCGGTGAACTGATAGCCGATGTTGCCGTCCACGTCGGCGTAGACCATGTTCTGCCCGGCGGTGGGCCACAAGGCTGCGGCGGCACGGAACTCGGCCCAGTTCGAGGCCGTGTTCATTCCGATCAACCCGGCCATCGACGGCGGCGTCTCGCGCAGGATCCAGCGCAGCGCGAGCGGATCGCGGATGCGGTCCTCGAGCACGACCGGCTGTGAGCCGGCGGCGATCCATCCGGTCAGCAGCGGCCCGTGATGGGTCTCGTGCACCACATGGAGAAGCGGATCGGCCTCACCACGGACGAAGATCTTCTCCTCGATGGTGGCAAGGTCACGCCATCTTCCGTCGTATTCGTAGCGCGTGCGGGTCTCGTCGAGCCGCTCCAGATACAGGTCTTCGACGTCGGCGCCGGTGTTGGTGAATCCCCACGCGATGCGCTCGTTGTGGCCGATGACGATCCCGGGGATGCCCGGCAGCGTCAGGCCCGCCACGCGCAAACCGGGCGCGTCCAGGTGCATCTCCATCCAGATCGCGGGCATCTGTACCAGCAGGTGCGGGTCGTTGCACAGGATCGGCGTGCCGGTGTTGGTCTTGGATCCGGCCACGACCCAGTTGTTCGAGCCGATGCCGTGCACTCCGCCCGCATCGTGCGCGATCGCCCGCAGCGCCTGCGCGGTGCCGGGAAACGACGGGGACGAAGGCACCGCGACCGGCGATTCGGCGCCGACGAACGGCGTGAGCTCGCGCGCGCGTTCGATGCCCAGATGCCGCGCAAGCTCGGCTCGGAGAAGCTCGAACGGCCAGTTGGTGGACAGCGTGAAGCCCATCAGGCCGACGAACGCGAATGAGGAAGCGATGGTGTCCTCGAGCGATTCGGGAATCGTCGGGTCGAGGTCGAGGAACTCGAATTCGACCGGGCGCGGCAGCGCGGTGGCGGCCGCGACGAAGCCGGCGTGGTAGGACGCGGCGATCTCGCGCGTGACCTCGTCGGCAGAGCGGGCCCACTCGCGGGCGAGACGGCCGATGCCGAGCGTCCGGAAGAACTTGTCGAGCGAGAGCCCGGCGATGGAGACGATCTCGGCGAGGCGCCCGGTCGCGGCGCGGACCGTGAACTCGATCTGCCAGAGCCGCTCGGCCGCGTGCAGCCATCCTTGAGCAAACAGGGCATCGTCGCGCGAGGACGCGTACACGTGTGGCACGCCCCAGGTGTCGGTCACGATCTCGATGGCCCCGTCGGGCCCGTCGACCGTGAGGGTTCCCTCCGTCGGACGCAGCGCGCTCGCCGCGTGCTCGCGGAGCGCTTCGACCCATTGTTCCATCGCCGGCCTCCCTGTCCGGGCGACGATACTGCGGCAATCGAGCCTTTGGCTAGAAAAGCGGCGAAGAAGTGAGCACCGTCACGCCGAGGACCGACTGAATGCGCTCGGCCGGGCTGTAGGTGGTGAACGGCGTGCCGTGACAGCTCGCCGAGGAGCCGCTGCCGACGTAGTTGCCGGCGGAGACGATCCCGCGGAACGTTCCGCCGCTCAGGAACGGCCCGCCGCTGTCGCCCGGCAGCGCGCACACGTTCACGACCCGCTGATTGGTCAGCGTAACGGCACCGATGACGATCGTCGCGTTGACCGACGTGATGGTTCCGCATTGAAGACTGGTGGTGCGGCCCGTGCGGCACACGGACTGGCCGACCTTCTCGGCCGCCATGGACTGCACCGCGGTGATGGCGTGCTCGCGGTCGGAACCCGAGTAGTAGACCCAGTTCGAAGGAAGGAAGGTCGGCGCGCCGAGCGAGTGAGTCACGAAGGCACCATCGACCCCACCCGAGAACGTCGACGGCCCCGCCGGGCCCAGCAGCATGCCGCCGTGCGTGACGACCTGGCCGTTACGGAAGCAGTGTCCGGCCGTGATCACGCCGATCTCGCCGTTGCGGTTCAGCCGCGCCTCGACTCCGCTGGTGCACGTCACGAGCGTATCGCCGATCAGTTCGAGCCCGCCGCGCATGACCGGCCCGCAGTGGGTTCGCTGCGCGAGGCAGGGCGGACCGGCCAGCGGCCGGAACGCCTGTCCCGGGACCACGCGGACCCTTTCGCCGTAGCGAGCGGTCAGATCGCGCCGCGCCGTATTCACGTCACCGGTCACATGCAACACCACCGCGCCATCCGCCTCCGGCGCGATCATGGCGATCCCGTGGGCTCGCAGGCCGGGCAGATCGTGCGTGATCCGGCTCGTGAGCGCATCCGGCGATTCGGTCGACGCAGTGCTCGTAACGGACGCGTTGGCGAACGCGAACGCCACTGCAAGCACGATGAATGCGGGCCGTCTCATAATCGTCGTCTCTCTGGAAGCGGTACCGTATCGCAACACTTCGCCCTATTGGTCCCGATGTCCTTTCCACCCGGCCCGAATCCATGCTCATCGACCTCCACATTCACGCCTCGCCGGCCTCGCGCGATGCCCGTGACGACGTCGCGGCCATCGCCCGGGCGGTCGAGCCGCTCGGCGTGGACGCGATCGCCCTGACTGATCACGGTCCGGGCTGCGACTACGCCGCGGCGGCGGCGGCGCTCGCCGAGCGCGGCATCGGGCTGGTGCCGGGCCGGGAGCTCAACACCCCGCTCGGACATGTTCTGGTCCTGTCCCCCGACGTCGTCTGGCTGCGGGATCTGCCGGAGCGGTCGGCGCTGCCCGTTCCCGGCGGAACGCGCGAGCCGTTCGCGCTGGTGTGGGCGCATCCGGCGGGATGGCGGATCGCGGGCGCGATGGTGGCGCCCGATCCGTCGAAGGGAGCCGAGCACGTGCATGCCGTCGAGATCCTCAACGGCGAGCGGCTCTGGCAGCTCGACGGCGTGGGCATCGCGGAGACGCTCGCCGATCGGCTCGGGGCCGGCACGACCGGCGGATCGGACGCGCATCGCGCGGACGCCGCGGGCCGCTGCCTCACGCTCGCCGACGGCGCGCGTGACGCGCGCGAGGTGGTCGAGGCGGTGCGAGCCAAGGCCACACGGCCGGTGCTCGGCAGCGGATGGGCCGCCGCGCACTCGCACGTCTACGAGCGGCCCGACCTGCGCGCGTACGCATGGCCGGGGAACGCCCCGGCGCGATAGATTGCCCACGGTGGCGTCGGCGGACAGGAGAGATCGAATGGAAGCGATCTGGCTCAAGAACTATCCCCCGGGGATTCCCCACTCGATCGAGTACCCGCTGGTGCCCGTCACCGCGATGCTCGACGAAGCCGCCTCGCGCTATCCGAGCGCGCCCGCGATGGACTTCCAGGGCGCGCGCACGACGTACTCACAGCTCAAGCAGACCGTGGACCGGTTCGCGTCGGCCTTGGCATCCCTCGGCGTGTCGAAGGGCACGCGTGTCGGGCTGATCCTGCCGAACGTGCCGCAGAACGTCATCGCCTACTACGCCGCGATGCGCCTGGGTGCGATCGTGGTCGAGAACAACCCGATGTACACCGAGCGCGAGCTCGCGCACCAGCTCGACGACGCAGGCGTCGAGGTGCTGGTCACGCTCGACCTGTTCTACGACAAGGTCAAGGCGCTCCGCCCTGAGCTGCCGAAGCTGCGCGAGGTCGTCGTCACCGACGTCTTCGACGGGCTGCAGGGCCTCAAGGCCAAGCTCGGCCGGCTGCTCAAGGGCAAGGAGCTTTCGAAGCCGGTTCCCGCGAGCGAGCCGGTCAAGCAGTTCCGGGACCTGGTCAAGAACGGAAGCCCCAACATCGCGCAGGCCAACATCAACCCGAAGGAAGACCTGGCGCTGCTGCAGTACACCGGCGGCACCACGGGGCTGTCCAAGGGCGTGATGCTCACGCACTACAACCTCGTCGCAAACGCGCACATGCTCAAAGCGTGGCTGCCCGGCACGCAGCCCGGCAGGGAAGTCATCGTGTGCGCCCTGCCCATCTTCCACTCCTACGGACAGACGGTCTGCATGAACGTGGGCATCCTGCTCGCCGGCATGCTGGTCCTCGTGCCGAACCCGCGTGATCTGGATGGGCTGCTCAAGACGATCGACCGCACGAAGCCGACGCTGTTCCCGGGCGTTCCCACGCTCTACATCAACCTGCTCGCGCATCCCGAGATCGGCAAGTACGACATGAAGTCGATCCGCGCGTGCGTGTCGGGCGCGGCACCGCTGCCGATCGACGTGCAGGAGGAGTGGGAGCGCGTCACCGGCGGCAAGATCGTCGAAGGCTACGGCCTGTCGGAAACCTCGCCGTCCACGCACGCGAACCCGATCGAGGGCAAGCGCAAGATCGGCACGATCGGCCTGCCCATGCCCGATACCCGGTGCAAGCTCGTGGACGTCAACGACCCCACGAAGGAGATCGAGGCGCCCGGTCCGGGCGAGCTGTGCATCAAGGGGCCGCAGGTGATGCAGGGCTACTGGAACCGGCCCGAAGAGACCGCCGAGACGATCCGCGGCGGCTGGCTGCACACCGGCGACATCGCCGAGGTGGACGACGAGGGCTACTTCAAGATCGTGGACCGCAAGAAGGAGATGATCATCGTCGGCGGTTTCAACGTCTATCCGCGCGACGTCGAAGAGGTCCTGTTCCAGCATCCGAAGATCCAGGAGGCCGCCGTCGCCGGCATTCCCAGCAAGAAGTCCGGCGAGATGGTCAAGGCCTACATCGTCCTGAAGCCCGGCGAGACCGCCACCGAGGACGAGATCGAGGCGTTCTGCCGCGAGCGGCTTACCGCCTACAAGGTCCCCAAGGCCTTCGAGTTCCGCGCCGAGCTTCCCAAGACGATGATCGGCAAGGTCCTGCGCCGCGTGCTCGTCGAAGAGGAAAAGGCAAAGGCCGGGGGATGAGCCCCCGGCCTTTGCGTCGTAGCGCCTTAGATCTTGACGATCAACACCCTGCCGGCGTCCTTGGCCAGAACACCGAGTCGGTTGTTCACGCCGTCGTAGGCCAGCGAGGCACCGACGATGGTGCCTCGGAACAGCGGCAGCGTCTGAGTCACCTTGCCGCTGGCGGCATCGATCACCAGCAGGTTTTCGCCGGAGACGGTAAACAAGCGCTCGCCCTTGGCGTCATAGGCAAGGCCGGTGGCGTCTGCCACACCCAAGGTGATGTCCGTCGCGGCGACCGGCTTGGCCACGTCGTACAGACGAAGCACCGGGGTCTCTTCATCGATCAGAACCACAGCGCGATTCCCGGACGGCGAGACGGCCAGGTCCAGCGGGCCTCCCTCCGGGCCACCATTCGTGGGAGCGAAGCCGGTCTCCTCGAGGGTCTGGCCGTCGAAGACACGGAACGGGCGCGGCCCGCGGTCCGCCAGTACCAACTTGCCACCCGATGCCACTAGCGTGAAGATGCCCTGCTCTTCGACCGGCTCGGACCGGCGTTCGACCGTGCCCGTCTGCGTGTTGATCAAAACCAGACGGGCGCTCGACGACTGACCGACCCCGGTCATCGTTTCCAACGCATACAGCCGGCCGGTAGACGAATCAAAGGCCGGAGAGGCATAGTACCCGGGGAACGTGGCGACGATCGTGCCGGCCTCGACGACCTTGATGCCTGCGAAGCCGAAGAAGTACGAGCGTCCTCCCGCGGAATCGGCCACGACTGCCTCGGCATGAACGGACAGCCCGTCGATCTTGCGCGGGATCGAGGCGTCCGGGTCGATCAGCGCGCCGGCCAGCGCCGAACGTCCCCCGCCGATTCCGACGACGAAGTTCGATCCATCCCACACGATGTCCCCGTCGGCGTTCTGCTCACCCAAATCGACGGTCTGCACGACCTTCGCGGGTGTGGGAGGCGCGACGACTTCGGCCAAATCCCCGCGAAGCATCGGCGCACCCACAGCGATGACCAGCGCAAGGACGGCAACCGCAGCGACAGTTCCGACAACGGTGGTCCTGACGTACCGGCTCTGTGCTTTCATTGCGATCTCCCCCCACGTCTTTTCTCCCGGCGGCGGATCCGCCAGCCGGCGCTGCATCGTCTCTCTCAACTCGCGATCAAGATCCATGGCGCTCACCCTCTCCGAGAGTCGCGCGCATCTTTTCCTTCGCGCGATTGAGCTGTTTCTTCACGGCTCCGAGCGACACGCCCAGCACGGCGGCGATGTCGGCTTCGGACATGTCTTCGTAGTAGCGAAGCGCGACGACGGCGCGCTGTTGCGGCGACAACGCCATGACCGCCTGCCACACCTGATCGTTTCCGGCCACGGAGCCCGAATCCGGCGCGGTCAGCCGGTCCCCGTCCGTCGCGTGCCGGCGCTCCAGCCGAATCCGGACCAGCGCGGTTCGCCATAGGTTGACCATGGTCCGCCGCGCATAGGCGGGAAAGCCTTCCCGTTCGACTCGGCGGGGCCGGCTGCAGATCCGGACGAACGCCTCTTGGACCAGATCGTCGGCGATGCTCCAGTCACCCGACAAGACGAACCCGAACCGGCGGAGGTCGTCGTACTGGGACGCGAACCAGCCGGCCATGGAA
>DATLFO010000097.1:0-7104 GCA_035541035.1 Actinomycetota bacterium
GAACCGAACCGAACCGAACCGAACCGAACCGAACCGAACCGGGATCGAGGGAGCCTGCGAATGAACGTCGCCAGCCTTGCCGAGCGCAACGTCGAGAAGTTCGGGACCTACACGCAACTGTGGTTCGAAGGCCGCGAGTTCACCAACGTCGAGATGCTGGAGAAAGCCGCGCGCTTCGCGACCGCGCTCAAGGATGCGGGGGTCAAGGAAGGCGACCGGGTCGGTGTGATGCTGCCGAACCTGCCCGAGGTCGGCATCGCCTACGGCGCGCTGCTTCGCATGGGCGCGATCGTCATGCCCATGGTCTTCTTGCTCGCGGTGCCCGAGATCCGTCACATCATCGAAGACAGCGAGGCGACGATCATCATCACCAGCCCCGAGTTCCGGCCGAACGTGGCGGCCGCGTGCGAGGGTATTGCGAACCCACCCCGCACGATCGTGGTCGGTGACACCACGCCGGAGGGCTGCCTGTCGTACGCGCAGATGGTGGAGAGCCCGGCCGAGCCGCATCCGGTTGTCGAGCGCGGCGCTGACGACCTCGCCGTGATCATGTACACCTCCGGCACGACCGGCCATCCGAAGGGCGTGATGCTCACGCACGGCAACCTGCTGTTCAACGCCGAGAACTCGGCCAAGGCCGTGGATCTGCGCGACGGAGACGTGTCGGTCCAGGGCTTGCCGCAGGCGCACCTGTTCGGGCTCGCGTCTTCGATCACCGGCAGCTTGTTCAAGGTCAAAGGCATCCTGCTGCGATGGTTCACCGCCGAAGCGTTCTTCGAGGCGGTCAACACGCATCGCGCGAACTCCAGCGGTGTCGTCCCGACGATGCTCACCTACATGCTGTCGCACCCGCAGTTCGACGACGTGGACTGGTCGAGCATGCGCTGGGTCGTGTGCGGCGCCGCGCCGCTTCCGGTCGAGGTCGCGGCCGAGTTCGAAAAGCGCACCGGCGCGCGGGTACTCGAAGGCTATGGCCTGACCGAGACCAGCCCGACCGTGAGCGTCATGCGCATCGAAGAGCCGTCCCGGCCGGGATCGTGCGGCAAGCCCGTTCCCAACGTCGAGGTCGCGATCCTCGACGACGACGACCGGCCCGTCCCGGCCGGTGAGACCGGCGAGGTGTGCGTCAAGGGACCGAACGTGATGAAGGGCTACTACAAGCTTCCCGACGCGACGGCCGAGGTGATGCGCGGCGGCTGGTTCCACACCGGCGACATGGGGCATCTCGACGAGGACGGCTACCTCTACATCACCGAGCGCAAGAAGGACCTGATCATCCGCGGCGGCTTCAACATCTACCCGCGCGACATCGAGGAGATCATCTACGGAAACCCCAAGGTGCAGGAGTGCGCGGTGGTCGGCGTCCCGGACCCGTCGATGGGTGAGGAGGTCGTGGCCTACGTCGTGCTTCGGCCGGGCGAGTCGTTGACCGAGGACGAGGTCATGAGCCTGTGCCGCGAGAACCTCGCCAAGTACAAGACCCCCAAGTACGTGCGCTTCATCGACTCGTTGCCGAAGAACCCGGTCGGCAAGATCATGAAGAAGGACCTGCGGGACCGCGCCAAGGGCGAGATCCCCGGCTAGCGCTTCTCCTCGGGCGTGCGCGCGATCGACGCGAGCTCCCGGAGCAGGGCCTGGGTGTCCACGGTCCGGTCGCCGTTCCCCGCCGGCAGGCCGTGCGGTGAGGCCGGCGGGTCCCCCGGCAGCGTGGCCGCTACGCCGTTGCCGCTCCCGCGCGGGGCCGGCATCTGAACCACCACGGCTTCCGGCTCCGGTGACGATGCCTCGGGGAAGCCGGGCTCGGGCGCCTCGGCTTCGAACTCGGGATCGGGCTCGGGAAACGCGGCGACATGCTCGAATGCGGCGCTGATCGCGGCAAGATCCTCGGCGGCTTCCAGCTCGGCGAGAAGCTCCGAAGAGTCGGGGAATCCCTCTTCGACCCGGAGAAGGTTCATCGAGGCGAGCCGCGTCACGATCAGCGATGCCTCCGGCTGCGGGAAGCCGCACTCGTCGGCCAGCATCGCCACGGTGACGGTTCCGTCGGCGCGCGACAGCAGCGCCCATTCCTCTGGCCCGAGCGCCATATCCGGCGACGGAGCCTCGGTCGCGACCGGGATCGAGGCCGGTGGGATCTGCGCCTGTGCCTCCCGGACCGCGGCAAGAAACTCGTGTGTTCGGTTGAGCAGATCGGCGGCGTCCATCAAAAGCGGGAAGAGCCCTTCGGGGGAGCGGTCCTCCTCGGAGGAGACCTCCTCTTGGGGCGCGGCGAGCGCGGCGGCGAGCGCGTAGCGCGCCTCGTCGCCGGCGAGGGCGGTCAGCACGTCGCGCCGGACCCGCTCGGCCAGCGCCACGGCCAGCGACGCTCCACACTTGGCGGCCGCGGTGCGCGATCGCTCGAGCTCGGCCGACGCGAGATGGCCGGTGCTGAGCAGGCGGGCTCCGAGGCGCCGCTCGCCGCCTTCGGCGGAGGCCGCGATCAGGTTCGGCCCGTGCAGCCACAGCTCGGCGACCGGAGTGCCGTTGCCCACCCGGACGTAGACGCGGCCATCCGAGCGCGCGGCTGCGGCGATGATCTCTTCGATGCGCGTCGCTTTCCGTCTCATGGATCCCCGTTTGTTTGTCGGCACCCGCACGCCCCCGGTGAAGGCCGCGAGCAAGCCCGAAGCCAGCGAGCGGCTGCTACAGTGGCGGCCGGGAAAGGCCGAGGAAGACAGGGATATGACCGGGAAGCGCCGAATCGACCGGATTCTTTCGGAGACCTACCTCGAGGGGCTCGCCGACCGACCGATGCCCGAGGTCAGGTCGATGCGCAACGACTGCCGGGAGGAAGAGTCGGTTCTGTCGTTCGAGCGCCGCATGCTCCACGGCCGCATGGACCTGCTCCGGGCCGAGCTCGCGCGCCGCGCCGACGGCAAGGAAGGCTCACTGATCGACGAGCTGGCCAAGATCCTCGCCGGCGACGAGCGTCCCGAAGACCGTGGCGGGTTCCCCGGTCCCGATCCGCGACCGGGGGTCGATCATCCCAAGCGGCGGATCGAGAAGCTCATCTCCGACGACACGCTCGCCAACGTCGGGTCGATGTCCCCGGATGAGATCGAGGAGACGCTCGGCTTGCTCTCCGACGCCGAGCGCGAGGCGTCCCAGTCTCGGCGGCAGGTCCAGCGGGTCCTGGATGCGATCAATGCGGAGATCGCTCGCCGGTACAAGTCCGGCGAAGCCGACCCGGCGGACGCTCTGTCGTCCTAATCGACGCAACGGGCCATCGCATCTGACTCGTTGTGCCTATAGACGCGGCCACCCAATCCCCAGGATAAAGGGTTCATGCGCGCGGCCGATCCCGCCCGAGTCCTCGTAGTCGATGACGATCCCGTGATTCGGGAGGTCGTGTCGGCCGTCTTGTCCGACGCCACGTGCGAGCTGCTCGTAGCTCGAAGCGGTACGGAAGCGCTCGACGCGGCGCAGCTGCATCGTCCCCACGTCGTCGTGCTCGACGTGATGATGCCCGGCATGAACGGCTTCGAGGTCTGCCGGCGCATCCGCGCTCTGCCCGAGCTGCAGGGCACGGTTGTGGTGATGCTCACCGCTCTCGACACTCAAACATCTCGCGACGAGGGTATGGACAGCGGAGCCGACCTGTATCTCACCAAGCCGTTCTCCGCGCTGGACCTGCTCGGAGCCGTGCACGAGGCGGTGGCGCGTGTCGTTCGCTAGCGCGCAGCGGGCCGACGAGATGTCCGAAGCCCCGGAGAAGGAGTGGTTCCTGCGGGAGCAGATGCTCTCGCTCGCGCACGACCTGAGCACCCTGTACAGCCGTGAGCGCGACAAGACCGAACGGCTCGAGGCGACACTGGAAGAGCTCGAGGAGAGCTACGGCGCCACCGTTCGCATGCTCGCGTTCGTGATCGAGGCGAAGGATCCGCACGTCCACTCGCACCTCGAGCGGTCGTTCAAGTACGCGAAGGCGCTCGCCCGGCGGATCGACCCTGCGCTCGCGGGCGACCCGGCCGTGCAGCACGGCTTCCTGCTTCACGACATCGGCAAGGTCGGCATTCCCGAGCGCATCCTCGGAAAGCCGGGGCCGCTGACCGGCGAAGAGTTCGAGGTGATGAAGACGCACCCGATGATCGGCTCTCGCATCGTCGAGCCCGTGCGCGCGCTTCGGGCCGCTGCCGACGTCATCGAAGGTCATCACGAGCGGTGGGACGGCGGCGGCTACCCGCGAGGACGAAAAGGTGAGGAGATCCCGCTCGCCGCGCGCATCTTCTCCATCGCCGACTCCTTCGACGCCATGACCTCCGACCGCCCGTACCGGAAGGCGCTCACCCTTGAGCACGCGCTCGACGAGGTGCGTGCCGGCGCTGGAACGCAGTTCGATCCCGATTGCGTGCGCGCCTTCCTCGACATGGATTGGGCCGCGGCCTCCGGCTAGCATGACGCCGCCGTGGGCGGCTCGACCGATCCGATCCTCGCCGGCGTCGTCCGGGACGACGTCGTGGAAAGCGTTCATATCCTCGACGCGGTCGTCGTCGACGCCCACGAGCGTGTCGTCTTCGCGGCCGGCGAGCCCGAGCACACCTTGTACTGGCGATCCGCGCTCAAGCCCATTCAAGCGAGCGTGTGCATCGCGCAAGGATGGCGGCCGGACGGCGATGAGCAGATCGCGATCGCGTGCGCCTCGCATAACGCCGAGGAGGCGCATCTGGCGGCCGTGCGCTCGATCTTCGATTCCGCCGGCCTGAGCCAGGACGCCCTTCGCTGTCCGCCCGCGCTGCCGCTGTCGCCCTTGGTCGCCGCGCATGCCGGCGCGCCCGCGCGGATCCTGCGCGATTGCAGCGGCAAGCACGCAGCGTTCCTCGCGACGTGCGTGGCGCGCGACTGGCCGCTCGACACCTATCTCGATCCCGCGCATCCGCTGCAACGCGCGATCGTGGCGCGCGCGAGCGAGCTGACCGGCGAAGCGGCCTCGACGGGCGTGGACGGATGCGGAGCCCCGACGCCCGCCGGCCGCCTCCGTGCGATCGCGGCGGCCTTCGGTCGCGGAATCGCGGGCGACCCCCACGTGCATCGTTCGATGCGCGCGCATCCGTTCCTCGTCGCGGGGACGGGCCGCGTCGACACCGCCGTCATGCAGGCCACCGGCGGCGATCTCGTGCTCAAGGGGGGCGCCGAGGGGCTGATGTGCTTCGCCTCGCCCGCCGCGGGCTTGGCCGGAGCCGTCAAGGCCCGCGACGGCTCCGCGCGGGCCGTCGCCCCCGCCACGGTCGCCGTCCTGGTGCGCACCGGGCTTCTCGGCGAGCCGCTCCCGGCCGCCCTGGCCGAGTACGCAGCACCCCCCGTCCTGGGGGGCGGCGAAGCTCGCGGGACCGTGCAGATCCAGCGGTTTTCCGGCTGATCTCATCCGCTTGCAGCCGCTATGCAGGCCGCTTGCAAACGTTATACACCTGCGATAGCGTGGCATGGATGAAGGTTCAGCAGCTCGGCAAGTTCATCCGCGACCAGCGGCGCACGGCGTCGCTGTCGCTCCGCAAGCTTTCTTCGCTCGCCGGCGTCTCGAACCCGTACCTTTCGCAGATCGAGCGCGGCCTTCGCCGGCCGAGCGCCGACATCCTGCAAGCAATCGCGAAGGCGCTGTCGATCTCGGCGGAGACGCTCTACATCAAAGCCGGCATCCTCGACGAGCGTCCTGAGGACGCCGACGTCGTGGGCATGATCCGGCGCGACTCGACCGTGTCCGAGAAGCAGAAGCAGATCTTGATCGAGCTCTACCAGTCGTTCAAAGCGCCGGCGCCGCCCACGCCGCGGACCCGCGACGCCTCGCAGCCCAAGGCGCGGAAGAGCGCGACGGCCACGAAGTCTCGCCCTGCCGGCAAGGCCCGCGCGACGGCGAAGAAGGCCGCGCCGGCCAAGAAGAAGCCCGCGGCGAAGAAGCCCGCAGCGAAGAAGACCACGCGGAGAAAGACCACATAGCCACGGCGGGGGGGCGGAGATTTGGACGTGCTCCAAAGCCCTCACCCGGCTCCCCTTCGTTCCCCCGCCGCAAAAACCGCCTCCGAAGGAGGGACGCATGAGCATCGCCCGCAAAACCGTGTATGCCGCCGCCGGCGCCGCCGGTGAAGCGCTCGACCGCGCGAAGAAACTCCCCAAGCGCGCGGCCGAGGTGTCCGGCAAGCTGACCGAAAGCACCAAGGACCTCACCAAGAAGACGTCCTCGCTTCCGTCGACCGCCGCGTCCCTGCCCGGCAAGGCTGCCGGGCTGACGAAGAAGGCGACGAAGCGTGCCGCCGAGCTGCCCGGCGTCGCCGCCGGGATCGTCAAAACTGCCGGCTCGCTCCCCAAGCAGGCCGGCCAGCTCCCGAAGGTGGCCGCCGACGTCGCCGGCAAGGCGACGAAGACGGTTCGTGGCTTCGCCACCGAGACGGCCAAGGGCGCGACGAAGCGTTTCGACGAGTTCGCCACGCGCGGTGAGAAGCTTCTCGCGCGCAACGGCAAGCCGGCCGCCAAGAAGAAGGCGACGACGGCCAAGAAGCGCACGTCGAAGCCGAAGTCCTCGGCCAACGGCTCGTCGAAGACGACCACCGTCGCCGCGGCCGAGACGACCAACGGCGTCGCGCAGACCGCCGAGCAGCTGGTCTAGCCCTCGATCAATTCGCAAGAGCCCGGCATAATCGCCGGGCTCTTCGCGTTGACGAAGGACATGACTCGCAGCCGGGGGACGCTTGCTCGCGGGCTGCGATACGCTGCGGCCTCCATGCCGGTGACCGTTCACCTCGAGCTCGGCGAGATCGATTCGCTCGGCCCTTCGTGGCACGAGCTTCTGGCCGCCGACCCCTCCGCGAGCATCTTCCAGACGCCCGAGTACGCGCATGTGTGGTGGGAGGAGTTCGGCGCGCTGCGCGCGCTGGCGCTGCTCGAGATTCGGGACGGCGACCGGCTGGCCGGCATCGCCCCGCTGTCGATGGAGCCCGACGGGTCCGTGCACTTCGTCGGCGATCCCTCGATCACCGATTATCTCGCGCCGATCTCCCGTCCGCAGGATCGCGACGCGGTTGCCGCGGTTCTCGTCGAGAGCGCCGTCGCGCTCGAGGGCTTCACGCGGCTGTCGCT
>DATLFO010000098.1:0-11049 GCA_035541035.1 Actinomycetota bacterium
GGGGGGCAGGCGCCGCCGCATCGCGCCGCGTCCTGCCCACGGATCGCTCGTGGCCCGGAAAAATCGCCCGGAGCCTGGGGGGATCCGGCCGCGCGCGAGGTAGGATTTCATCATCGAGGGCATCCCCCCTCGAGCGCATCCCCCGCAGGGAGGGGCCCCACCCCTCCCTGTTTCTTTTTGGCTCGCCTTCTCGGCCCCTTTCGTCTCCGGTCCGTTCTTCGGGCCAGCACCTTTTCGGCGAGCCGCCGATTCCGTCCGGGCCCCCGTCACCGCCCCGATGTGGCCCGCTCCGGGACGTCATGCGCCGGGGCGGAAATGCCTCCAGCTACCTATTCCGGCCCGGGGCAGGCGGTCTCTAGCATCACTCCGGGGGCGGCCCTGCCCCGGTCCGGACTTCGCCGGATCCGGCCGGCCGCGCCGAAAGGGTGAAGGCAATGCTCGGAGAGCGCATCGGAGACACGATCGGTGAGGTAACCGGCCTGCGGGTGCTGGAGCCGGTGGAGGGACAGCCTCGGATCGAGGCGTCGTACCGCGCGAACGGAACCATCCTGGGCGTGCATGTGACCGACATGGGAACCTTCGAGTCGGTCGCCCGCCCGGACGGCACGCTCTTCGGACGGGGCCATGGCGTGATGATGACCGAGGAGGGCGAGCTCTTGACCTGGTCCGGCGACGGAGTCGGAACGCCGAAAGGCGGACCGGGCGCGGTCGCATGGCGCGGTGCCATCTACGTCAAGACCACGAGCGACAAGCTCGCGCGCTTGAACGGCGTCGCGGTCCTGTTCGAGTTCGACACCGACGAATCGAACAAGGTCGAGTCGACCCTGCACGAGTGGAAGTAGCGGCTCAGCCGGCGCGAGTCGCGACGCGTTCGTAGGTGGTGGTGCGCTCGGCCGGCACGCGCCCGATCGATCGGATCGCTTCGTGGAACTGCTCGACCTCCATGCGAACGCCGTGGCTCGCGCCGGCCATCCGCGAGATCGTCTCTTCCATCAGCGTGCCCCCGAAGTCGTTGGCGCCGCCCTGCAGCATCCGGCGGGAGCCGTCGAGCCCGAGCTTGACCCACGAAACCTGAACGTTGTCGATCGCGCCGCGAAGCATGATGCGCGCGACCGCGTGCATACGGCGGTTGTCGTCGTGCGTGGGCCCCGGGCGGGCTTTGCCGGCGAGATAGATCGGCGCGTTCTGATGCACGAAGGGCAGCGGGACGAACTCGGTGAACCCGCCGGTGTCGCGCTGGATGCCGCGCAGGCGGCGGATATGGCCGACCCAGTGCGGCGGCGCGTCCACGTGCCCGTACATGATCGTGCTCGACGAGCGGATCCCGAGGCCGTGCGCGGTGCGCACGATGGTTTCCCATGTATCGGCCGGAAGCTTGCCTTTCGTCAGCGCCCAGCGCACCTCGTCGTCGAGGATCTCGGCGGCCGTTCCGGGGATCGTTCCGAGCCCGGCCGCCTTCGCCTCCTGGAGCCATTCACGAAACGAGATGCCCAGCCGCGATGCGCCGTTGAGGACCTCCATCGGGCTGAACGCGTGCACGTGGATCCCGGGAACGCGCGCCTTGATCGCACGCACGATCCGGAAGTAGTGGTCGCCGGGAAGGTCCGGATGGATGCCGCCCTGGATGCACACCTCTGATGCGCCCTGGTCCCACGCTTCTTGCGCGCGATCCGCGACCTCCTCGAGCGAGATGGTGTAGGCGTCCGGGTCGTTGCGCCGCTGCGCGAAGGCGCAGAAGCGGCAGCCGACGTAGCAGATGTTGGTGAAGTTGATGTTGCGGTTGCGCACGTAGGTGATCTCGTCGCCGACGGCGTCGGCGCGCATCGCGTCGGCCAGGCCGCACAACGCCTCCAGGTCCTCACCGGTCGCAGTGAACAGCGCGACCGCTTCCGCGTCGGTCGGCTCGGCGCCGGATTCGGCGCGCGCGAGCGCGGCGCGAACCTCGCTGCGGGGCGTCGCGCCGCGCGATCCCCAGGCGCGCGACAGGTCCACCTCGAGAAGCTCCCAGCTGCCGTGCACCTCGTCGGTGTCGGCGCGAAGGTCGCGGTGCAGCAACGCGGTCGCGTCGTCGCCGGCCACGATCGCTGCGATCCCGGCACTCATCGGCGTGGCGTCGGGTGCGTCGGGATCCTGCCAGGCATGCGGTGCGGGTGAGCGCGGCAGCGCGTAGCCGTCGGGCGCGCGCAGCGCCGCGACCGGCGCCTGCATCCGACCGGAAAGCCACGGGTCGGGCTTGAGCGCGAAACCGGGATAGATCGTGAGCCGCTCGCGCAGCGTCAGGCCGCGCCGCATCGTCTCGCGCTGCAGCACGTCCAGGTGCGGCCACGGCTTCTCGGGATTGACGTGGTCGGGCGTCACCGGCGACACGCCGCCCCAATCGTCGATGCCGGCGTCCAGCAGTCGCGGGAAGCGCTCGTCGGACAGGTTCGGCGGGGCCTGGACGGTGGTGCGCGGACCGAGCAGCAGCCGCGCAACGGCGATCGTGGTCAGATAGTCGTCCTCACCCGGCTCGGGAGCGCCCTCCATCGCGGTCTCGGGCTTCGCGCGGAAGTTCTGCACGATCACTTCCTGCACGTGGCCGTACCGCGCGTGCAGCGCGCGGATCTTGAGCAGCGCCTCCACGCGCTCGGCGAGCGTCTCGCCGATGCCGATCAAAATGCCGGTGGTGAACGGGATCGCCAGACGACCGGCGTCCTCGATGCAACGCAGGCGTACCGACGGCTTCTTGTCGGGCGATCCGAAGTGGGCCTGACCCGGCGTGTTGAAGAGGCGCTCGCTGGCGGTCTCGAGCATCAACCCCATGCTGGCGCTCACCGGCTTGAGGCGGGCCATCTCCTCGTAGCTCATTACGCCCGGGTTCAGATGCGGCAGCAGGCCGGTCTCTTCGATGACGCGGATCGTGACCGCGCGCACGTAGTCGAGCGTTGAGGCGTAGCCGCGCTCGGCGAGCCAGGCGCGCGCCTCGGGCCAGCGGGACTCGGGACGGTCCCCCAGGGTGAACAGCGCCTCCTTGCACCCCGCCCGTGCGCCGGCCTTCGCGACGGCGACCGCCTCGTCGGGCGTCAGGAACGCGGGCGTGCGGTCCGGCGTCGTGGCGAATGTGCAGTAGCCGCACCGGTCGCGGCACAGACGCGTCAGCGGAATGAAGACCTTGCGGGAGAACGACACGACCGGGCCGCGGCCGGCGTGCCGGACGCGGCGCGCGACGGCCAGCAGCCGCTCGAGCTCGTCGCCGCGGGCGGTCAGGAGCGCGGCGGATTCATCGGGCGAGAGCGTGCGTGCCTGCTCGGCCCGGCGCAATGCACGGCGAACCGCGATGTCGTCGGTCACGTCGCGCGGAGCCTACCATCGGCCCGGGCCGTCCGGTCCGGCATTGTCGGGCGACGATGCGTTCGGCAGGCGAGTCCGAAGCCGCGGATGCTCGGCTAGGCTGGCGAGATGATCACGGTCCTTGCCGGCGGTGCCGGCGCGGCGCGCTTCCTGCGCGGGCTGGCCCGCGTCGTGGACGAAGCGGCCGTCACGGTCGTTTCGAACACCGGTGACGACATCCACGTCTACGGAGCCCACGTGAGCCCGGATCTGGACATCGTGACCTACACGCTCGCGGGGATCGTGGACGGCGAGCGCGGCTGGGGCATCGATGGGGACACGTTCCGGGTCCTCGACGGCCTGCGCGCGCTTGGCGTGGACACCTGGTTCACGCTCGGCGACGCCGACTTCGCCACCTGCCTTGCCCGCGCCGCGCACCTGCGCGAGGGCGGCACCGCGTCGGCGTTCGCGGCCCGCCTGGCCGGGACCCGCGGCGTGCGCGCCCGGCTGCTGCCCATGACCGACGACCCGGTCGCCACGATCGTGACGGCAAAGAGCGGCGAAGCGATGCATTTTCAGGAGTACTGGGTCCGCCGCCGCGCCGCCGATCCGGTCGCCGCGGTCGCGTTGAGCGGCGCGGCGGATGCGCGCCCGGCGCCGGGCGTGCTCGAGGCGATCGAGGCCGCCGACGCGGTGCTGATCGCGCCGTCGAACCCGATCGTTTCGATCGGCACCATCCTCGCGGTGCCCGGCATCCGCGAGGCGCTCCGCTCGACCACG
Source organism: Actinomycetota bacterium (assembly GCA_035541035.1). Lineage (GTDB taxonomy): Bacteria > Actinomycetota > AC-67 > AC-67 > AC-67 > DASWHR01. The sequence continues at coordinate 4,090 of DATLFO010000098.1, forward strand.
GCACCGGTCGTGGGGGTCTCCCCCATCGTCGGCGGCGCGGTCGTTCGCGGGATGGCGGACAAGCTGATGAGCGGCCTCGGCCACGAGGTTTCCTGCACGGCCGTGGCGGCGCTCTACGAGGATCTGATCGACGGGTTCGTGATCGATCTGGTGGACGGCGCTGCGGCGCCGCGGGTCGCGGAGGCCGGGGGCTGCGTGGCCGAGGTGGCGCAGACGATGATGCGCACCGTCGAGGACGCCGCGGCGTTGGCCAAGACCACGCTCGCGCTCGCGGAGAGGATTCGGTGAGCGTCGAGATCCTCGCCGTCGACGGCATGCCCGAGATCGCCGAGGGCGACGACATCGCGGCGATGATCGCGTCGCGCGCGACGCTGCGCGACGGCGACGTGGTGGTCGTGACGCAGAAGGTCGTGTCGAAGGCCGAAGGCCGGCTCGTGGCGATCGATCCGTCGGATCCCGAAGGCGAACGGGCCCGATGGGCCGAGCGCGAGGCGGTGCGAATCGTGGCGCGCCGAGGCCCGGTGCTGATCACCGAGACCGCGCACGGGTTCGTGTGCGCCAACTCCGGCGTGGACGCGTCGAACGTGGAGCCGGGGTTCCTGGCGCTGCTGCCGCCGGACCCGGACGCGAGCGCCGCGCGCATCCGCGCGGGGCTGCGCGAGGCGACCGGCGCCGACGTCGCGGTGATCGTGTCGGATACCTTCGGCCGCGCATGGCGGCACGGCCAGATCGACGTGGCGATCGGCGCGGCGGGGATCGAGCCGATCCGTGACTACGTCGGCGCGAAGGATTCGTTCGGCGTCGAGATGCACTCGACGCAGATTGCGGTCGCCGACGAGATCGCCGCCGCGGCCGAGCTCGTGATGGGAAAGACGGCCGGGGTTCCCGTCGCGATCGTGCGCGGGCTCGACGTGCGCGGTGACGGCTCGGCGCGCTCGCTGGTCCGCCGTGCGGACGAAGATCTGTTCCGAAGCGGCGAGGGCGGCGAGCCGGACGGCGATCGCTAGTCCGCGAGCGCGGCGGCCGCCTGGAGCGCGGCCATCGCGAACGAATGCCACGCGTCCCCGGTCACCAGCGACGATCCGACCCGGCGCTCGGGCGACTCGCCCGGCGCGCCGATGACCACGATCGCGCATGCAACGTCGCCCAGCGTGATCAGCGCGACGTGCTCGACGTCGGGTGCGCCCAGCCCTAACGCGGTCGCGGCCGCCTTCGCCGCCGCCTCGCTGACGCTGCGGCGCATGCGCATGTCGGTCGCGGGACCGGACGCGTCGCCGACGTGCACGCCGTCGCCTGCGTCGACCTCGACCCGCGCACGGCATCGGTCGCGTGAGCGCGAGACGGTGACCGAGACCAGCCCGATGGTGCGGCTGCCCGTGCCCGGCGACCCGAGCGACACCGGCGTGACGGCATCGGACTCGCTCTCGGTCGCCCAGGTTCCCTTGCCGAGGTCGATGACCTTGACCCCGGACGCGGCGCCCGGCATCTGTCCGGCGTAGCCGGCGATGCGCACATCGCCTGCTTGAACCTCGACGCCGATCTCGCGCAGGGCAACCTCGACCAGACCGGCGGTCTCCTCGCCGGGCGCGTCCTGATACAGGACGATGCTCAGCCCGCGACGGCCGTCGGCCGCGTCGCCCACTTCGGCGAACGCGACCCCCGGCACGCGACGGGCGGCGCGCTCGATCTCGAGCGGGTCGATCTGGCTAAAACGCTTGGGCACCCACGCACCCCCCGAATTGCAGGCATTCGACGGACAGGTGGCCGCTCCCTGCTCGCCCGGGCCCCCGCAAACTACCGGTTCGACTCAAAGTTCCCGAACCCGCCGGGTTTGGCGGCCGGGGCCGGGGGCCGTGGCGTCGGAGCGGGGGGTTTGCTATAAAGCCCCTTTGTGCCCCCACCCCAAATTGTGAACGGGGCCGACGACTGCCGGGAGATTCCACGACATGGCCGAGAAACCGACGAAGCGCGAGCGCAAAGAGGAAGCGAAGCGCCGCCGACTTGAAGAGATGAAGCGCCGTCAGCGGCGGGCGCGCATGCGCAAGCTCTACACGCTGGGCATCGTCGGAGCGATCATCACCGCGATCGTGGCCGGCGTGCTGATCTCGCGCGCGTCGAACGAGAACGCCCGCAAGCGCGCCGAAAAGCTCGCCGCCGAAGCCGGATGCGAGCCGCCCGCGCAGTATCCGAGCGAGGGCAGCGACCACATCACCCCGCCGAGCACCGTGTCCTACAAGACCGACCCGCCGACCTCGGGCGCGCACTACGCCCAGGCGGCGAGCCCGCCGGCGCCGGGCCCGACGGGCGTGCTGGCATCGGCGCTGCCGAACGAGGCGCAGGTGCACAACCTCGAGCACGGGCACATCCTGATCCAGTACCAGCAGGACGCGCTGACGGAGTCGCAGATCAAGTCTCTGACCGCTTTGGTCGAGAGCGACCCGGGCTGGATCCAGCTGGCGCCGCGCGAGAACCGCGACGCGAAGGTCGCGTTCACGGCCTGGCAGGTGCTGCAGAAGTGCAACGAGCCCAACGACAAGATCGCGGAGGCGGCCGCCGAGTTCGTCAAGCGGTTCAAGAACCAGGCGCCCGAGTCGGTCGCGGCCAACCCAGTGTTCCAGTCGCTGCCGCCGGCCCCGCAGCCGGACGGGGAGCCGGACGGGGAACAGACCGGTTCGCCCACCGGTTCGCCGGCCGGAACGGCATCGCCGACCGCGTCACCCACCGCGTCCTAGGATCGCTCGATATCGATCGAAGCCCGCCGAATGCGGCGGGCTTCGATCGTTAGACCATCAAGAACGTGGTCGCCGCCGACACCGTGTTGCCGACCTGATCGCGAAGCATGACCCGGACCGTGTAGGAGCCGGGGGCCTCGATCGTGCGCGGCGTCCACGTGACCCGCTGGAGCCCGGCGACGCCCGCGATTCGCTCGGCGCGCCAGACGCGCAGACCCGGCTGGCCGGCGAGCGTCACTTCGACGTCGTAGTTGATCGCGGGTGAATAGTCGTCGGCGGCGTAGAAGGTGATGGTGCTGGCGCCATCCAGCGGCCGCACGACGTTGGTCGCCTGCAGCTGCGCGATCGTCGGCGCGACGCCGTCGGCGTACATGACCGCCGACGCGAGCGGCCCCCACGTGCCCGACGCGTCCCTCGCCCGCACGTAGACGCGGTGCGGTCCGGCCGCCAAGGATCCGGCCGTGAAGTTGGCCTGCAACGTCTCGAACCCGGAATCGAAGACGCCGTCGGCGGCGCCGACGGGGAAGCCGCGATCGGCGGCATCGGCAGGCAGACGGTTGAGGAACATCTCGGCGGCCGCGACCGGCGTGGCGGCCGTGGCGACGGCCGTCACGGTGGAGGTGCCGCCGTTCGCGCGCACCGGGGTCGCGATCAGCCTCGAGGTCTGCGGCCCGGAGCCGAGCCCGAGCGCGCGGTCGGCGTTAATGCGTCCGTGCCCGAAGACGTCGTCGCGGCCGGGCTCGCCGAGATCGTCGGCGGTCTGCTCGATGATCGCGCGCACCTGCGCCGGGGTGCGGGACGGCACCTGCGCGAACAGCGCGGCAGCGAGCCCGGCGACCTGAGGGGTGGCGGCGCTGGTGCCGCAGTCGGGCGCGACCATGAAGCCGTCCGAGGTGATCGATGCCACCGACTTCGCCGGCGCGACGACCGAGATCTTGGGTCCCCAGTTCGAGCAGGACGCCTTCCGGTCGCTCTGGTCGGTGCCGCCCACGGCAAGGACGTTGTCGAACCACGCGGGATAGAAGGGCTGGTTGTTGCCGAAGTTGCCCGCGGCCGCGACCACCAGCGCCGGAGACGGCCCGGTGGTGACCTGCCGGATCGCGGACTCCACGGTCCCGTCGGGCGAGAGCAGGCCGAGCGACAGGTTGATCACGCGCGCGCCGCGCTGGTGCGCGTAGACGATCGCGTCGGCGAGCTTGGCCGTCTCGGCGCCGCCGGTGTCGCTGTTGACCACTGCGAGCGGCAACAGGTCGGCGTGATAGCCCACACCCACGCTCGCGAAGCTGTTGTTCGAGCTCGCCGCCACCAGCCCCGCCACGAAGGTGCCGTGATAGGCGGCCGGACCCGAGGTCGGCGGAAGACCTGCGAAACCGTTCATCGACGCGATGTCGAGCTGGCCGCCGAGCGCGGCGTCCTCGGAGGAGCCGCCGTTGCGGAAGTCCACGTTGGATGGCTGCACGGCCGTGTCGGGAACGGCGACGGTGACCCGATGCACGGCCGGGATCGCCAGCTTGGACGCCGGCGGATAGTAGAGACCCGGATAGCGCGCCCACGACGGCTGCGCCGCGATCGCCGACAGATGCCACACCGACGGGCAGGGCGGGCTCGCGAACGTCGAGGTGCACGGATCGTTCGGAGATCCGAGCTGGATGCGGGCGAGCCGGTTGGGCTCGGCGCGAACGATGGCGCGCTGGGCGTCGAGGCGCCGAAGCGCCTGCGGCAGCGGCCCGGCGATCGCGACGAGCGCGTGGTCGCGCACGAGCAGCGCACGCACCGGCCGCGCGCCGGCGCGACCGAGCGCGGCAGCGCGCGCGGCGGCGGACGCGGTGGCCGCGAACCGCACCACGGCCTGCCCGGGCACGACATCGGACGCTTCGCCGAGCGCGGGGCGCGGCACCGCGGGCGTTGCGGCGACGGCAGCAGCCGCCGTCAGGCAGGCCACCATCAGGGTCGCGACGATCGCGCGCCCGGCGGATGGTCCGCGAGTCTTCATGGTCCTGCCGTTCCTGTTCTGCATGCGTTCCTTCGCGTCCTGTCGCTCGAGCGGAGACGACGAGCCGTTCCTGCACCAAACGAAACCGGGCGCTCGATGAAGCGTCCCGATGTAAGAACGGCCCGGGGGCTCAACCCGGGCCGTTCTCCTCTCTCCCTCTTGCCTGCCGGCTCCTAGGTCGCCGGCCCCTCGTGGACCATTCCGAGGCCTTAGATGAACGGCATGCACAGCCGTCCGGCAACGACGTTGGCCAGCTGCACCGACGCGAAGGTGATGCCGGTATCGGCGATCGTCGATTGCCCCGAGCTGACCGTGAGCGGCCGCTGCAGGAAATCGATCTGGATGCCCGACACGTCCGCGCGCTTCGGATCCGTCGTCGTCTGCTGCGAGTTGAGCACGATCCGCACATAGCCGCCGTTGGACTGCGGATCCGATATCACGGTGTTCGGCGGCGGCACCACCTGGCTGACCTTGCCCTCGTTGAGGATCGGCAGGCCTTGCGCGTTCTTCACCACGACGAGGTAGCTGAAGTTGAGCAACTCCACCCGCGTGGACGGCGGATCGTCGCAGTTGGTGGACGCGCGCGCCGAGATCGTGTCCGAAATCAAGGTCACGTCCACGATCGAGCCGTCCGGCATCGATTGGCTGATCGTGCCCGAGAACCCGAACAGCTGCGCACTGCTGGAGGTCGTCCCGTTCTGGCCGCGCGTCTGGACGAGCGCGCCGCCGGTGAAGCCGTTGCCGGGCGAGGTCGGACCGATGAAGGTTCCCTCGGTTCCGGTTCCGGTCGGGAAGTCGTGGTCGTGGTACTGGAAGTTGGTGTCGGCGGCGGTGGCCTGCAGAACCGCGCCGGTGGAGCCCGCACCGACCTGCCCGAAGGTGGTCATGGCGGCCGCGCGACCCTCGTAGGCCCGCTCCGAGTCGCCCATGACCACGAAGTCGTCGAACCAGGCGCGGGTGTTGGAGGTACGCAAGCCGACGGTGCCGTTGGCGAACATCGGGCCCGGCATCGAAAATCGCGTGCCGCTGATGTCGTCGCCGGGTGTATCGGTCACGTCGATGAGGAGCCGTCCGTCCACGTAGGCTTGGATGCGGTTCCCGCTCATGACGACCTTGTACACGTGCGACTCGGCAGGGCCGTTGGCGTTGACGAAGTTCAGGAACGTCGGCTTCATCGTCGCCAGGAAGTAGGCGCCACCGATGCGCTTGAACAGGGCCACGCACCGGCCGGTGGGGCACAGCTCGGGATGCGGGACCTGGGAGGAGGTCGTGAACAGGTAGAAGTTGTTCTTGTCGGCCGTGCCGGTGACGGGATCAACCGGAGCGCGGAACACGATGCCGACGCCCGAGTTCTGGCTGTTGCCGTCGTAGGCGGCACGCACCTGCACGACGAGGTTCTGCCAGTTGCCGTTACGCACGAACGCGACCGGCTCGCTCGCCGCCGCCCCGGTTGTGCGCTGCTTGAGCGCCTTGATCTCGCTGCCGGGACCGCCGATCGTCGAGGTCTGCACGGAGCCGACCATCCAGACGTTGGGGATCGGGGTGCCGTTGCTCGCCGTCGGCGTGATCTGCCACTGGAGCTGATCGATCGGCACGTCGTTGGTCGGCGTGACGCCGGCGTAGTCGAAGTGATCGGAATAGCCGTTCACCAGCCCGCCACGAATATCGGCGATGCCGGGGTTGAGCGGAGCGATCGCCACCGCAACGCAAAGCATCGCCAGCGCGACACGCCATCTGGTCCACGAGCCGAACGTCATCGAAACCTCCTCGTTGCACCGGCTGAGCCTCCGGCGCACGGGGAATCATTTCGCGGCCGCCGGCCGTGCTCCTGCGGATCCCGCGCACGATTAGCGGGGCAATGCGGCGGCGCTTCGCAGCCGTGACTTTGGGCGCATCGGGGGCGTTGGCATCCACCGCGGGACCAAAGCGAACCCCATTTGCCGCGGCCCGGGGCGAAACGAAACCGCACCACGAGCGAGGAACGTTCGGCGCATCGCGGCGAAAGCGAAACGAGGCTCTACGGCATCAGTTCGGGAGGCGGCGGCCCGAAGCGGCCGAGCAGGCCGTGCCTCATGCCGAGCATGATGGCGCGGCGCAGCGGCGGCGGGCTCTTGCGCGCCCAGTCGGCGTAGCGGCGCGTCGCGCGCGCCTCGGCGAGCCAGCGGGCCGGCGGGGCCAGATGCGTACGCAGAAGCAGGTACGGGTTCCGGACGAAGAAGTACCGCTGAAGCGGGG
>DATLFO010000099.1:0-4290 GCA_035541035.1 Actinomycetota bacterium
GCCTACGTGTTCGGCGGCTCGATCGACATCCCGGGAAGCTCGTACCGGGAGTTCCTGATCGCCGGCATCTTCGCGCAGACGATCGTGTTCGGATCGACGTTCACCGGCGCGGGTCTGGCCGACGACATGCAAAAGGGCATCATCGATCGGTTCCGGTCGCTGCCGATGGCGCGGTCGGCCGTGCTGATCGGCCGCACCGCCAGCGACATCTTCACCAACTCGGTGTCGATCATCGTGATGTCGGTCACCGGTCTGATCGTCGGCTGGCGGATCCGCACCTCGGTGCCCGAGGCGATCGTCGGGTTCGCGCTGCTGCTGATCTTCGCCTACGCGGTGTCCTGGATCATGGCGTGGGTCGGCCTGAAGGTGAAAAGCGTCGAGGTCGTCAACAACGCCTCGTTCATGTTCATCTTCCCGATGACCTTCATCGCCAACACGTTCGTGCCCAGCGAGAACTTGCCGTTGGTGCTTCGCACGTTCGCGGAGTGGAACCCGGTGTCGGCCGTGACCCAAGCGGTGCGGGAAGCGTTCGGCAACACGACCGGGCTGGCTCCCGCGTCGACCTGGTCGCTGCGCAACCCCGAGATCTACACGCTGCTGTGGGTCGCGATCATCCTGGCCGTGTTCGTTCCGCTCGCGGTCCGGCAATACCGGATCGCCGCCGTCCGATAGGCGGCGGCGACGCCGCCGGGCGCGGGCTCGGATCGGAGCCTTGCCCGGCGACGTCACTCCGTCGCTATCGCACCGTGATCGTCAGCGTTGGGCCGACCGCGCCGGCGTGGTCGGCGTCGGCGGGCTTGTAGATGCGGTAGCGGAACGTTCCTCGCGATGCGGGCCGCACCGCGAACGCGTAGCCGGTCGAGGTTAGCTTCGCCCACGTGACGGTCCGCCAGCCGGAACCCGTCAGGTGCTGGAGCGCCACGAGCTGGCCGGCGTGCGCAGGCCAGACGTTGCCGGCGATCCGCACGGACGAGCCGCGCCGGATCGTGGCCGACGACGGCGACGCCGAGATCTTGCTCGCGACGTAGACGGTCCGGATCGCGCTCGTCACGCCGAGGTTCACGCCGCCGCCCTCGAAGCGGTACTGAGTGACCAGGATGCCCGCGTCGTCGGCCAGGACGGCATTCGTGCGCGCGCGCACGTCCATCAGGCGGGTCAGCGTGCCGTCGGCGGCCCGCAGGGAAAGATCCTTGGCGTATTCGGTTCCGGTCCACGTCTCGGTCGTGACGTCGACCAGGATGCCGCCGTCACCGGTGTGCCCGACGTAGCGCTGTCCCGCCGGAATGGTGAGCGTGGTCGTCGAGCCCGCGACGATGTCGCGCAGCTCGACCGAGGTGGCCTCGCGCGTTCCGTCGTGCATCGGGATCGCCACGATGGTTCCCACGATCGAGGGCCCGATCAGTGCTCCATCGGCGAAGGCGGTCATCGAGCCGAGGGTCTCGGGATCCGAGGCGCCGGCGCGAACCAGGCGCACCGACGGACCGGCCATGTAGGAGCCACAATGCTCGCTTGTGCGCGGCAGCGCCGCAGGAGGACAACGAGGCCGGTGACGCGGCGTTTCGCTAGGCGCCGAACGAGGCGCGATCGACGATCACGCGTCGATGCGTCGCGCGCGCAATCACGGTGTCGCCCTCGCGCGCTTCGCAGGTGAACGACAACCTCCGCCCGTCCACGCTGTCCAGCGTCGCGACGGCGTCCACGGTGGCACCGACCTTCGAAGCGGCGAGGTGGTCCAGCGTCACCTGCACCCCGACCGAGGTCTTTCCGTCGGGCAGCGCGCCGGCGAGCGCGTCCACCGCTGCGGCCTCGAGCAAGGCCAGCACTGCCGGAGTTCCGTAGACCGGCACGTCGCCCGATCCCAGCGCGATCGCGGTCAGGTCCTCGTTCACGGTGACGCTCGCGCGCCCGGTTCGCCCGGGTTGTGGCTCGGTTCGAAGGTCGCTCATGGCGCGCCTATAATGGCCGCCGCGCGCTCCCCGGCGCGAATCCATCCATGAACGGACCTGCTGGAATCATGGCGCTCGTCCTCGCCGAGACGGCGGTGGGCGGCGCTGCCGTGCTCGCGCTCACGCCGCTGCGTGGGCGGGTCCGGCACGCCTTCTACAAGCTCGTCGGCGCGGTGCTCGGCACCACCGCGGTGCTCGCTTGGCTGTCCGCCCGCGCGCCGCTCGGCGGCTTCGAGGCGACCGGCTCGCGCGCCGCGGCGTTCTGGCTGCTCGGCCTCACCGCCACGATCGCCGTCGTGTGGCAGGTGCTGCTGTGGACCAGCGAGAAACTCAGCTTCTACGCCGGATACGCGATGATCCCCGCAGGCGTCGCCTCGTTCGCGGCGCTGGCCGCGCTGCCGGGCGCGCGCAGCAACGCCGTGCTCGGCTTCCTGCAGCTGTCCGGCGGCGCGTTCTTCCTCGGCGCCGTCACCGTCGGGCTGCTGCTCGGCCACTGGTATCTGGTTGACCGCAAGCTCGGTCCCGAGCCGCTCGGTCGCGTCGGGCAATACCTGCTCGCCGGATCCATCGTCGCGGCGATCATGGCGATCGCCGGCGGCGGCGGGGGAGCGAGCGCCACCACGTCGCTGTCGCCGCTGCTGGGCGCCGGCGTGCTCGCGGTCGCGATCGCGGTCGGCCTGGCCGCGCTGTGCACGATGATCGCCTTCTTCATCCGCGCGCTCGTCAAGGAAGGCTCTATGCAGGCCGCGACCGGCTTCTTCTACCTCGCCGTGCTGATGGGCCTGTCGGCCGAGTTCGCGGCCAAGATCCGTTTCTTCTAACGCTCGCGCTTGTTCTTCGACGGCGGCAGCACGCCTCGCCGCGTCAGCAGCCGGTCCAGCGACACCCCGATCAGGATGCACAGCAGGAACACCCAAATCAGGCGGATGTTGGCGGATACGAACACGAAGTGGACGCGCACCTGACCGGTGTTCTGGCCGACGAACACGCCTGCCAGGAGCGCGAGCACCCCGAAGGCGACCAGCTTGGCCTCGGCCTTGGTGAACTTGCGCTGCGGCTGGTCCTGATGTCGCTGTTCGGGCTCGCTCATGCCTTGTATTCTCACACGAAATGAGCTCTCATCCTTCGCTTGGGGAACCTTCAGGGGGCTCTCAGGGGCGTCCCCCTAGACTCCCTTCCGAGAACCCGGAAGGAGGGGAGATGGAACCCACGGCGACCTCTGTCGAGCAGCCCGACGCCGGCCAGGCCCGGCCCGCCGAGCCGCCCGCAGGACCGTGGCATTCCACGGCCGAGCCCGCCGCGCCGTGGCGCCGCGCTCGCACGAGCCCCTGGAGCGAGCCCGCCGGCGAGACGGCCGCCGCACCCGCGGAGGAGACACCGCCGCTCGGGCCGTGGGCGGTTCCCGAGCCGGCCCTGTCGCAGGACGAGGCTTCGGCGCTGCCCGCATGGCCCGCCCCGCTTCCCGGGATCCCTTCGACTTCGGAGCCCCCTCCGGAAGGGACGGCGCGGAGCCGCCCGGGCCGTCCCTTCATTGTTTTTCTTTCCGCGCTCCTCGGCGCCGTCCTCGGCGTCGGCTCGACGATCGTGGTGCTCGACCGCGCCGGCGTCGGCGGCATCGGGGGTGGCGAGGTCCGCGTCGTCGATCCTCCCGTGCAGGGCGGCGGGACCGCCAACCTCGACGGCGTCGCGGCCGTCGCCAAGGCCGTCTCGCCGAGCATCGTGCGCATCGACACGCGCGCGCGGTCGGCGTTCGGCTCGCAGTCCGGCACCGGCTCAGGCGTGATCTACCGCACCGACGGCTACATCATCACCAACGCGCACGTCGTCGACGGCGCGACCAGCGTCGAGGTCACCCTCTCGACCGGCGACACGCTGCAAGGCAGCGTCGTGGGGACCGCGGCGCCGATCGACGACATCGCCGTGGTCAAGGTCAACCGCGACAAGCTGCCGGCCGCGACGCTCGGCTCGGTGCTCAATACCAACGTCGGTGATACCGCCATCGCGATCGGCTCGCCGTTCGGTCTTTCCGGCACGGTCACCGCGGGAATCGTCAGCGCGATCCGCGCAAACCTCTCGCTCGGAAACCAGCAGTTCGTCGACGTGATCCAGACCGACGCGCCGATCAACCCCGGCAACTCCGGCGGCGCGCTGGTGAACTCGCGCGGTGAGGTTGTCGGCATCAACACCGCGATCCTGGGCGGGGAGGCCAACGTCGGCATCGGCTTCGCGATTCCGATCGACATCGCTCGCAAGGAGGCCGACGACATCATCCGAATCGGCCGCGCCACGCGCGCGTTCCTCGGAGTCGAGCCGGCGACGGTGCCCGGCCGCAACGGCGCGCGGA
>DATLFO010000100.1:0-2279 GCA_035541035.1 Actinomycetota bacterium
GATGGGTACACGCCAAAAGCAGATCCCGCCTGAACGAGGCCGGTCTCGCGGGCGCCGGGCCACGGGACGCACGACGACGGCGAGCCGGAGTCGCCGAAGCACCCGAAGTCGTACGGAGCGGATCGCACGGTGGGCCCGGCCGCGTTCGCGGGCAGGGTGGACGCCAGGCTCACGAGCGCCAGGATGCGCACGATCCATCGTGAGCGACGACGACCGGTCATCGGTCGCGGAGCGGTCGGCACGTGACTCCCCCGGACGTGATTGCCTATCCGTTTAAGGGTAGATCGTCGGCGCCTCGGCGACAAGGGGTTCCCGGCCGCAGTTAGGCGCGGAACGCGGCGGTCTCTCGCACCAGGAACTCGACCAGCGACTCGGCCGCGGCGGGCAGGGTGCGTTCCGCGAGCCAAGCGACGACGTAGTCGAAGTCGGCGCTGGATCCGGCGCGGGCGAGCGGAACGGACCGCAGGTCCGGCGGCAGCCGGACCGAGTCGGGCAGCACGCCGACGCCCAAGCCGCGGCGCGCGAGCGACACGACCGCTTCGGGTGTGGCGTCCCGCAGCCGGACCCGCAGCCGCAGGCCGGCGCGCTCGGCCAGATGCGTGACGTGCCGCGTGACCATGAACTCGGGCGCGAGCATCAGCAGCGGCTCGGCCGCCAGCGCCCCGATCGTCACCGACGCCATCGACGCGAACCGATGCTCCGGCGGGACCGTCAGCACCACCCGCCAGGTCGCGAGCTTCCGGAACTCCATGCCTTCCTCCAGCGCGCTGCCCGCCAGCGTTGCCAGATCGACTTCGCGGTCGTGCAGCGCGCGGATCGCCTCTTCGGCGTCCAGCGACCGGATCTCGACGTCCACCTGCGGATGCGCGAGATGGAAACGCTCGAGCCCGCGGGCCAGGACCGCGATCCCGCCCGCCAGCGATGACAGCCGGAGCCGTCCGGCGGCTCCGCTGGTGATCGCCTCGGCCGCTTCGCGGGCTCGGTCCAGCTCGGCCAGTACGCGAGAGGCGGCGGACGCGATCTCCAGGCCCAGCGGGGTGGGGGCGGCGTGGCGAGGGAGGCGGTCGAACAGCAGCCCGCCCAGCTCTTTCTCCAGCTTCGCGATCCTGCGCGACAGGGCCGGCTGGGCGATGCGGAGGTCCTCGGCCGCGGCAGAGAAGGTACCCGCCCGCACGATGGCGCGGACCGCGGCCAAGTCCTCGGCATCCATCCGGGCAGAACTATAACAGATAGGCATGGTTTTGCCACCGTACGGTTATTGGACAGCATGAAAGCGGCGGCGGGATACTGGCCCCGTCAACCCGCGATCACCAGGAGGTCCACCCGAATGCGCGCACGTCGCTCTTGCCTGTCGGTCCCCGGCTCGTCGGCGAAGTTCCTCGCCAAGGCCGCGACCCTGGATGCCGACGAGGTTTTCTTCGACCTCGAAGACTCGGTCGCTCCGCTCGAGAAGGAAGCCGCGCGCGGGAACGTCGTGCAGGCTCTCAAGGAGCACGAGTACAAGGCCCGCACCAAGGTGCTGCGCGTCAACGGCGTCTACACCAAGTGGTGCGCCAAGGATCTGCTCGAAGTCGTCGAGAACGCCGGCGAGCAGCTGGACTGCATCATGATCCCCAAGGTCGAGACCGTCGCCGACGTGAAATTCGTGTCGAACATGCTTCGCATGATCGAAGACAACATGGGCATGGAAAAGCGGATCGGCATCGAGGTGCAGATCGAGACCGCGCTGGGCCTGCTGAACCTTCCCCAGATCGCCGCATGCGACGATCGCATCGAGGACCTGATCCTCGGCCCGGCCGACATGAGCGCCTCGCTGGGTCTGCCCACCGTGACCGCGGGTGAGCCGATCCCCGGCTACGAGACGCTCGACCACTTCCACTACGTGCTGACCCACATCAACATCGCCGCGCGCGCCAACAACCTGCAGGCGATCGGCGGCCCGTACCTGCTCATCCGCGATCTGGACGGCTTCCGTGCCGCCGCGATGCGCGAGCGCGCGCTCGGCTACGACGGCAAGTGGGCGCTGCACCCCGATCAGGTCGCGATCCTCAACGAGGTCTTCACCCCGACCCAGGACGAGTTCGACAAGTCCGAGGCGGTGCTCGAGCACTACAAGTACGTCACCGAGGTCGAGCGCAAGGGCGCGGTGATGTTCGGCAAGGAGATGATCGACGAGGCGAGCCGCAAGATGGCCGAGCAGTTCGCCGCGCGCGGCCGCGCCGCCGGCATGAAGGTCGTCAAGACCGCCAAGGACTTCCTGGGCGACGCCAAGTAAGGAG
>DATLFO010000101.1:0-7328 GCA_035541035.1 Actinomycetota bacterium
CCAGATCTCGCGGCCGTAATTCCACCGGTAGCCGTCGTCGAACGAATAGATGCCCCAGATGCGGTAGTAGCCCTTGCCCCAGCCGTAGATCGTCTGCATCAGCGTGCCGGACGGCGAGGTCTCGAACTGGAAGATCCCCACCGGCGGCGACGCGGCGTTCTCGGCCTACGGCCCGCTGGTGGTGCTGCCGTCCGGCACGCTGATGCAGACGATCTACGGCTGGGGCAAGGGCTACTACCGCATCTGGGGCATCTATTCGTTCGACGACGGCTACCGGTGGAATTACGGCCGCGAGATCTGGCGCACCAGCGTCGCGATGCCCAACGAGACCGCCGCCGCCTACGTGGACGGCCGCACCGACTGGACCTCGCGGCTGATCGCAGTCCACCGGTCGGCCCGGCGCGTGGACGGCCGATGGTTCGGCTACATCATGCAGTCGGTTTCGACCGACGGCGGACGGACGTGGCGGCAGGCCGGGGTGATCGGCAAGGAGACCCGCCGCGGCGTGATCCCGTGGATCGCCAACATCGGCAAGGGCCGGCTGGCGCTGCTGACCGCGGTGCGCGATCACGACGACCTGAGCATCAACGTCAGCATCGCGCCCGCATGGAAGGTCGTGTCGAACCCGCGCGCCTGGCCGGAGCCTCGCACGATCTACCGCAGCCGGCTCATGGACACCGAGCGAATCAAGATCGGATCGATCGAGCAGTCGAAGAACTTCGGGGACTTCGGCTATCAGTCGATCGTACGGACGGGGCCGACCGACGCCGATTTGTTCGTGGTGCTGATGGACTCGCACAACGGGCACTCGGGCTTCAAGCCCGACGACTATCCCAGCAACACCGAGCTGGTGATGATCCCGCTGTTCGGCGAGACGCTCTAATCCATCTCTTCGAGCCGGCGGCGGTTCTTGCGCCGCACCGACACCACCGCCACGATGATCAGCACCGGCAGCGCCAGCTCGAACAGCAGCACGATCCGGGGCAGCAGCGAGTCGAAGGTCAGAAAGAACGCGACCGCTCCGAACAGCAGGATCAGCGCGACGGAGAGCTGGGCGACGCCCGTGGGCTTCTTGACCGGGGCGGGCACGCCGCCGCGGCCGCGCCGCACCGACGCAGGATGGAAGAACGGGACGTCGGCCCGCGAATAGCCCGAGAAATCGCTGCCGGAACGCCGGATGAAGTCGGCGCGGTCGGTTTCGAAGTCGTCGCTCACGAACGACAGCGTACGCCCGCGGGGGCCGTGGGGAAAGAGAGACGCGGCTAGGAGACGGCGCGGAGCGGGGGCTGCGAGCCGGCCGACGGGGGACGCTTGGCCTCGTCGGCGGCCTTCTGCGTCTTGTACTTGGCCGCGTACTCGTCCACATACTCCTGGCCCGACAGCATCATGATCTCGAACATCAGCTCGTCGGTCACCGAGCGAAGCACGAACCGATCGTCGTCCTTGCCCGCGTAGCGGGACAGGTCCATCGGGCGGCCGAAGCGCAAGCCGACGCGACAGATCTTGGGCATCTTGCGGTCCGGCGGCTGCGCCTCGCGCGAGCCGATGATGGCGACCGGCACGATCGGGCAGCCCACGCGCAGCGCCATGCGCGCCACGCCGGTCTTTCCGCGATACAGCCGCCCGTCGGGCGAGCGGGTGCCCTCGGGATAGATGCCGACGGCCAGGCCCTGCCGGAGCGCGCCGACGCCCGCGTTGAGCGCGGCCTCGCTCGCCTCGCCGCCCTCTCGCCGGACCGGGATGACGTTGGCGCCCTTGAAGAACCACTTCATGTACCACTTGTCGAAGTAGTCGCTCTTGCCGAGGAAGACCACGTTCCGCGGAACCACCAGCGGCAGGAAGATGCTGTCGAGGAAGGAGTTATGGTTGGCGGCCAGGATGACCGGCCCGTCCTTCGGCACGTTCTCGAGCCCTTCGATCCACGGGCGATACAGGGCACGCACCAGCGGCCCTATAAAAACGTGCTTCATCAGCCAGTAGAACACAGGATCCGGCTCCCAACGGCTCCGTGCTTCTCCCGGCACGATACTCCGGCGCGGGGAAGCGCACAATGGACTGCGACCGCCTGTTAGCCTAGCAGCGTCACCGGGGCGCTGTCGGCCCCGAATCGCGGTAATTTTGGCGACGTATCGTCGTCAAGGCGTTCAGTCGGGAGGAAGCATTGAGCAGCAAGCCGGCCGTCATGCCCGGAGCCGAGCCGTTCGCCTTCGACGGCGGCACGACCGGGGTCCTGCTCGTCCACGGCTTCACCGGCACACCGCAGGGCCTCCGAGAGTGGGGGGAGTACCTGGCCGGACAGGGCTACGCCGTGATCTGTCCCCGCCTGCCCGGGCACGGCACCCAGCCGCGCGACCTGCACGACGTCACGTTCCGTGAGTTCGTCGAAGAGGCCGAGCGCGGCCTCGACGGCTTGCTGCAGCGCTGCCAGAGCGTCTTCATCGCCGGCCTGTCGATGGGCGGCACGATCGTGATGGACATCGTGCAGCGTCGCGGCGACGAGCTGGCGGGCATGATCCTGGTCAACCCGTTCCTGTACACGCCCGACCCGCGCGCGAAGCTCACCCCGGTCCTGGGCAAGCTGCCGCTGCTGCTCAAGGGCGTCTACAACGACATCGCCGAGCCCGGACAAAACGAGCTCGGCTACCCGAAGCTGTCCACGAAGGCTTTCGCCTCGTTGTGGTCGGCGGCCAAGGGGATCAAGACCCGCCTGCCGTCCGTGCACCTGCCGACGCTGATCTTCGCGTCGCGGCAGGATCATGTCGTCCACCCCGGCAACGCCTCACTCGTGCACGAGTCGATCTCCTCGACCGACAAGGAGCTGGTGTGGCTGGACCGGTCCTTTCACGTGGCCACGCTCGACTACGACCGGCACCTGATCTTCGAGCGGTCCGCCAAGTTCGTCGCGAGCCACGAGGAGACATGAACGACACGCTGCGCACCGCCTACCTGGGACGCTACGACCCGCTCGTGATCCCGATCCTGCTGGACATGCTGCGCGACGAGGGCATCTACTCGACGACGAAGCTGCCGCACGACCAGCCGGCCAGGGGCGAGTACGCGATGTTCTCGTCCGGGGCCGATCAGGTGCTGGTGGATGCCTCCCGGCTCGACGAGGCGCGGCGGCTCGTGGACGAGCGACTGCCACAGATCCTGGCCGAGATGAGCTCCGGCCTCGACGCCGAGTTCGGCCCCGAGCCAGAGTTCGAGCCCGGCCCCGAGCCCGACGGACGGACGCCGTGAGCGTGTTCGCCGGTACCCGCGCCGTGACCTTCGACTGCTGGGGCACACTGATCTACGAATCCGACTTCGTGCGCGGCCGCGAGCTTCGCGTCGCCGCCGTCGGCGAGCTGACCGGCCTGGGCGCCGAGCAAGCCGGCGAGCTTCTTCAGCGCGCGTGGCAACGGCACCACGACGAGTGGACCTCCGAGCGCCAGCACGGCGCCGAGGGCATCGCCCGCGACATCTGCGCCGAGCTCGGCGCCGGCCCCGAGGTCGAGACCGAGCTGGTCCGCAAGCTCGAGGAGGCCTCCTTGCAGTGCGAGGTGGCGATGGTACCGGGCGCCGCCGAGACCCTCCGCACGATCAAGCGCGCCGGCCTCCGGACCGCGCTGATTTGCGACACCGGCTTCTCGCCGGGCCGCGTCGTGCGGGAGCTGCTCGGCCGTCACGGGCTCACCGATCATCTGGATCATCTCGTGTTCAGCGACGAGGTCGGCGTGCCCAAGCCGAACCACAAGATGTTCGCCGCCGCGCTCGACGCGGTCGGCGGCGGACCCGCGGTGCACATCGGGGATCTTCGCCGCACCGACGTGGCGGGCGCGCGCGCCGCGGGCCTGCACAGCGTTCGCTTCCGCGGCATCTACGACGACCTGGGCGAGCATCCCGACGCCGACCACGTCGTGGACGAGCTGTCGCATCTTCTGCAGCTGCTCGGGCTATCGTCCTAGCCATGCAGACCGAGGTTCTGGAGCTTCGCGGCCACATCATCGACTCGCTGACGCTGCCCAAGGTGCTCGACGAGATCGTCGAGTCGGGCGCGTCTTACCGGATCCTGACCTTCGAGATCGGCCACACGCACGACGATCCGTCGTTCTGCTCGATCGAGATCACCGGCGAGCCCGCCTCGGTCGCGGCCCTGCTGCCGCGGCTGCAGGACCTGGGCGCGAACCCGCCCGAGATCGGCGACGTCACGCTCGTGGCCGCGGACGGCGACGGCGTGTTCCCGGAAGGCTTCTATTCGACCACGAACCTGCCCACGAAGGTGCGTGTCGACGGGGAATGGATCGCGGTCGCGCCCTCGGAGATGGACTGCGGCATCGTGGTGAACCGCAGCGCGAAGTCCGCGCGGACCGTTCCGGTCAGCGAGATCGCGCGCGGGGATCTGGTGGTGTGCGGCCACGGCGGGGTCAAGGTCTCGCCGCTGGAGCGCAAACGTGACGGCCAGACTTTTTCGTTCATGTCCTCGGAGGTGTCCTCGGAGAAGCCACAAGGCTTGATGGTCGATCGCGTGGCCGCCCTCGCGCGCGAAATCAGGGCCTCCGGCAAGAAGATCCTGTGGGTGCTCGGACCCGCCGTCGTTCATACCGGCACGATCGAGTCCTTCACCGCGCTGATCGACGGCGGCTGGGTGGACGTGGTCTTCGCCGGGAACGCGCTCGCCACCCACGACTGCGAAGCCGCCATCTACGGAACGTCGCTGGGCGTGTCGCTGACCGAGGGAAGCGCCGCCGAGCACGGCCACGAGCACCACATCCGCGCGATCAACACGGTTCGCCGCGCCGGCTCGTTCAAGGCCGCGGTGGAGGCGGGTGTGCTCACGAGCGGGATCATGTACTCGCTGATCACCCACGGCGTGGACTACGTCCTGGCGGGTTCGATCCGCGACGACGGCCCGATGCCCGAGGTGATCACCGACGTGCTGGAAGCGCAGCGGCAGATGCGGGCCCGCACCGAGGGGCTGGGGCTGGCGATGATGACCGGCACCATGCTGCACTCGATCGCGACGGGCAACCTGCTGCCGGCCTCCGTGCCGATCGTGTGCGTGGACATCAACCCGGCGGCCGTCACCAAACTGCTCGACCGGGGCTCGATCCAGTCGGTGGGGATCGTCACCGACGTCGGGCTGTTCCTGCGCCGCCTGGCCGATACGCTCGGCTAGGGCTCGAGCATCGCGACGACCGGAAGATGGTCCGAGGCGCTCACGCGCGGCACCTCACACGACACCACGTCAATGCCGCGGGCGAAGACGTAGTCGATGCGCCGGTCGGGACCGTTGGAGGGAAACGTCGCGCCCCCGCCTTCCCCGGCCACGGCGAAGGCGTCGGTGAAGTGCCCCGCGAGCCTGCGGAGCGCTGCCCCGTCCGCGGGCTCGTTGAAGTCGCCCGCCAGGATCGCCGGACGCGCCTGTCCCACATGGCCGAGGATCTCCTCGAGATGCCGCGCGCGCTCTTCGCCGGCGTGGCCGAGATGGGTCGCCGCGACGGTGACGCCGCCGCAGTCGGCGATCAGCAGCCCGCGTCGCTCCATCCCGGGCGACTTCGAGAGGCGTATGCGCGTGACGCGGCCGAACGGCTCGCGCGCCAGGATCGCGTTGCCGAATCGCCGCACCCCGATCGTCGGGCCGAAGACGGCGCGACGCCCGGCGATACGGGCGATGGGCCGCAGGTTCGCGCCGCGAACCTCGTTGAGGCAAGCGATGTCGGGGGCCAGGTCGCGCAGGACGCCGGCGACGGCCTCGACGCCGCGCACGCCTCCCTGCACGTTGTAGGTGACGACGCGGAGCGTCACGCAACCACCTCGGTGCCGGCGGTGCCCTCGATCGCGTCGGCGACGGATTCGAGCGAGGTGATGATCGCGCGGCGTCCCTCCTCCGCGGCCTGCACGACCGCCTCGACCTTGGGTCCCATCGAGCCGGCTGGGAATTCGCCTGCCTCGAGCCGCTCGCGGGCCTCGGCGACGGTCATCCGGCCGACGGACCGCTCGCCGCGCGTGCCGCGGTCGACGATCACGTGCTCGACGTCGGTCAGGATCACCATCATCGCCGCCTCGGTCGCGCGCGCCAGGATCGCGGCCGCGAGATCCTTGTCCACCACACCGTCCACGCCGCGATAGCCGCCGTCCTCCTCGATCACCGGAACGCCCCCTCCCCCGGCCGCGATCGGCGTGATGCCCGCATCGGCAAGCGCGCGGATCGCGGCCTCCTCGACCAGGCGCAGCGGGCGCGGCGAGGCGACGACGCGCCGCCAGCCACCGCGCATCTCGTCGCGGGCCACGGCGATGCCGCGCGCCTCGAGCGCGCGCGCGGCCGGCGCGAGCATCGACGGGCCGACCGGCTTGGTGGGATCGGCGAAGGCCGGATCGCCGGCCGCGACGACAGTCTGGGTGATGACGGTCGCGACCGGCCGCGGCGAGAGCGTGGCCGAAAGCGCCTGCTGCAGCATGTAGCCGATCTCGGCCTGGGACTCGGCGCCGAGCACGTCCAGCGGCATCATCGGGATGCGCCGCTGCGCCGCGAGGTTCTGCAACAGCAGCCGGCCGACCTGCGGGCCGTTGCCGTGCGTCACCACCAGCTCGATGCCGCGGGAGGCGACGACGCCCAGCCCGCTCGCGGCCTGGGCGATCGCGGCGCGCTGCTGCGCGACCGTGCCACGCTGGCCGTGTCGAACGATCGCGTTCCCGCCCAGCGCGACGACGGCCCGCATCGTCCTACCGGGTGAGCGGCGCCAGCACGTCGGCGAGCGTCGGCGAGCCGTGCTCTTCGAGGTCGTAGGTCACGCGCACGGCCGGCTTGGAGAACTCGGCGACGCGACGCAGATCCACCGGCGTCGCGATCACGACCACGTCGGCCGGCGTCGCGTCGATCGTGGCGGCGAGGTCGCTCATCTGCTGCTTGCCGTAGCCCATCGCGGGGAGAAGCGTGCCGATCTCGGGGTAGGACGCGAACGTCTCCCGAATCGAGCCGACCGCGTGCTCGCGCGGATCGACGATCTCGGCCGCGCCGGCGTTGCGTGCCGCGACCACACCGGCCCCGTACTTCATCTCGCCGTGCGTGAGCGTGGGGCCGTCCTCGACGACCAGCACCCGCTTGCCCTTGATCGCATCCGGATGGTCCACGGTGACCGGCGAGTGGGCTCTCACCACGGTCGCGCCGGGGTTGAGCTCGCGGATCGACGCCTCGATCTCGGCGACCTGCTCGGCCGTGGCGCTGTCGATCTTGTTGATCACCAGGACGTTGGCAGCGCGCACGTTGGCCTCACCCGGGTGGTAGCGATTCTCGTGCCCGGCGCGCAACGGATCGACGACGGTGATGTGCACGTCGGGGGTGTAGA
>DATLFO010000102.1:0-3447 GCA_035541035.1 Actinomycetota bacterium
CCCTCGATCGGCCGGCCGCCTCCCGCCCCCGGCGAGCAGACCGACGAGGTGCTCGCCGGCGGCGGCTTCGATCCCGCAGAGATCGCACGACTCAAGGCTGCGGGCGCGCTCGGCTGAGCGTCCCACATCGGGGACGGCCGCCACCGGCGGATGCGTCACGGTCCTGCCGAAATGAAGCATCCGGCGCCATCAGGGACGCCGGATGCGGGTGTGCCGAATCAGCGATCAGGACGGGATGAGCCGGATCTCGGCGGTGAAGGTCTTGCCATCGCCGAGGCTCACGCCGCTCTTCGCGCGCTTCCTCTTGCGGCGGCGCCGAACCAGCATCCAGAATAGGGAACCGGCGACCCCGCCGCTGACCGCGATTCCGACGATGCGCTTGCCGGCGACGACCGCGGCGGGCATCCGCTCTTGCAGCTCGTGGATCTCTCCGTCGAGCCGGTCCCGGATCTGCTCGATCTCGGCTACCGTTTCAGCTGCGCTTTGGCCCATTCGATGTCCTCCTTCACGGTTCGCTTCGTCTCTTCCGGCGCGATGGCGGGTTTGCTCATCCGCATCTTTCCGAACAGGGCGGCCCCGACCGCCAGAACCAAGAACCCGGCTGCGACGATCAGGCGCGCGGCCCATGCACTCATGCGTCCTTCGAGGGCGTGCGCGATCGACGATCCGGCGAAGACGAGCACGAAGAGCATCATGATTCCGGCCCCGATGAACGCCACACCACCTTTGATGCGGGCAAGCACCGCTTCGACGATCTCGTGCCGCGCGAGCTCGATCTCTTTCTGAACGAGCGTGCGCGTATCGTCGGCGATGGACCGCACGAGCTGCGGGGTCGAGGTTCGGTTGTTGTTGGCCGTCTCCATGGCTCCGCTCCTATCCGGCTTGACGAACGGACGCACCGAGGCATCCGGTCCTTCCTTCTGTCCTCCCACTCGCTCTTCGCTCAGCGCCCGAGGCCACAGGCCCCGGATGCGCACGACGTTCGTCTCGGCAGCGAGCAGCGTCACCTGCGCGGCGAGCGCGATCCAGGCCAAAAGACCGATCACGATCGCGAAGAATCCATAGACCTGCGACGCGCCTTCCAAACGGCTGCCGAGATACCAGCCGCCGATCGAATGCAGGATCGACCACACGACGGCGGCAAGAGCGGCGCCCGGCGTGACGTCGCGCCACGAAACTTTGGCGACGGTCAGAACCTTGAACACCACCATGAACAACCCGAAGTTCACGAGCAGGGTCAGCGCGATTCCGGCCACCCGGAGGCCGAACCCGGTTCCGAACGCGCTTCCGAGCGTGGGAATGATGGCCGCGAGAACGGCGAAGGTTCCCAGCACCGTCAGCATCACCAGCGAGCGCACGGCCGAGCCGATGAGGTTCGGTCGCCGTTCCCGCGGCACGGACCACAGATCGTCCATCGCCGTCTGCGTCGCGCGGATCGCGCCCATGCCCGCCCACAGCGCACCCGCAAGACCGATAGCCAATGCGAAACCGTTGCCGGAAAGCGAGCCGATATTGCTTCGTATCTGATCGCCGATGATCGGGAAGTTGGCAAGCGTGGAATCCAAGATGTCCCGCTGCAGCTGGGGGTTGTCGCCGAGCAAGAACCCGAGAACCGCCACGAAAACCAGCAACAAGGGAAACAGCGAAAAGAAGCCGTAGTAGGCGATGAGCGAGGCCAGGCGGCCGCCGCGGTCCTCACCGAACTTTTTGAAGACCGCGACCGGGAAGGCAAGCGCGGCGTGCCGTCGCTGCACCGAATCGATCCGCCGCATCGCGTCGGTGACGATGCTCACCTTCCTTTTGTACCCGGTGGTCGCCTCGCTAACCAGGGGCGAATAGGCTTGCTTGTCTCGAACGCAACCGAAAGAGCCTCAATGCACGTTCATCCTGCTCGCGAGCAATGCACCGGCTTCTCCGAACTGCCGCTGCGCGGCTAGGAGCGGTCGCCGGCCGACACGCCCGGCATCTCGACGACACGCGCGGGACGGCTCTGCGCGGGACGCATCTTCGTGGCGCGCTCACCGGCGCGACGAGAGCGGCGGAAAGTGCGGCGCTCGCCCGAGTCGAGGCACACGTAGACGGGGAAGCGTTCGCCGTCGAAGGCCATCACGTCACGCACGGCGATCTTTTGGTCGCCCGCGTTCGCTTCGATGCCCCACAGGCCGCTGGGGACCACGAAACGGAACTCGCCGGCCGAGTTGGCGGTCTGTTCGGCGACGACGCCGCCGCCGGGGGCGAGCAGGCGAACGGCGGCATAGGGGACCGTGTCGATGCCTTCGAAAACGACGCCGTCGATGGAGGCCACGATCGAACCTTTCCCCGGATAGCCTGAAAGTATCGCTCCGTTCGGTTACCCATCATGGACCGATATGTAACATTTGTCAAGGAAGGATCGATCCGGCAGGGAATTCGGGACAACGGATCAACTGGGGAGAACCTGCTACTCCCACCACTCCATCGACAGCTTGGCTTCGATCGAGCGGATGTTGCGGCGGGCGCAGTCGTCGCACATGAAGGTGATGCCGCCGGGCTCCGCCGAAAACGACCAGCCGGGCGGGATGCCGCCGGGCGCGCAGGTCGCGGTCGTGCCGCACATCCGGCACGACTTGGTTTCGCGCGGCTTTTCGGCGGCTTTCTTCTTGGCGGCCTTCTTCGGGGAGGGCGCCGTCCGCTTCTTCGCCGAGGCGGCCTTCTTTTTGGCGGGGCTCATCAGCCGATAGCCTAGGACAGCACCCGCCGGCGTCACGGGAGGCGAGGCATTTGCGGGCTTTCTCAAGCGATTCGCACGGACCGGCCGATACATCTCGCATGGGGAGAAGGGCTCGCATCGCGGCGGCCGCGGCGTTGATGATCGCGGCGACGCTGCCGGCCACGCCGGTTGCCGCCGGCCCGCACCCCGCGGCCCCTGCATGCGAGATCTTCCCGGCGAACAACGTCTGGCACGCCGACGTGTCGTCGCTGCCCGTTCACGCGCGCTCCGCCGACTGGCTGGCCTCGATGGGCGGCAGCGGCCGCCGGCTGCATCCCGACTTCGGTCCCAGCGGCCTGTCCCAGCCCTACGGCATCCCGTACAACGTCGTCGCCGGATCGCACGCGAAGGTCAGCGTCAACTTCTCCTATCCCGACGAGTCCGATCCCGGACCGTATCCGTTGGGCGACGACACCACGATCGAGATGGGCAGCGACCGGCATGCTCTGATGTTGGATCGCGACGCGTGCGTGCTCTACGAAACCTTCGATACGTGGAAGGACGCCGGCGGATGGAACGCGGGCAGCGGGGCGGTCTGGGATCTTCGCTCCAACGATCTGCGGCCCGCCGGGTGGACCAGCGCCGACGCAGCCGGCTTGCCGATCTTCCCGGGCCTGATTCGCCGTGACGAGATCGCCGCGGGCGTGATCGATCATGCGATTCGCATGACCGCATCGCCGACCGACCGCTCGTACGTG
>DATLFO010000103.1:0-6544 GCA_035541035.1 Actinomycetota bacterium
GCGCTCCGCGCGCGCCGATCAACGGGGAACGTCAAGCCCGAGCCCTGCGCTCCGCGCGCGCCGATCAACGGGGAACGTCAAGCCCGAGCCCTGCGCTCCGCGCGCGCCGATCAACGGGGAACGTCAAGCCCGAGCCCTGCGCTCCGCGCGCGCCGATCAACGGCGAAGCCGCAATCCGGCAGACTCCGGCATTTCGATTCCACCGGACATTATTGCCAGTGGAAACTATCCTTCCAGCGCCGCCCGGATCTCACCGCGTGTCGCGTCGTCCAGCGCGAGCCCGGCCGCGGCCACGTTCGAGGCCACGTGCTGCGCGCTTCGCGAGCCGACGATCGCCGACGTGATGCCGTCCTGATCCAGCACCCACGCGATCGCGAGCTGCGCCAGGGTGACGCCGAGCCGCTCGGCGACCGGCTTGAGCCGCTCGACGGTCTCCAGATGCCCCGGCAGACTCTGCGGCCCGAACAGCCCTTCGTAGAGCGCGAAGCCGCGGTCGCCGGCGCGCCAGTCGTCGGGGTCGAACTGCCACTCGGACGTGATCGTGCCGGTCAGCAGCCCGCACGCCAGCGGGGAGTACGCCACGGTTCCGATCTCGCGCTCGCCGCACCAGCGAACCAGATCCAGGTTCGTGCGGTGCAGCATCGACACGTGCGGCTGCAGCGAATCAACGTGACGGATCTTCTCGCACGCCTCGATCAGCTCGGGCGGAAAGTTCGACACGCCGATCGCGCGGGCGAGGCCTTCGTCGGCTAGTTCGGCGATCGCGTGCCAGGTCTCTTCGACGGGCACGTTCTTGTCGGGCCAGTGAAGCTGGTACAGATCGATCGTGTCGCGGCCGAGCCGCTTGAGCGAGTCCTCGCACGCACGGCGAACCTGGTCGGCCGCGAAGCCCGAGCCCGACGGGGCGGGCGCGACCTTCGTCGCGATCATCATCGCCGGCCGCTCGGCGAGCGCGCGGCCGCACAGCTCCTCGCTGGTGTACGGCCCGTAGACCTCGGCCGTGTCTATCCAGTTGATGCCCGCGTCGAAAGCCGCCACCATCGCCTCGATGAGCCGGTCTTCCTCCAGTGGCCCCCAGTGCTCCGACGCCTCCCACGCGCCGTAGCCGATCACCGACAACTCCAGATCACTTCGTCCAAGCGTTCGTGTCTTCATACGTCGCATCCTTGCGGTCGTGCCGTCCGCCGTCAAAGCGGGGTACCCTGATACCGCGATGACCAAGCCGAAGGTCAAGACCGCGATGCTCGGGCAGTTCACCCACGAGCGAGCCGAGGCCATCGCCAAAGAGCTCGAGGAAGCCGGGATCACCTGGTACTACAAGCAGGCCGGCTCGATCGTGCAGACCTTCTTTCGCGGCGAGTGGGGCGTGCGCCTGTTCGCGGACGTCTCCCGCGCCGACGACGTCCGCGAGATCGTCAAGCGCGTCGAAGAACGATTAGGCCCGGCGTAGCAACGCGCCCGGGTGGCGAAACTGGCGAGACGCATCGGACTTAAACTCCGAGGCCCGCAAGGGCATGAGGGTTCGAATCCCTCCCCGGGCACGATCCGGATTCTGGCCGGGAAATAAAAAAGGGTTCCGAGTGACTTCGGGTCCGTCTTTCGACTTATCCCTCTACCGCTCGGAACCGACTTCACGGTACCGCCCGGGCCGCGCCGCCCGCAAGGGGAGCGCGGCCCCCAAAAGGCAGCGCGGCCGATAGTCCGTTCGAGCCCGCCCGCGGGCTACGGGGTGCGCGCGACGTAGATCAGGTTGAACGGATCCTCTTCGAGCGGCGCGGTCTGCACGTCGCCGAAGCAACATTATTGCGCCGAACGGCGCGATCACCCCACCAACCCGAGGCCATTCGCCCCGCGCGTGGTAGTCGTTGTTGCGATCCGGCATGGCATACGACACCAACGTGCAACAACGATCGGCCGATCAGGCCGCCGACCGTCTGGCCGCGCGCCAGTTCGGCGTCTTCCGCCTGGATCAGATGCTGGCCGAGGGAGTCTCGAAAGGCCGGATCCGGCAACGCATCGTCACCGGCCGGTGGGAGCCGGTCGCGCGCGGTGTCTACCGTCTTCGCAGCGTTGGGCCCACGTGGGAGCAGACCCTCATGATCTCGCTTCTCGGATGGGGAGCAGGGACCGTGGCCTCGCACCGTTCGGCCGCGGCGCTTTGGTCGCTGGTCGGGTTCCGGCGGCGGCCGATCGAGCTGACGGTTCCGCGCAATCGCAGGCGGACGCATCCGCCGCCCGGCACGGTGTACCGCGGTGCGCTGACGCGAGCCGACGTTACCACCACCGGCGCGATTCCTGTCACCACCCCCGGCCGCACCTTGGTCGATCTGGCAGCGACCTGTCCTCGCGATCCGGTCGAGGAAGCCCTCGACGATGCGCTGCGCCGCACCCTTGTCACGCCGGGGCGGATGCGGGCGGTGCTCGGCCGGATGTGTGGTCGTCCCGGCGTCACGGTGATGCGCGAGCTGCTCGAGGCCCGCACCGGCATGGCCCCGCTCGAGAGCCGCCACGAAACTCGCCTGCTCCGCGTGCTGCTGAAGGCCGGGCTGCCCCGGCCAGTGCCGCAATACGAGACCTTCGACGCGTCCGCCCGTCTGATCGCCCGCGTCGATTTCGCCTATCCCGAATACAAGATCGCGATCCAGGCCGACGGCTTCGCTTTCCACGGCGGCCGGCTCCAATTCCAGAAGGACCGCGAACAGGACCGCACGCTGCAGGCGATGGGCTGGCGCGTGATCCGCGTCACCTGGGAGGACGCAGAGCATCGCCCCGATCGGATCGCTGCGTTGATCGGGGCGATGCTTGCGGCGGGTCGTTAGCGTCCTTGGGGTCGTTCGGTGTCCTTGGGGTCGTTAGGTGTCCTTGGGGTCGTTAGGTGTCCTTACGGATCAGCTGCACTTCTAGCTCGATGCGGACCGTCTTGCTCACCAGCACGCCGCCGGACTCGACGACCTTGTTCCAAGTCAGGCCCCAGTCTTCGCGGTCCACCTCGGTCGCGGCCGAGAACGCCGCGCGCGTGCCGCCCCACGGGTCGGTGGCCAGGCCGATGAACTCGCCCTGCAGCACGACCGGCTTGGCGATGCCGCGAATCGTCAGCGTGCCGGGCAGATCGAACGTGGTCTTGCCCGTCGGCGTGAAGCCGGTGCTGACGAAGGTCATCTCGCCGTAGGTGTCCACGTCGAAGAAGTCGGAGGAGCGGAGATGCCCGTCGCGATCCGCGTTTCCGGTGTCGAGGCTGGCCGGGTCGATCGAGACCGAGACCGACGACTGATACGGCTGGTCCGCGACGATCACCGAGCCCGAGAACGAGCCGAAGCGGCCGCGAACCTTGCTGACCAGCAAATGCCGGGCGATGAACTCGACGGTGGTGTGTGTGGGATCGATGTCCCAGGTGCCGGCCGCCGGAATCTCGACGCCGTCCATCGTCCTGGCTGCGGTGATCATGCTCATGGTGTTTCCTCCCGAAGGCTCCGGGGGCGATCATCGTATTTGACCGCCCTGCTATAAGCCTCCAAGTAGTTTAGAGCCAAACTATATTCCCGGATCCCGAACGTTTCCGATCCTTGAAGATCGGTGGCCCATTTGGGATTGGAGGCGCGGCGCAGGTGGTGCGGCCGCTGGTGCGGCTTCGTTAGGACGGCCGCTGGTGCGGCTTCGTTAGGGCGGCCGCTGGTGCGGCCTCGTCAGGCCCTAGCCGGCCGAGGACGAGACCGAGGCCTGGGCTTTGCCCAAGAGCTTGATCAGGGTTTCCTTTTCGCGGGGGGTGAGGCCGGCCAGCAGCTCGGCCTCGCCCTTGAAATGCTCGGGCAGAAGCCGGTCCAGCAGATCCAGGGCCTTCGGCGTGATCTGAATCCGCAGCATCCGGCGGTCTTGCTTGTCCGGCGTGCGGCTGATCAGGCCCTGCTTTTCGAGCGAGTCCAGCAGGCCGGTGACGGTGCCGCGCGTGACCAGCAGACGTTTGCCGATCTCGGCGGGGCACAGCGCATCGCTGGCTCCTTCCAGGATCATCAAGACGTTGAAGGTCGCGATGGACAGGCCGTAGGCGCGGAAGCGACGGTTCAGCGCCCCGGCCAGCAGCGAATCCGCGCGCAGCAGATTGATCGCGACCTCGGTCGCGGCTTTGTCGGCCGTGGGATAGCGCTGTTCGAGGTTGCCGGGGGCCCGCAGCGGCCCGTCGCGCTTGCTCATGTCGATCGCTCCCAGATAGTACGCATCCAAACTAGTCTAGCATGAGGAACAATGAGATGATGGCCGGAGCCGACGAAAGGACGACGATGCAGCTGGGAATGGTCGGACTGGGACGGATGGGCGGCAACATGGCCGAGCGCCTGCGCGACGGCGGCCACGATGTCATCGGCTACGACGCCTTCGCCGATACGACGCAGGTGGCCACCCTGGAGGAACTCGTCAACAAACTTGACGAGTCTCGCACGATCTGGCTGATGGTCCCGTCCGGCGAGCCCACCAACCAAACCATCGCGGCCCTGGCCGACCTCTGCCGGCCCGGCGACGTGATCGTGGACGGCGGCAACTCGTACTTCCGCGACTCGATCACACACGCGGCCATGCTCGCCGAACGCGGCATCGTCTTCGTGGACGCGGGCGTGTCCGGCGGCGTGTGGGGCCGCGACAACGGCTACTGCCTGATGGTCGGCGGCCCCGCCGAAGCGGTCGAGCGCATCAAGCCGGCGCTCGAGACGCTCGCCCCGCCCGGCGGCCTGGTTCATACCGGCCCCGCCGGCAGCGGCCACTTCGTCAAGATGATCCACAACGGCATCGAGTACGGCATGATGCAGGCGATCGGCGAAGGCTTCGAGATCATGAGCGCCTCGCCCGACTACCCCGACATCGACCTGCACGCGGTGGCCGAAGCGTGGCGCTACGGCTCGGTCGTGCGGTCCTGGCTGCTGGATCTGGCCGCGGCCGCCATGCAAAGCGATCCGCGTCTTGAAAACATCCGCGGCTTCGTGCAGGACTCGGGCGAAGGCCGCTGGACGATTCTCGAGGCGATCAACCAAACCGTGCCCGCGCCCGTGATCAGCGCGGCGCTGTTCGCGCGGTTCGCCTCGCGGCAGGACGATTCGTTCGCGATGAAGATCATCGCCGCGCTTCGGCGCGAGTTCGGCGGTCACGCGGTGAAAGAGCTATGACCGCGCCCAAGCCGCAGATCGCCGTCATCTTCGGCGCGTCCGGCGATCTGACGCATCGCAAGATCTTGCCGGCCTTCTACAACCTGCTCCGCCACGGCTCGCTGCCCGAGCAGTTCGCGATCCTGGGCTACGCGCGGTCCGGCTGGGACGATGCCCGGTTCCGCGAACGCGCACGGCAAAGCCTGGAAGAGTTCACGCCGTCCACGTTCGACCAGGAAACCTGGAAGCGCTTCGAAGACATGATCTTCTACCAGTCCGGGCCGTTCGACGAGGCCGACTGCTTCACGCCGCTGTGGGAGCGGCTGGACGCGCTGGACCGCGAACGCGGCACCGAAAGCCGCCGCCTCTACTACGCCGCCACGCCCCCCAGCGCGTTCCCGCTGATCGTGGAACGCGTCGGCGAATGCGCGCCGCGTCCGGACACGCGCCTGGTGATCGAAAAGCCCTTCGGCCGCGACCTTGAATCCGCGCGGCGCCTGAACGATCAGATGCACGAGGTCTTCGACGAACGCCAGATCTTCCGCATCGACCACTATCTCGGCAAAGAGACCGTGCAGAACATCTTGGTGTTCCGCTTCGGCAATGCGCTGTTCGAGCGCGTCTGGAACCGGGACGCGATCGACCACGTGCAGATCACCGTCGCCGAGAAGGGCGGCATCGAAGGCCGCGGCGCCTACTACACCGAGGCCGGCGCGCTGCGCGACATCGTGCAGAACCACGTCCTGCAGGTGCTCGCGTTCCTGACGATGGAGCCGCCGCGCTCGTTCAGCGCCGACGCGGTCCGCGACGAAACACTCAAGGTCCTTCGCTCGATGCGGCCGATGGATCCCGCCGCCGTCGTGCGCGGCCAGTACGAAGGCTTCCTGGACGAAGAGGGCGTGCCGAAGGACTCTCTGACCGAAACGTATTTCGCCGCACGCGCCGAAATCGACAACTGGCGCTGGAGCGGCGTGCCGTTCTTCCTTCGCACCGGCAAACGGCTTCCGCGTCGCGTGACCGAGATCACGATCCGGCTCCGCTCGGTTCCGGTCTCGCTTTTCGAGTCCGCGGGCGTCGAGCACTTGACCTCCGACCATCTGACGATCCGCATTCAGCCGAACGAAGGGATCTCGCTGGCCTTCAACGCCAAGCGGCCCGGTCCCGGGTTCGAGCCCGAGCCGGTCCGGATGGACTTCGACTACGACGAGACCTTCGGGGCGGACCCGGCGGACGCGTACGAGCGTTTGCTGCTCGACGCGCTCGAAGGCGACGGCACCTTGTTCACGCGCGAGGACGGCGTCGAGCGAGCCTGGGAGGTCGTCGAACCGCTCCTGGCCGATCGCGGCTCGGTCTGCTCCTATGCGAGCGGGTCATGGGGCCCGAAGGAGGCCGACGATCTGATCGCCCCTCGCACC
>DATLFO010000104.1:0-46413 GCA_035541035.1 Actinomycetota bacterium
CTTCCTGGCGATCCCGTACATGGTCTGGCGAGCGCTCGGCCGCCGCGATCAGAACGCGGCGCTGCTGCTGATCCTGTTCGCGCCGCTGTATCTGCCGTGGCTGGTCACGACGCGGCCGTTGTTCCTGTTCTACATGACACCTGCGGTGCCGATCCTGGCGTTGATGGTCGCCCACATGGTCGACCGCATCACCGAGGAGATGCGGGCATGGCAGCTGACCGTGATGTTCGCGTTGATGTTCACGCTGCCGTTCGTGCCGCTCTACATCCAATGGCTGCACGCGGGCCGCACCTCGCACCTGCTCTACAAGATCCCGGCGCTCGCGGTGATCTTCCTGGTCGCCAACGGCATCGCGACCCTGCTCGCCTACACGCCCAAGCCACGGCGGCTGATCCTGGTCTACGGCGGGCTGGTGCTGGCGATGTTCGCCTACTTCTACCCGGTGCTCGCCGCGGGCCACATCCCCGACGGCGGCACCTTCGGGTGGCGCAAGCACATGTGGCTGCAGCGCGACTGCGGCCAGCAGGGCATCTTGCTGACCTGCTGGATCTAGGTCGCCGTGAAGGTCTGGTGATCCGGGGACCGGCGGGGGCGCGTCGCTCGCTGCACGGCTCTGACCTGCAAAAAGGCCCTAGAAACGGATCGGGGCCGGAAACCCGGCCCGATCCGTCCTGGCGAGAGGACTGGCCCCTATTTCGCCGCCCCCTTGCCCGATTCCTCCCATCCGGGCGGAAATTTGGGGAGGAATCTTTCGCGAGATCCTCGAATCCGTTTCCATGACCTCACACCGCGCATTCCGTGCTGCCGTGCTCCTCTTGATGGCCTCCTTTTTCGCCATGCCGCTCAAGGCCCAGGCCGACCCGTGCGCGGCCGTGCTGTGCGCCGGAGCGGCCACCGCCGACATCACGCCGCCGGTCACCACGCCGCAATGGGGCTACACCAACCGGCAGGGCCTGCTGTTCTCGGCCTCCGGGGTCCAGTCCCACATCACCGGCGGCAACCCGGCGGGCGTGGCCCAGGAACGGTTCGTTCGCGACAAGACCAACGGCGAGATCGAGCTCTACAACAAGGAGTTCGTCGCGAGCCGCGGCATCCATCTGCGGCTGCAGGCCAACGCCTTCGTCATTCAGGGCGCCAACGGGCAGCGGGTCGCGGTCGTGCAGGCCGACCTCGGCGGCATCCCGGGCGAGCTGCATAAGGCCGTCGCCAAACGCATCGCCGCGGTCACGGGCATCGCCGAGTCGCACCTGCTGATCAGCGCGACCCACACGCACGGAGGGCCGGGCGGCTTCTTCCAGTACCAGGGCTACGCGCTGCTCGGCGGCGACGAGTACGACCCACGCGTGTTCGATGCGGTCGCAACGGGTCTGACCAACGCGGTCGTGACCGCCTACAACATGCTCGCGCCCGCCAAGATGGCCTCGACCCGGATCGCCGCGCCGGGCGCGAACCGCAACCGCCGCGTGGCGCAGTGGTGCCGCAACCCCGAGGCGCTGTGCAACGGCACCACGCCCACACCCGCCTCGCCGCCCGCGCACGACGACGACACCACGGTATTCCGCATCGACACCGCGACCGGCCTGCCGCTGGGCGTGCTCACGCAGTTCCCAGCGCACGGCACGGTCGGCGGCGACGGGAACCTGCTGTTCTCGGGCGACAACCAGGGCTGGGCGACGCGCAAGGTCGTCGAAGGCATTCGCGCCGCCTCCGCGCCTTTGCCGGACGGTCACGTGATCGTCAACGCGCTCGTCAACGGCGCGCAGGGCGACGTGTCGGCCGTGGGTTCGGGCTTCAACCAGTACGCGTCGATGGAGGACGCCGGCATGCGGCAGGCCGCGCCGGTCCTGTCGGCCTGGGCCGCGCTCAAGCCGGCGCTGCGCACCGACGTGACGGTGGACGCGCGCTTCGAGCATGTCTGCTTCTGCGGCCAAAGGATCGACGACGAGTTTCTCTACGACGGGCCGGCGATCGACAAGCGCGACCCGATGTGGGATCGCGTCGCCCCCTACGCCTCGCTAGGCGCGACGATCGTCAACGGCCCGAGGACCACGCCGGTTCCCACGCCCGCGCAGGGCAACAAGACCCCGGGCCTGGTGGGCGCGGGCCTGGTGCCCTCGATCGTGCGCCTGCAGACGCTTCGAGTCGGTGACGTGCTCTTCGCCTCGATTCCGGGCGAGGCCAACGTGCAGGTCGGTCGGCGCATCGTGAACCGGCTGATGTCGCTGCCGGGCCGTCCGTGGAGCACGGTCGTGATCGGCGGGCTCGGCAACGACTACATCTCCTACTTCGTCACGCCCGAGGAGTACACCGCGCAGGAGTACGAGGGCGGCTTCACGCTGTTCGGCCCGCAGTCCTCGCCGCTGATGGAGCAAGAGCTGACGCGGCTCGCCCGCGCGATGATCGCGGGCGTGCCGGTCGCGCCCTGCGATCCGTCCGTGGACGCGGGCGACTGCCTCGAGCATCTCGCGCATCCCGACACCACCGCGGCGGCCGTCACGCCCGTCGCGCCCGACCTGGGCGGCAGCGCGGCCGTGGTAGCCGCGGCCACCGGCACCGCGCGGCTGTCGCACGCGTCGATGGTCTGGCACGGCGGCGGACCCACCGCCGAGTGGCGGCCCGGCGCCGACCGCGTCGCGATCGAGCGGCTCGACGGATCCGAGTGGGTCGACGTCGCCGGTGACGCGGCCGGCGGCGCTACCACGATCCGCTACGAGAAGATCGACGGCAAGCACACCTGGATGACGGTCTGGGACGTGCCCGCGGACGCCGCGGCCGGCCGCTACCGCTTCCGCGTCGAAGGCCGCACGGCGACCTCGCCGTTCACGTTCTCGCCGTATCTGCTGACCTCCGAGTTCGACGTGCTCGGCTCGAACGCGATGGCGGTGACGGTGACGAAGGGCTCGTCGTGGACGGTTCGCGCGACCTACCCGGTCGATCCCGCGGTCTCGTTCCGTATCCGTCCGCTCGTCGCCGGGACCGCGACGCTGGTCGTGGTGCGCGGCGGCGTCGAGACGACGCTGACGGCGGCCATGAGCGGAGGGGTGGCGAACTTCGCGCTCGAGGCCGGGGACACGCTGGTGGGCGCGAGCGTCGTGGATGCGCACGGCAACACGGGTGCCGCATGAGACGGCGTCTGCTGGCCGCGCTGCTGGCGCTCGCCGCGATCGCACCGGCAAACGCGTCGCGCGCCGCGACCGTGGTGGCCGACGAGGACGCGTTCGTCCGGTTGAACGGCAGCTTCCTCGTGATCGGCAACGATCTGATCGAACGCTTTTGGACCCTCGGCGGCGAGACGGTTTCGGTGACTACGCACAAAGGGGCGTTCACCGGCGGCTGGTCGTCGGATACGCAGTTCGGCACCGGCGCACCGGATCTGTGGAGGATCCGGGCGTGGTCGGCGTCGCGGCGGCCTGCCGGCGGCGTCGAGCTGCGCATGCGCATGGCCGGCGCGCGTCCCTACGAGATCGAGCGCATCGCGCGCGTGCTTCCGGGCGTGAGCGCGGTGCGCATGGAGACGATCGTGCATGCCGGCCCGGCGCCGGTCGTGCTGCCCGGCTACACGTTGGAATCGCTGTCGAACCCGCTCAGCGCGCCCGCCGCGCGCGCGATCAACTTCAGCGGCGGCGCGGACTGGCGGCCCGCCTACGACTATCGCCGCGACACCGTGGGGCCGCAGTTCGACGCAAACGCCGAGTGGCTCGAGACCGCCGACGGCGGGCTCGGCCTGCTGATGCAGCGCCGCAACTATCTGTCCTCGCGCATGCAATGGTCCGGGCATCGGGCGCGGGCGACCGTGGACCTGTCGCACGACAAGGCATACCTCGGCCCGTTCGAGGAGATCCGCCCCGAGGGCGGGCATCCGCCCGCCGCGCCCGCACGCACGCGAACGGTCGAGCCGTTCCGCCCGCTCGCATTGGAGCCGGTGATCGTGGCGATGGGCACCGGTCCCGACGATCTGACCTGGCAGGCGCACCGGATGCTGATGAGCGACGTCGCCCCGTATCCGCGCACGATCAACTTCAACACCGACCGGGTGCGCGGCGCGCCGTTCGAGCTCGGCGCGCGCGACGGCGTGGGACTGCCGCAGTTCAACCAGCTCTGGCCCGTTGCGAAGGCGATGGGCGTCGAAACGTTCGTGCTCGACGACGGCTGGCAGCTCTACAACGGCGACTGGCTCGAGCCGGACGCCGCGCGCTGGCCCAACGGGCTCGAAGAGCCGCGCGACATCTTGGAGGCCAACGGGATGCGGCTGGGCCTGTGGATGGCGCCCGGCTCGTTCCATCCGCACTCGAATGCATGGAAGGCCGATCCCGAGGCGACCTGCCTGCCGGTCGGCGCCGGCACCGCCGCCTACAACGCCGCGTCACCCAACACCGGCAGCAACGCGGCCGGGATCGGGGTGTGGGACTTCAACGCGCCGCTCGCCGGCGAGCTTCGCCGATACCGCGACAAGCTCGCCTCCGAGATCGCGACGCTGAGGGCGACGTTGCGCCCGACCGAGTTCAAGTTCGACTTCCTGGTATGGCTCGACTGCGCGTTCGGCACGATGTACGAGCAGCGCGACGCGTTCTTCGACGAGATTGCCGCCCTGTCCGGCACCTTCCCGGGAACCGGCTTCGGCATGGACGAGACCAACGACTATCGCAGCTTCCCGTACGAGTCGATCCTGTACGGGCCGACCTGGTTCCAAAACGGCAACCCATCGCAGGATGCCGTGCTGCACAACGTGTGGACCATGGCCCCGTACGTGCCCGGCTTCACCATCGGCCAGGCCGCCACGATTCGTCCGGGCGACCCGGCGGCCGTGATCGACGAGAAGATGGCGGCCGCGCTGACGTATCACATGACCTTCTGGACCGACATCCGCGAGCTGGCGGGCGCGACCGCGGTCACCGACCGCGTGCGCGTGTGGACCGACTTCGCCAAACAGCACCGGATGACGAACGGCTTCGCGTATCCGCTGCTGTCGGATCCCCTGGGCCGGGCGTCGTGGAGCGGCATGCAGCCGTGGGACGCCGAGACGCACAAAGGCATGGCACTCCTGTTCCGCTTCGACTCGCCGAACGCGACGCAGACGGTTTCGCTGCGTGGGTTGTCTGCGTCGACGACCTACCGCCTGACCGACGTGACGCCGACCGAGGCGTCGTTCGTCGTGGGCGAGTTCAGCGGCGCGGATCTGATGGACGGCATTCCGGTCACCATCGCGCAGACCCGCGGCGTGCGTGTGCTGACGATCGATCCCGCCTAACTTTTCCCCTGTGCACGGCTCAAGGCTCAACCACCGATCGGGGTCTTCGCTACGCGCGGCGCATCACAAAGTCGAGGACGATCGGCACGATCATCATCGCGGCGAAGGCGGCGGCGCGCAGGCCCTTCAGCGGCTTGGGCGGGCGCAGGCCCGCTCCCAGCACGTCGCCGGCATGCGGGGCTCGCACCACGCCCCACGGCGCGAGCGCGGCCTCGGCCTGAACGCCGTTGCGGGCGCGCAGCATCAGGCCGCGCGCTTTGCGGGCGTTCGACGACCGGATCGAGCGGCGCTGCAGCAGGAAGAAGCCGGGCGAGCGCTTCGGCAGCTGCATCTCGCGGGTGAAGACGATGGCCATGTTCGGGATGTCGATCTCGTTGTACAGGAACAGCGGCAATGCGGATCCGTCCCCCGAGTACAGGTAGCCGTGCCTGCCGCGCGGCTCGGGCACGGGCTTCGATCCGACGGTCGCCCAGCCGGCCTCGTGCTCGGCCGGCTCGGGCGCGTCCGAATTGGACGCGTCAGGATCGGGCGGCGGCGTGGTTTGCGGAAGCTGATACGGCACCTGTGCGGGCACCGGCTCCCACGGGTTGCGGCCGTGGCGGTCCAGCGCGTCGGCGAAGACCGCCTCGGGAAGCTCGCCTTCGATGGCGAAACGGTGGTTCTTGTTGAAGGGGATCATCGGGCGGTCGTCGAGCGCGACGAGCTTGACCGCCTCGCGCGGCACGACCATCGGCTGCGACCATTCCGGCAGCGAGATCGTCATCGTCTGCGAGCCGACCGTGACGACGCAGGTCTCGCGATCGGCGCGCAGCCAGAAGTAGGCCGCGAACCCGAACCCCACGAGCGCCACCGTGATGCCGGCGATCT
Organism: Actinomycetota bacterium; assembly: GCA_035541035.1. Classification (GTDB taxonomy): domain Bacteria; phylum Actinomycetota; class AC-67; order AC-67; family AC-67; genus DASWHR01. The sequence goes on from DATLFO010000104.1 coordinate 6,116, forward strand.
CGGGCACGGCCGAGTCGGAGGAGCCCATGAACGAAAGGATGAGCTCGATCAGCGTCATCGCCCCATACGCGATGAAGCCGCCCACCAGGCCCCCGACCGCGAAGAGCACGGCGATCACCTTCGGGCTGCGCGTGCCTCGCGGCGGCACGATCGGGATCGCCCCGCCGGGCGCGACGGTTGGCGCGGCAGGCGGCGGCGCCGGGGCCGCGCGCAGCGGCACCGGCAACATCATGTCGTAGCCGTCGCTGGTCCAGGTCATTCCCTTGTGTATCGGTCGAAATCCGGCGGACTTGAACGATAGGATGGCGCCCGCCACCAACCTTTTTAGGAGCGTTCATGAACCTGCAAGGAAAGACCGCGCTGGTCACGGGCGGTGCATCAGGCCTGGGCCGCGCGACCGTCGAGACGCTGCACGCGGCCGGCGCGAACGCCGTCATTGTCGATCTGCCGCATGCCCCCGGCGACGAACTCGTCAAGAATCTTGACGAGCGTGCCGTCTTCTCCCCTGCCGACGTCACCAACACCGAAGAGGTCCAGGCCGGCATCACGGCGGCCGTCGAGCACTTCGGCGGCCTGCACATCGCGGTCAACTGCGCGGGCGTCGGTTGGGCCGCGCGCACGTTGTCCAAGGACGGTCCGCACGATCTGGGTGTGTTCTCCAAGGTCGTCGAGGTCAATTTGATCGGCACGTTCAACGTCATCCGTCTCGCGGCCGCGCAGATGGCCTCGCAAGAGCCGGCCGCCGGCGACGAGGAGCGCGGCGTGATCGTCAACACCGCATCGATCGCCGCCTTCGACGGCCAGATCGGCCAGGCCGCCTACAGCGCATCCAAGGGCGGCGTGGTCGGCATGACCCTGCCGATCGCGCGCGATCTGGCACGGATGAAGATTCGCGTCTGCACGATCGCGCCCGGCACGTTCGACACGCCGATGCTGGCCGCGCTGCCGCAGGAGCATCGCGACGCGCTCGCGGCCGCGATTCCGAATCCGTCGCGCCTGGGTGATCCGGCCGAGTTCGGCGCGCTCGTCAAGCACATCTGCGAGAACAGTTTTTTGAACGCCGAAACGATCCGTCTGGACGGCGCGCTGCGGATGGGGCCGAAGTGATGCCGGACATCGGCGCGCTCCTGCCGCAGATCCGCGCGGACCTGGAAGAGCTGGTCCGCATCCCGTCGGTCAGCGCCGACGGCTTCGACCCGGCGCACGTGCGGGCATCCGCGTCCAAGACCCTCGAGCTGTTCGAAGCCGAAGGGCTCTCCACCGAGCTGCTCGAGATCGACGGCGCACATCCCGCGGTGCTGGCCACGTTTCCCGCGCCCGCCGGCGCGCCGACCGTGCTGCTCTACGCGCATCACGACGTCCAGCCGCCGGGCGAGGAGTCCAAGTGGACGTCGCCACCGTTCGAGCCCACCGAGCGCGACGGGCGCCTGTACGGACGCGGCACCGCCGACGACAAGGCCGGGATCATGGTGCACCTGGCCGCGATCCGCGCATTCGAAGGCACACCGCCCGTCGGGCTGACCATCCTGATCGAAGGCGAGGAGGAGACCGGCAGCGAGCATCTCGGCGCGTTCCTGTCGGCATACGGCGACCGGCTGCGCGCGGATGCGATCGTGCTGGCCGACAGCGGCAATTGGCGCATCGGCGAGCCCGCGCTCACCACGTCGCTGCGCGGCCTGGTCGATTGCGTCGTCGAGGTGCGCACGCTGGATCACGCGGTGCACAGCGGCATGTACGGCGGGCCGATCCCGGACGCGCTCACGTGCTTGGCCCGGCTGCTTTCGACGCTGCACGATCCCGACGGCAACGTCGCCGTCGGCACGCGAGTGCATGGCAGCGCCGATCCGCTCGACCTGACCGAGGACGAGCTTCGCGCGCAGGCGGGCGTGGCGGACGGCGTGCGGATGATCGGCGGCGGCGCGCTGACCGAGCGGCTGTGGGCGCGGCCGGCGATCAGCGTGCTCGGCATCGACGCGCCCACCGTGCAGGCGGCCTCGAACCAGCTCGTGCCCGTCGCGCGGGCGAAGATCTCGATGCGGATCGCGCCCGGCGACGATCCGTCGCAGGCCTTGGACGAGCTGGTCGCGCATCTCGAACGCAACGCCCCGTGGGGCGCGAAGGTCACCGTCCGTCGCGGCAGCACCGGCCGGCCGTACGCGCTCAAGGCCGACGGCCCCATCTACGAGGCGGCCCGGCAAGCCATGACCGAAGCGTGGGACGGCAAAAAGCCCGTCCACATGGGCGTGGGCGGATCCATCCCGCTCGTCGCAGCGTTCGCGGATCGGTACCCGGACGCGGCCATCCTGCTGACCGGAGTCGAGGATCCCGACACGCGGGCCCACGGCGAGAACGAAAGCCTGCACCTGGGCGAGTTCGCCCGCGCGATCCGCGCTGAGACGCTGCTGCTGGAACACCTCGGCGCGCGGTAGCGACCAAAGGCACGCCGAAAGAACGGCCAAGGGCCGTCGGGATGCATGGTGATCGTCCGCGGCTCGGCGGCCGGAGCGTTGCCCGCTCACCCGGCCGCCATTCGTTCGCCGCCCTCCCGATGCATCGACGCCCGAAATTCCGGGTTCGGCAAACGGGGCGAATCCGGCAAGTGATCGGTTGAAGGTCCCGATCGAGGCCCACTCATAACCGGCGGAGATCTCGCGCGTTGACTTCCGTGACGGCTCCCCGACAATAGGACCGCTGTGAAACGACATCTCGTCATCTTCTTCGCGATCGTGGCCGCGCTCGGCGCGGTCATGCCGGCGCGCGCCCAATCCGACCGCCTCGAGGAGGCCCGGCGCAAGATCCGCCAGTACCAGGACACCTCGCTGGTTGGGCTGCTCCGCGCGGCCGACGACAAGCGGCGAGCGATCGAGGAGTCGATCGCTCGGATCGAGCGTGAGATCGTGGACGTGCAGAAGCTGATCGACCTGTACAAGCCCGAGCTCGAACGGGCCAAGATCGAGCGCGACCTCGCCTCGCAAGCCGTGATCGCAGCGACGGGCGCGTACAAGAACAGCAGGTTCATGCTCGGAGCCAACGCGCTGTCGATGTACGCGACCGGGCAGTTGCCCGAGATGTTCGTGCTCATGGGCACCGGCGACATCAGCGACTACGTCACCGCGCGCGTCTACATGGACACCGTCGTGGACTCGAGCTCGCGCGTCGTGGACGGCTTCCGACGCTCGCGCGACCGGCTCGAGAAGGAAAAGGCCCGCGTCGAGACGCAGACCCAGGCAATCCTGGATCGCGGTACCAAGCTCGAAGCCGAACGGGCGCGCCTGGTGAAGCTCGCGGAGTCGAAGCAGAAGATCGCCCAGGACCTGGACGCGGCCAGCGCCGCGCGCGAAGAGGCGATCGCGGCGATCAAGTCCGATCCGGCCGGCTTCGACAGCATCCTCGCCTCGTACGGCTCGGCGACCGAGGCGATCCGTATGCTCGTCGTCGCGGCCCAGCGCGGACAGCCCGTCCAGGATCCCGAGAAGGCCGCGGTGTGGGTTCCGGTCGATGGCCGCGTGTCGTCGAAGTACGGCTGGCGCATCCATCCGATCTTCGAGAAGCGCTCGTTCCACACCGGCACCGACATCGCCGCACCCTACGGCGCGGACGTGCGCGCGGCCTCGCCCGGCACGGTCGTCGACGTGGTCTACCTCGGCGCGTACGGGCTCGTCGTGGTCGTCGATCACGGGTTCTCGCTCGCCACGATGTACGCGCACCTCGCTCGCTCGCTCGTTCATCCGGGTGAGCGCGTGCAGGCCGGTCAGGTGATCGGCAAGGTCGGATGCACCGGCTGGTGCACGGGCCCGCATCTGCACTTCGAGGTCTGGAGCCGCGGAAACCCGCAGAATCCGCAGGCCTGGGTCTCCTAGAGCGCCATCCGGAACTCACCGGCACCGCCTTTACCGCTCCGCTAGGCTCCGCGGCGCATGAACATGCGCGCGGCGATCTCGCAGCGGCCCCACGCGGCCCGCGTCGCGCTCGCGCTCGGCCTGGTGTACATCGTGTGGGGATCGACCTATCTGGCCATCCGGGTTACGGTCGAAACGATTCCCCCGCTGCTGTCGGCCGGCGTTCGCTTCCTGACCGCCGGCGCGATCCTGTACGCGTTCGCGATCCGCCGCACGCCCAAGGACGAGCGGCCGACACCGATTCATTGGCGCTCCGCCGCGATCGTGGGAACCGCGTTGCTGCTCGGCGGCAACGGCGGGGTGGTGCTCGCCGAATCGTGGGGCGTGCCCAGCGGCATCGCAGCGCTCCTGGTCGGCACCGTGCCGCTGTGGATGGCGCTGATCTCGTGGGTCGCGTTCCGCGACAAGCTTCCCGCCGTCGGCATCGCCGGCTTACTCGCGGGATTCACCGGCGTCGCGATCTTGGCCAAGCCGAGCGGCGACTTTCCGCTCGCGGGGTCGCTGCTGATCGTGCTCGCGGCGCTGATCTGGTCGTCGGGATCGGTCTACGCGCAGCATGCGCCGCTGCCGCCCCGCCCGTTCCTGACGACCGCGATGGAGATGCTCACCGGCGGCGCGTCGCTGCTGATCGTGGGGCTGTTGCGCGGCGAGGCCGCGGGCGTAGACCTCGCGGCGTTCAGCGGCCGCAGCATCTCGGCACTCGTGTACCTGATCTTCGTCGGTTCGCTCGTCGGCTACTCGGCGTACATCTGGGCGCTGCACAACACCCGCATCTCGCTGGTGAGCACCTACGCCTACGTGAATCCGGTGATCGCGGTGATCCTGGGTGCGGCCATCCTGAGCGAGCCGTTCAGCGCGCTGGATCTGATCGCGGGCTCGATCATCGTCGGCTCGGTCGCGTTGATCGTGGCGGCCAAGAAGCCGACCCCGCCGGCGAGCCCGGCCGATGCTCCCCCACCGCCGGACGAGGCGATCGAGGCACAGCCCGCACGAAATTGAGAATCATTCTCACCTAGTGGTACGCTTGCCCCGTGCAAGCATTCGGAGCCGCCTCCGCCTCGGTCTGGGCATGGTCGCTGCTGTCGGTCACCGGCATCAGCGCCATCGCGCTCGTCGGCGGCTTGACCTTTCTGCTGCGCGAGCAGGTGCTGCGGCCGGTCGTGCTGCTGCTGGTGTCGTTCGCGGCCGGCGCGCTGCTCGGCGACGCGTTCATCCATCTGATCCCCGAACTCGCGGAAGAGGCCGGATTCGACCTGAGCCTGTCGCTCCTGATCCTGGCCGGCGTCGGGGTGTTCTTCGTCATCGAGAAGGTCCTGCACTGGCACCACGCCCACCTCCCGACCGAGGAGGTCATCCACCCGGTCGCGTGGACCAATCTGATCGGGGACGGCATTCATAACTTCATCGACGGCACCTTGGTCGCCGGCGCGTTCCTGACCGACACCAAGCTCGGGATCGGCACCGCGATCGCGGTCGCGCTCCACGAGATCCCGCAGGAGCTCGGCGACATGGGCATCCTGGTCCATGCCGGAATGAGCAAGAAGCGGGCGCTGCTGCTCAACCTTTCGACCGCGCTTGTTTCGCTCGCCGGCGTTGCGCTCGCGTTGCTGCTCGCCGGAGCGGTCGATGATCTGTCGCGCATCCTGCTTGCCTTGACCGCGGGCGGCTTCGTCTACATCGCGGGCTCGGATCTGATCCCCGAGCTTCAACGCGAGACGCGCATCCCGACCGCCATCCTCCAGCTCACCGGCCTCAGCCTCGGCGTCGGGCTGATGGCCGCGCTTACCTTGCTCGAGTAGCTTCGCCCGATCCGCCACGCTTTGGGGCGGTAACCTGAGGGCTGCCCCACTCGTTGGACCTGTTGAGGAGCCCTCGCCTCACCAGCGACGCGCGCGCCGACCGAAGGGGAACGTCTTATGAGCAGGCTTTACCGGACCGCAGCAGGCGTCGCGGCTCTCATCGCGATCGGGCTCGCGCCGATCACCGTGCCCGCATCCAAACCGCCGAAGCACGCGGCGATCCGCTTCGCCCCGAACGTCGTCGTCGATCCCGCGCGCATGGGCGGCGAGCCGATCATGGTCACCGACTCCACGGGCAACATCTATATCTCTTCGATCATCGGATTCTCGAACCACACTTCGTTCCTGTGGAAGAGCGAGGACGGCGGCGAGTCCTTCGACCTGCTGCGCGTCCCGCTGCCCGCCATCCAGCGGCCCGACTTCACGCTCGGCGGCGGCGACACGGCGCTGATCGTCGGTCCGCCCGCGCCCGGCTACAAGGACGATACGTTGATCTTCATCGACCTGGAAGGGCTCGCGTCGTTCGGCACCGCGACGACCTTCGACGGCGGGAATACGTTCGTCAACGACAACGTCTTCGCCTCCGGCGACCAGCCGCTGGGCGACCGGCAGTGGGGCGGCCACTGGCGCGACAAGAACGGCGTGGACCACTACTACAACTTCTTCAACGGCCTGTTTTCGCCCGACAGCGGGACCAGCACCGCCTCGTACGCAATCATCGAGACCACCGATTACGGCAAGACGTGGAAGGACTGGAAGCGCAACGTCGTCACCACCCCGGGCCGCTCCCGGCCGGGCCCCCTATTCGTGGATCCGGACACCGGCGACCTGATGCTGACGTGGACGATCAACCGCAGCGGCACCGGCGGCGCGGGCTTCACGCTGTGCAATCAGCTCAAGCGATGCGAGGACACGATCATCGCCGAGATGCCGAGCTACGACACCAACAATACGTTCGTGACCGGCGCCCGCGACCGGCAGGGCAACCTGTACGTGGCATGGTCGGCGATCCCGCGCGGCGAGCTGGATCCGGCCGAGGTCCCGACACGCATCTACCTGTCGAGCTCGCGTAACAAGGGCCGGACCTGGACCAAGCCGGCCGTGGTGTCGGGCAACCTGGGCGCCGCGTCGATGCCCTCGATCGTGGCGGGCGACAGCGGCCGCGTCTCGGTCGTGTACTACGGCACGCCCAAGCAGGGGAACCCCAACGACAACGCCGGCCCGTGGCACGTCTACATGAGCCAGAGCCTCAACGCGCTCGACGCGAAACCTTCGTTTACCCGCGCGCAGGTCACCGACCACACCAACCACATCAACCCGATCTGCACGATGGGACTGGGCTGTACGCTCGACCCGAACCGCCGCGACGACCGGAACCTTATCGACTTCCTGTACGCGGCGATCGGCAAGAACGGCGAGACGCTGGTCACCTACGGCGATACCGCGCATCAGATCGGCCCGAACCCGCCGGCGTCGTCGTCGATCACGATGTTCGCCAAGCAGATCGAAGGCCCGAGCCTGTATGCGAGCGTCGGCGAGCTGACGCCGCCCGAGCCCGACGTGCTTCCCTATTCGGGCGGCCAGAACCGCGTCTCCAGCTATTGGGCGTCGGCGGTGCCGGACAACTGGCACGCGGACTTGGTCAAGGACGTTCCGTTCCCGCGTCACGGTCCCGGCGGACCGGGGCCGCAGAATCCCAGCCTGGACATCACCAGCGCGTGGCTCGAGGCCGCAGGCCCGAACACGATGCGGGGAACGATGATGCTGCGAGACACGTTCAGCGTGAAGATCCCCCAGCCCTACACGAACAACTTCTACATGTTCTGGTGGTGGAGCAAGAACAAGGTGCACTACGCCGCCGCCGAGGTCGGCCCCGCCGAGTACGGGATCAGCCAGACCGAGGACGCGATCTCGGACTGCTATGCGGGCGAGCCGTCGTATTCGAACCCGGCGAGCGCGCGATGGGCGCTCTACGTCGCGGCTGCCGTGCCCCCGCCGAACGTGACGCGCATCGACTGCCACCTGGACCTGCTGACCGGCCGCCTCACGATGGACATCCCGCTGGACGCGGTCGGAGCCGGCATCGGCGACACGCTCTACTCGGTGACGGCGTCGTCGTCGGCGATTCACATTCCGAACATCGCGTTCAATGCCGTAGCGAATCTGCCCGACGAGGCCGACGCGGTCTCGCCGTTCACCTACAGGGTCGGCTCGATCCGCCAGCAGACCACCAAGCTCCTGCGGCCTCCGCCGCGCAGCAAGCGCCGCTAGACGGCTATTCGGCCCGGTCCGAGCGAACACACGTTCGTTCGGGTCCGGGCCGATTTGCCCAGCCTCGGCTGCGGCGGCTACAAATGCCCCGTGGCCAAAGCCATTCGCGGCCCGCGTATTCCGCGCCGCTCCTTCCCCCGAGGACGCATTTTTCGTGCGTCGCTCGTGCTCGCGCTCGCCCTGTCCGCCTTCGGATTGATGCCGCAGACCGCACATGCCGCCTCGACCAAGCAGAAGCTCAACGCGATGGCGAACCGCATCAACCGGCTGCAATCCGCGCTTGCGACCAGCGAGCGGCGTGCCGCGTCCATGAACAAGTCGATCGCTTCGGCGAGCTCGCGGCTCAAGGCCGCGCGCGCCGGCATGACCGCGCTCACGCAAGGCTTGTACATGAGCGCGTTCGACGAAACGACGGCGCTGCTGGCCGCCGAATCGGTCGCCGAGTTCGGCGAGCGGGTCGCGTTCGCCGAGCATCTGCAGTCCGGCCAGAAGGACGTGCTCGAGCGCGTCGCGATCGCGCGCACCCAGCTGGAGCGCCAGCGCAAGGCGCTTGCCGGCGTGCTCGCGAAGCAGAAAGAGCTGCTGAAGAACCTCAACAAGGAGCAGGCCGCGCTGGCGAGCGAGTTCCGCAAGGAGCAGCAGCGGCTGGCCGCGATCGAGCGCGCGAAACGCGCCAAGAACCGTCAGCGAGCCTCCCGTGCGGACGCGCCCTCGCTGATCTCCGGCACGGGCCCGTTCCGGGTCTGTCCGGTAGATGAGCCACGCGCCTACTCCAACGACTGGGGCGCGCCGCGCAGCGGCGGCCGGAGCCATGAGGGAACCGACATCCTGGCCCCGCGGGGCACGCCGATTCGCGCGCCGTTCGACGGCACCGTGAAAGCCAACAGCTCCGGACGCGGCGGCAAGCAGGTGCGCGTCTACGGCTCGGAAGGCTACGTGTTCAACGCGCACCTCGACCGACATGCGGGCGTATCGGGCTTCGTGAAAGCAGGCACCGTGATCGGGTACGTGGGCAACTCGGGCAACGCCAGCGGGGGCCCGACGCACAACCATTTCGAGTGGCATCCGCGCAACGGCGGCGCGGTCAATCCATTCCGCTACTTGAACAAGGTCTGCTAACCCCCCGCGCGCCGGGACCCCGCCGCACCATCGCGTACGCTAACGCTCCCTGAAAGGAGCCGGCGTTGCTGATCGTGGAGTTGGGTCTGGTGATCCTAGGCCTATCCGTCCTGGCTCGGCTCGCGCTGCGCATCGGGATCCCGCCGATCCCGCTCTACGTCATCGCCGGCCTCGCCTTCGGCGACGGCGGCCTGCTGCCGCTGGTCACCACGCAAGAGTTCATCCGCATCGGCGCCGAAATCGGTCTGATCCTGCTGCTGTTCATGCTCGGTCTCGAGTACCCCGCCCGAAAGCTGATCGGAACGCTCAAGCACGCGCCACGCAGCGGCGGTCTCAACATCGCGCTGAACTTCACGCCCGGCTTCGTGGCCGGCCTGCTGATGGGATGGGCGCCGCTTCCCGCGGCGTTCCTGGGAGGCGCGACCTACGTGTCCTCGTCGGGCGTGGCGGCGCGCCTCATCGAGGATCTGCGCATCGGCCAGGAAGAGCGAACCCCGATCGTGTCCACGCTGATCCTGGAAGACCTCGCGATGGCGATGTTCCTTCCCACGATCGGCGCGTTCCTGATCGGCGGAAGCGCGGCCGGCAGCCTGATGATCGCGGTGAGCGCGGTCGCCATCGTGATCTTGCTCCTGCTGTTCGCGCTGCGAGCCGGCACCGGCGTGAGCCGTCTGGTCTTCGCCAACGCCGACGAGCCGCTGCTCCTGTCGATCCTCGGCTTCGGGCTGCTCATCGCCGGCATCGCCGAGGTCGGGCAGGTGTCGGCGGCAGTCGGGGCGCTCGTGGCGGGCATCGTCATCTCGGGTCCGGCCGCGCAGAACGTGCGGCCGCTGCTGAGCCCGATCCGCGACCTGTTCGCCGCGATCTTCTTCGCCTTCGTCGGCTTCAGCATCGACCCGGGCCAAATCCCCGGCGCCTTGCCGGTCGCGTTGCTGCTCGCCGGGATCACGGGAGCGACCAAGTTCGTCGCCGGCTGGAAGGCCGCCGAGTGGGCGGGTGTGCCGTGGCCGCGCCGCTCGATCGTGGGTGCGACGCTGCTGGCGCGCGGCGAGTTCTCACTGGCGATCGCCGGTCTCGCCGTCGCGGCGCGCGTGCGTCCGAACCCGGCGCCGATCATCGCGACGTACGTGGTGATCATGGCATTGATCGGGCCGGTCGTGGCGCGCATCGTCTCGATCCGGGTGCAGCGCGCCGAAGCGGACTGAGTCGCTTAGCGCGAGGCTGCGCCGCGGATCTGCAGCGATCCCAGCAACGTGCGTGACGATTCGGCGATCTGCGCCACCGCCCGCTCGAACGCTTCCGCGTTGTGCGGCGCGGGCGCGCGGAATCCACTGATTTTGCGCACGAACTGGAGCGCGGCTGCCTCGATCTCGTCGTCGGTCGCGACGACGGCGCCGTCACGAAGGGTCTTGATGCTCCTGCACATGCCGCGATTCTAGGGCTCGCGGCCGCCTACCGCGTCGCCGCCGTTTGGTACGGTCGCGTCATGGGCCGAGGTGAACGCTTTCTGGCGGCATTTCGCCGAGGGCCCGGCCGTGCCAGGGGCCTCTTCCAAATAAACGAAGCACGCGACCGGATGGCCAGCGCAGGCTGCCTGACGTGCATGCGAGAGGAGGCGCCAGGGCGCCTCCTCTACGCGTACGGCGGCTCGGGCTACAGAGACGAGTTCAGAGCACCGCCGACATTCGCCATGCCCGCACGACGCATGTACTCGGCCTTTCCTTCCGGCAGCAACGTGCCGGCGGCGAGCATCGCGTCGAGTGAGGCCTCGAACTGGGTCAGGTAGGCGCCGGGCGTGGGATACAAAGCCGCCAGCGTCGCGGCATCAAACACCTTCGTCACGCCGGTCAGCGGCGCGGCGCCGCCCGCGGCGCAGGGCTCGCCGGTCGCCGGCACGCCCCCCGCGTAGTAGGTCGCGATCGGCGCGTCCAGCAGCGCCGAGCGCACCCCGCCCTTCATATTGCCGTGATCGTCGTAGACCCGGCCGTTCGCGTCGCGCGCCGCGCGCGGCTGCGGCGCCGGCGCGATGCCGGTGCGGATCCAGTCGTCGAGCGCAACCAGCGCCGCGCCCCAGATCGGCCCGGCGAAGAAGTGGTTGTAGATGCCGCACGATCCGGGCGGAAGCTGGTAGCCCCAGGCGCCCGCGTCGTCGGAGTCGAAGATGTTCGCGCTCCCGTTCGAGTGCGCATAGGCGAGCATCGCCCAGCGATAGTTGTTGCTGTAGCCGGTCGTGTGCGCGGGCCCGACCAGTTCCCACAGACGGAACTGGCCGCTGTCGGGCGCGACCTGCGAGGTTCCGATCTCGGACTGGCTGTTGAGCCACAGCACCGGCGCCACGTCGCGTCGCACGCTCCCGGCCCCCGACACCTGCGGCTGGAAGCCGTCGAAGACCCCGGAGTCCTCGTGCCAGCCGTTGATGTAGGTGTTGAGACGTCCGGCCGACTGCGAGGCGCCCATCGCGATGCGGCGCTGCACCAGCGGCCGCAGATCGCCGAGCACCGCGCTGTCCAGTGCCGCTTCGGCCGCCTGTTGGTAGATGTCGAACGAGTAGGTGTCGCCCGGATGCGACAGCGACTGGTAGCGGACCGGATCCCACTGCTTGAGCGCGATCGGGCTGGCCTCGATCGAAAGAAGCTGCGCCGCGACGCTGATGTAGGCATATCCGCGGCTGAAGACGGTCTGCCAGTAGTTCTGCCAGGTCGCGTCGTGGTCGTGCGGGATGGTGACGTTGTTCCACTCGAAGACCAGCGTGCCGTTGAAGTCCTGCGCGTTGGCCGGACGGCGAACCAAGAATCGCGACGTGTACGCGGCGCTCGTACCGGTCTTGTTCGGGCCCGAATATGCCGTGCCGCCGTAAAAGAACTCCTCTTCGACCCAGCCGGCCGGCAGCGGCAGCAGCGACTCGCCATAGGGACGGCCGGAGCGCATCCCGACGCCGTGCGGGATCGGCCCTTCGACCACCGGCTGCGACACCGTGGGGCTCGGCTGGACGCCCGATGCCCGCGCCGCCCCGCTCCCGCCGAGCGAAGCCAGCATCGCGCACGAAAGCGCAGCCGCAACAAAACGAATTCTCATGCGAGTCACTCCTGTCAGCCGATCTTCGGCAAACCGTAGGTGGCGGCGCGGCGCATCAGGTCAGCGGCGCCTTCCGGCACGATGTTTCCGGCCGCCAGCGCCGCGTCCACCGCGGCCTGCAGCCGGCTCAGGTAGTCGCCGGGCGTCGGATACAGCGCCGCGAGTTTCGCGCCGTCGAACACCTCGGTCATGCCGGTGAGCGGAAGCCGGCCCCCGGCCTGGCTGCACGGCGTCGGGTTCGATGCGCCGCCGCCGTAGTAGGTCGCAATGGGCACATCGATCACCGGGGAGCGCACCCCGCCGAGCAGGTTGCCGTGCTCGTCGTAGGCGCGGGCGCCGTTCACCCGCAACGCGCGAGGCTTCGGCGCCGGCGCAACCCCCGTGCGAACCCAGTTGTCCAGCGCGACCAGCGCCGCGGACGCGACGTAGCTCAGCGGATAGTAATTGCGGTTGTTGCACGTGCCGGCGATCAGCTGCGACCCCCAGTTCCCGTGTGCTTCTTCGTCGTAGGGGTCGCCGCTGACGCCGTTCGAGTGGGAGTACACGTACACGGCGTTCTCGTACGACGAATATTCGTTGGTCGTGTGCGCGGGGCCTGCGACCTCCCACAGGCGGAACAGGCCGCTGTCGGCGGGGACGTCGGTGTTGCCGATCTCGGACGAGGAGTTGAACCACAGCACGGGCGCCACGTCGCGGCGTACGCTGCCCGCGCCCGAGACCTGCGGCTGGAAGCCGTCGAAGACGCCGTGGTGCTCCTGCCAAGTGTTGATGTAGGTGTTGAGGCGTCCGCCGGACTGCGACGCGCCGAGCGCGAGCCGCCGCTCGACCTTCGGCCGCAACGATCCGAGAACCTTCGGATCCAGCACCGCCTCGGCGGCCTGCGAGAAGATGTCGAACGAGTAGGTGTCGCCGGGATGCGACAGCGTCTCGTATCGCACCGGATCCCATTGCTTGAGCGCGAGCGGGCTTGCCTCGATCGCCAGCAGCTGCGCGGCGACCGCGACGTAGACGTAGCCGCGGGTCATGATCGTTCGGTGCATCGGCAGCCACGACACATCGGTGTCGTCCGGGACCGTAACGTTGGTCCAATCGATCAGCACGGTGCCGTTGAAGGCGGCGGGATCGGCCGGCCGGCGAACCAGGATGCGCGACGCGTACGGCGTGGTGCGGGCTCCCGTCGGGGTCGAGGCGGCGGTGCCGCGGAAGAAGAACTCCTCCTCGACATACCCGTTGGCCAGCGCAACCAGCGAGGTGCGGTACGGCTTTCCCGTTCGAATTCCGACACCGTGAGGAATCGGGCCTTCCACGACCGGTTGCGCGACGATGGCGCTGGGCTGCACCGGCCACGACGGGCTCGTGGAGCCAGGGGCGGCCACTCCGAGCGTCAAGGCCAGAGCGAGGGCGGAGGCGATCAGGCGAATGGCTGGGACGGCTGCGGAGGGCATGATGTGTCTCCTTGGGGGGCGTCCGAGTAGCTCACACATATATTCCGTGAAGGAAAGCGCTGCCCCTTTGAAGGAAAACCGAATTTTGGAACGAAAGATTGATCGAAATGATCAAAGCAGAGCCCGAAGCTCCCGTGTGGACCGTTCGTGCCCCGAAAGGCTGGGCTCCCGTGGCCGAGGTCTGCCGTACGGTCTTCGACGACATCGCGGCCGTCACCCTGCGCATCAACGGCATCATCGAACGCTCGATCCGCGACTTCGCACCGTCCGAGAGCCCGTTCACGCACGAGGACCGGTTCCGCTCCTCGCGAGGGATGATCGCCGGCTTCTTGCAGGCCGTCGCCGAGAACCGCGACATCCACGAGCGCGACATCGCCTTCGCCCATCTGGTGGGACAGCAGAGCGCGCTCAAAGGATTCCCGCTGCCGCCGCTGATCGACTCGCTCTACACCGCCTACCGCGAGGTGTGGGCCGAGCTGGTGGCCGCCGCAGGCCGTGCGCCCGGCACCGCGGACGAGCTGCTGCGAGAGGCCGGCGCGACGATCTGGGAGCGGATGCACGCGCTCACCACCGCCGTCACCGCCGGCTACCACCGTCAGATGCCGCGGCCCGAAGCGCTCGAGATCCGCATCGCCGGACAGTTCGTGAAGGCGATCGCGACCGATCCGGCATCCGAGGAAGCGCGGTCGCTGGCCATCGACCTCGGCTTCAATGCGGAAGGATCGTTTCGCGTCGCGGCCATCGCCGAGCCGGCCGCCGCGGTCGAGGCGTCGCGCCGGATCGCGCGCGCGGCACAGATGGCGGGAGCCGTCGCGATCGCCGCGGCTCGGGGCGGCGCGTCGGTGCTCGTCGTGCAAGGCATGCGCGAGGACGACCTCGCGGCGCTGATCGCCCGAGAGGCATCCGAAGCGCCGGCGGGCATGAGCTTGACCGCCGAGTCGATCGGCGGCATCGGCGCGGCGCTGACGCAGGCCGAGTGCGCGCTACGCCTCGCGGGGCACGGGGGCGGCCTGCGCCGCTTCGCCGACGAATGGTTTCTGGCCGCGCCGCTGATCATGCGCGAGGACATGGAGCGGCTGCTGCGCCCCGCGATCGAGCTGTGCCGCAGCAAGCCGCATCTCGCCTCGGCTGTGCGGGCGTTCTCAGCGCACGGGTTCTCCCTTGCGGCGGCCGCCGGAGAGCTGGCCGTGACCCAGTCCACGGTCCGATACCGGCTCAAGCGCTGGCACGCGATCACCGCATGGGACCCGTGGACGTTCCACGGTTTGGCGAACTCCATCCTGGCCTTCGAGCTGGCCGGCACAAGCCGATAGTCCCCTCGGCGGCCAGCCGCGGGAGGAACGCGGCAGCCACGGCATAGCGACGCCGGCTGCGGCTGCTCTGCTCGGCCCCAGCGTGGGCCGGCCCAATGATCTCCTGGCCACCCCGCGCTAAGATGCATTCGACGGCCGCCGTTTCCGGCGGCCGTCGCGCATGTACGGCATCGCGTCAAGGGATCCTTTCACCGGATCTCAAGGGGGCAGACGAAACGATGGCAGGCCACGTGGTGGAGAAACAGGCCGATCCGAAGACGCTCGCCGAGTGGAAGCATCACTGGCGCGACGAGTCCGACGCGGCGTTCCTGTACGGCGTGCTCGCCGACGTCGAGACCGACGAGCGCCGCCGCGAGTTCTTCCGGCGCTTCGTCGAGCTGGAGACCCGCCACGTCGAGGCCTGGGCCGACCTGCTGCGCCGCAACGGCGTCGAAGTCGGCAAGCTCGCCAAGCCCACCGCGCGCACGCGCCTGACCGCGTGGCTCGCCCGCCGCTTCGGCCCCGCCTTCCTGCTCAACATGCTGCACCGCCAGGAGGGCCAGGAGGTCCGCACGTATCTGAAGCTGCACGAGTCCTCACCCGCGGGCCGCGCGAAGGACACGGCGCTCACGCTCGCGCAAGAGTCGGCCGGCCACGCCGAGGACCTGCGCAAGATGTCGTCGGGCGACGGCGAGTCGTGGCACCGCACCGGTGCGGGCGGCATGCTGCGCAACGTCGTTTACGGCTTCAACGACGGGCTGACCGCGAACTTCGGGCTGGTCGCCGGCGTCGTGGGCGCGTCGGCGTCAACGTCGGATCACCACAACGTTCTGGTCGCGGGCATCGCCGGCGTCGTCGCCGGGGCGATGTCGATGGCCTCCTCGGGCTACCTGGCCGCCAAGAGCGAGCAAGAGGTACACGATCACGAGATCGCGCTGGAGCGCCAAGAGATCGAGCTGATGCCCGAAGCGGAGGAGGAAGAACTCGCGCTGATCTACGAAGCGCGCGGCATCGAGCCCGAACGCGCGCGCAAGCTCGCCGCCGACGTGATGCGCGATCCGGAGCGCGCGCTGGAAGAGAAGGTGCGCGAGGAGCTCGGCATCGGCGAGCCGCACACCACGCCGGTCAAGGAAGGCGCGCTCACCGGCGTCGCTACCGCGATCGGCTCGTTCCTGCCGGTGTTTCCGTTCATGGTCTTCGACGGCGTGACTGCGATCTGGGTTTCGTTCGTGGTCGCGATGGCCTCGCACTTCGGCGTCGGCGGCATGCGCAGCGTCTTCACCGGCCGCGGCCTGATCCGTAGCGGCATCGACATGTTCATCGTCGGCCTCGGTGTCGCCGTCGCCGGCTACTTCGTCGGCGAATGGATCACCGAGCTGCTGTAGCGCGCTTGCGGAAGTAGGTCCAGCTGGTTTCGTTCGGCTGGGTGAACTCGCGCGGGGCTTCGGCGAACTGCGGACCGCCGGCTTCGATCTCGTCGCGTACGAGCGGCGGCAGATCCGTGTAGCCGCCGGCGAGCTTGGCGCCCCGGCCGTGATAGACCAGCATTCCGGGCCGATCCCCCATCCACATCCACGGCAGCCACGGACCCAGTCGCGTCCACGACACCTGGCTCGGCACGTCCGGGTTGGATTCGTCGTCCACGTGGCTTCGCTTGCAAAAGAACTGGAACAACTCGGCCGCCTGATACAGGTCCGACTGCGAATTCTCGGGGAATTCCGCGCGCGGCAGCGGCGACGGATAGGCAAGGAACACGTCCACGTTGAAGAATAGGTCGTCGCCGGCCTGGCTGACGGGAACGTTCCACGGCCCGTAGTGGCCTTGCAGGCGCATCTGCTGGTTAACCGGGTCGTTCCAGATGTGCAGCACATCGACGCTCTCTTGGTTGAGCGGGTTGTCGAATGTGCGCAGGATCTCGCCGGTGCGAAGGTCGGTGTAGAAGACCGCCTCGCGGGTCAGCAAGTCGTAGCCGCCGTCGGCCTCGACCACGCGCGAGACGTTATAGCCCTCGAAGCCGAAGAGCGGCCGGCCGCGCTCGCCGGGCAGCCATGCGTGGGTCGTGCCCTTGAACCAGGTGACGCTGTCGCTGCCGTCCAGCGACGAGCGCACGCGCAGGAACGCGTCCATGTTCTGCTTCGGATCGGTCAGGTCCACCATCACACGACCCGCGTCTCGTCGATGATCGAACGCTGGAACAGCACGCCGTCCTTGAACCAGTGCCACGTGCGGGAGCGGTTCTGCGCGGCGTCGTCGAGCGAGATCATCTCGTAGAGGTAGATGCCGGGCGACTGCACGTAGACCCAGTGCAGCACGATCGTGCGGTCGTCCACCTCCCACGCGTGCCCGTTGATGCGGTCGGTGTCGAACCAGATCTTGCGGTCCTTGTACGCCGCGGGAAACTCGATCGTTTCGGTCCGTCCGTCGTCCCAGGTGTAGTCGTTGACCTGGTAGTAGGGCGGGTCCCCGCTTTCGGGGAACGAGCACGTGAGATGCGAGCGGTGACGATCGGTGACGGTCCCGTCGCGCGCGATGACGGTGTAGGTCCCCTCCCACTCGCCTTCGTGCCGCGCGAGCAGCGGCATCTCGTCCTTGATTCCCATGAAGACCGGCCTCCCCGAGCGCTACGCGTGCCGGGATCTTGATCCATTCCGGGGAACCGAGTCAACGCCCGGTCAGCGAAGATGCGGGTACCACCACGGGTCGGGCCGTTGCGCGTCGCTGATCAGGAAGGCCTGCCGGCGGCCGAAGCGTCGCAGCGCTGCCGGGCCCATCCGCGACCCGCCCATGCCGCTGAAGTTGAACGAGCTCTTTTCGCCGTCGTAGACGAGCGCGGTCAGCGCGGCGTCGTTGATCGAAATCCCGCCCGCGTCGATGCGGCGTGCGACGCCGAGCGCCTCATCGGCGTCACCGAACACCGCGCCGCTGAGGCCGTACCGCGTGTCGTTGGCAAGCCGGACTGCCTCGTCGGCGTCGGTGAAGGACATCACCGGGATGACCGGCCCGAACGTCTCTTCGGTCATGACCTTCATCTCGTGCGTCACGCCGGTGAGCACGGTCGGCTTCAGGTACGAGCCGCCGCCGTGCTCTTCGATCTCGCCCCCGGTGTGCGCGGTCGCGCCGCGCGCGAGCGCGTCCTGCAGGTGCGCGGCGATCACCTCGATCTGCTTCGCGGCGATGATCGGCCCGATGTCGCCGGCGTCGGGCTCGGGAACGGCCAGGCGCACGCTCTTGGCCTTGTCCACCAGCCGATCTACGAAGTCGTCGAAGACGGACTCGTGCACGTAAACGCGCTCGATCGACTGGCACGACTGACCTGCGTTCGCGGTCGAGCCCCACAGGATCGCGCTCGATGCCCGGTCCAGGTCCGCCGACGGCAGCACGATGGCCGGATCCTTGCCGCCGAGCTCGAGGAACGCGGGGATGAACCGTTTCGCGGCCCGGGCGGCGATCTTCGTGCCTGTGGCGACGCTGCCGGTGAAGCAAACGACATCGCTTCGGTCCACGATCGCCTCTCCGGCCGAGCCGTCGCCGGCGACGATCGCGACGACGTTCTCCATGGCCGGGACCGTGGCGACGGTGGCGGCGAGCGGCTCGATGAAGCGCGGCGCGATCTCGCTCGGCTTGATCACCACCGCGCAGCCCGCGACGAGCGCGGGAACCGCGTCGATCAGGGCGAGCAGCAGCGGGAAGTTCCACGGGCTGATCACGCCCGCGACCGGATACGGCCGCATGCCCTGCTCGAGGTCGATACCCGGGATTGATGCGGGCCGGCGCTCGGTCCCGGCGAGCAGGTCGGGCGCGAGGGAGCACCAACGCTCGATCATGCGCAGCGCCGCATCGACTTCCATCTCGGATTCGACGCGGCGGCCGGTATCGGCCATGAGCGCCGCGGTGATCTCGCCCCGCGCCATGCCGATCGCGTCACGCCAGCCGTTCAATGCGGCGGTACGAACGTCGAGCCCGCCCGCTTCCCACACGGCCTGCCCGTCGCGGAGCCGCAGGGCAAGCTCGTCGAGATCGTCGGTGGACGGTGGCTCGAACGAGTAGTCGCTTCGGCCGGTCCGCGGGTTGCGTACGTCGATCGCCATGATGCCGTCAGATGATTCCTTCCCCATCGAGCCGCTCGATAACGGCTTTCTGGGCATCGAGGAACCAACCGCGGCCGGGCTCCTTGCCGTCGCCGAGCCCGTTGGGCGCGAAGTGCTTCGCATCGGCGTACGACGAGGCGTAGAGATCGAACCGGCTGCGGGCGAGCATGTTGCCCATCCCGGGACGGCGCCGCGCGCGACGCAGCGACGCAAGCTCGACGGGCGCGGCGGCGACCATCGACTCCCCCGGGCCCGCCTCGATGAGCACGCGGCCTTCGTAATCGACGATCTGCGATTTGCCGTCGGTGGAGTCGCCGGGGATCGGCGAGCCTTCAATGCCACCGGTGTTCGCGCTCACGACGAAGGCCATGTTCTCGATCGCTCGCGCGCGTTTGGCCACGTCCTTGATCGTCGCCTGCGGGCTCGACGCCTCGGACGTGGAGTGGCAGAAGACCTCGGCGCCGCGCATCGCCAGACAGCGCGCCACCTCGGGGAACAGGATCTCGTCGGAGGCGATGCACGCGAGCGTTCCGATCTCCGTGCGAAGGACCGGGAACAGCGAATCGGCGCCGTAGACCTCAAGGTACCGGTCGAGCACGTCGTGCGGCGTCGGGGTCATGAACGAGTTCAACCGCCGGTAGCGCAACGCGAGCGCACCCGACGGGTCGAAGATCAGGCACGATTGGAAGTACAGATCCGGAAACGCCGGGTCCCGCTCGTAGAGGTTCGCGGCCAGGTACAGGGTATTCGCCTGCGCGATCGCGCCGAGCGCCTCCTCCTCGGCGCCGTCCTTGTCGACCGCAACGCATTCGCGCCACTGATCGAACGCCTCGCCGGCCGGATGGCCCGTCAGCACGTACTCGGGAAGCACGACCAGCCGGGTGTCGGGACCGGTGAACGCCACGCTCGCCGCGACCTGCTTGCCGATCCGGGCGATGGCGGCGCGGATGATGATCCGGCCCTGCGCCGGGTCGTCCACCCCCGAGAGGGCCCTGCAGCGTGCCTGCAGCGCAAGCGCGCGATACGACTCTTCCACCCGGGGCCCCCTTGTCGATGCGACGATGGTCCATGATATGAAACAGGGTGGGCGCCGGGAAGGGGGATCGCGTCATCGACACACCGGTGGACATCAGGGTTCGTGACCGCGTCGCCTTCCTGACGCTGTCCCGTCCCGAGGCGCGCAACGCGATCGACGAGGCGATGCTCGAAGCACTGCCGCCCGCGTTGCGGCGCGTCCGAGACGACCCCGACGTGAAGGCGCTCGTGATCACCGGTGCCGGTGACGCCTTTTGCATCGGCCTCGACATCGACCTGCTCGAGCGTGCATTCGACGACCCCGAGTACTTCCGCGATGTCCTCGAGCGCTTCAAGCGGATCCTCGGCGACATCGAGGCGCTGCCCGTTCCCGTCGTGGCGGCCGCCAACGGCCTGACCCGCGCGGGCGGGTTCGAGTTGATGCTGTCATGCGACCTGGCCGTGGTCGCGGCCGAGGCGCGCATCGCCGATCATCACCTCGCCTTCGGGATCGTGCCGGGCGGCGGCTCGACGCAGCGGCTGCCTCGCAAGATCGGCGAGCAGCGGGCCCGCGAGATCATCTTCACCGGGCGCTGGCTGACCGGGGACGAGGCCGCGCACTACGGCCTTGCACTGCACGCGGCTCCGCTGACGCGGCTGGGGGATGCGGTCGAGGACGTGGTCGCGCCGCTCCGCCACCGGTCGCGAACCGCGCTGGCGGCCACGAAAGCGGCGATGAACGAAGGTGCATCGCTGCCGCTGGTGCAAGCCTTGGGGGTCGAAACCGACGTCTTTATGAGGTACCTGACGAACGACCCGCACGCCGCCGAAGGGTTCCGCGCCTATCGGGAAGGACGTGATCCGCAATGGCCCTAGAGATCTCCAGCTTCGAGGCGTTCGCGCCGGGCACGTCGTTCACTACGCCGTCTCTGCACATCGACGAAAGCGATGCGGCCGAACTGATCCGCATCGGCGGCTACGTGCATCCGCTGTTCACCGACCCGACCTATGCGGCCGATAGCGTTTTCGGCCGCTCACCGCTTCCGGGCGAGGCGGTGCTGCATGCGATGGGCGGACTCGCCGAACGCTCGGGCCGGTTCGACGAGTCCGTCGTCGCGTTGCTGGGCTTCGACGCCGTGCGCTTCCACGCGCCCGCCTTTCCCGGCGACACGCTGCACATGAGCGTCGAGGTGATCCGGCGCGAGGCGCGGCCCAACGGCAAGCGCGGAGAAGTCGTGATGGCGTGGCGTTGCCGCAACGAGCGCGGCGAACTGCTCTGCGATGCGACGGCGCGAATGCTGTTTCGTCTGCCTCACGCGTAGAGCGGCGCGGAGATGTCGAACCATTCGACGTCGGAGCACAGCGATTGCCATTCGGCGAACAGCGCTTGCATCTCGGCGGGCATCTCTTTCTTCTCGCCCGCGCGGGCTTCGGCTTCGGTGGTGAACCAGTCCACGATGTGGATGCGGTTGCCGGGAAGCCAGACGGTCATGTGGCCTATAAGGTCGGGCCGCAGGCCGGCGAACTGATCGAACTTCTCTTCGATCGCTTCGTAGGCCTTCCGGTCTTTGACCGTCGCGCGCATCATCTGCACGAAGCCTGCGTCGCCTGATCCTTCCTTCGGCATGTCCACGTCTTCGGACTCCAGGAACTCTGCGGGGCCGGCCAGCATCTTTTCGAGCTGGTTCCACCGGGCCGTTTGCTCTTCGCTGGCCGAGTTCTTCATCGCCAGCTCGCGGTTTTCGAACCGTGCGGCGATCAGCAGCTCGCCCTTGGTGGTGATGCCGCCGGTCGCACCCAGAAATCCTTCGGCCGTCGCGTCGCGCTGCTCTTGCCATGCGCTGTTGATGCCGTCCGCGTCCGCGACCTTCGCGCGAATGATCTGTACGAACATCTCGCCCCTCCTTCGTCGATCCCTCGGGTCGATCCTCCGCCCGCGCGGCGTGGGAAGTCAACTCGCTCTGGGGGTGACCTCTTTGTCGATCCGGGCACCGCTGCGGTCACGTTCGATCTCGAGGTCGAACAAGACCTGCAGGTTGATCCAAAAGCGGTCGGACGTGCCGAAATAGCGCGCCAGGCGAAGCGCCGTGTCGGCCGAGATCCCTCGTCGGATGCGCGCCCCTCACGCCATCGAAAGCAGATCCGCCATTGATCGTTGATCCGGATGCTGTACTGACCCGATCGGTCGCCCTTGAGCCGCTCCAAACGATTTCCCGGCGGAACCTTGAGGTCCTCCAACGTGTTGGCCGCGTCCAGCATCCGGAGCCGGCGCAAAGCCGGCCGCTGCACGTCGGACCCGAAGCGCTTGACACGCTCGCGCCGGTACAGGCGTTCGGTGTCGCGATCCTTGAAGCTTTCGATCATGACGCATAGGAACGACCTCCGTGAATACCGTCAAGCGTTAGGCTGGCGACCTTTGACCGGCTCCGCTCGCTCCGGGTATCAATAGGCGGAACGTCGTTCCGCTAGGAGAGACAATGCAGCTGTCGTACGGGCCGTGGGGAGCGTCGCTCGACGAAGTCGTCGCGGCCTCGAAGAAGGCGGAAGACGCGGGCTTTTCACGGGTCTGGTTCGCCGAGCTCCATCGCAGCGCGTTCGTTCCCGCCGCGGCCGTGGCAACCGCGACCACGCGCATCGGCGTGGGCACCGGGATCGCGCTCGCGTTCGTGCGCTCCCCGATGACCACGGCGCTGGAGGCGATGGACACCGACGAGCTGGCCGGCGGCCGGTTCGTGCTCGGGATCGGCTCCGGCGTGCAGCGGCTCAACGAGAGCTGGCATAACGTGCGCTTCGGCAAAGCCGTCGGCCACACCCGCGAGACCGTCGCGATCATCCGCCGGTTCATCGCCGAATCGCACCGCGGCGGATCGATCGAGGTCGACGGCGAATACGAACGGATGAGGCTGCGCGGCTATCAGCGGCCGTTCCCGCCGCAGCGCGAGCAGATCCCGGTCTATCTCGCGGCGGTGGGCGACGCGATGACGCGGCTCGCCGGCGAGATCGGCGACGGCTGGCTCGGCCACGAGCTGGGATCGCCGCGGTATCTGGCGTCGGCGATCCTGCCGAACCTTCAAGCGGGCCTGTCGCGCGCGGGACGCGACCGGCGGTCGCTGGACGTCGTCGCCTCGGCCTGCTGCGCGATCGACGGCGACGGGCGGCTCGCCAAACGCTGGATGGCCGGCCTGGTCGCCTTCTACGCGACCGTGCGAACCTATGGCGAGTTCTTCGCTTTCCACGGCTTTGCCGCCGAAGCGGCCGCGGTGCAGGAGCGGTTTCGGGCCGGCGACGAGGCCGGCATGGTCGAGGCGGTGCCCGATGAGATGGTGGACGCGTTCGCGCTCGCCGGCACGCCCGACGAGGTGCGCGCCAAGCTGAAGGAATACGACGGGATCGCCGACGGCATCAAGCTGTCGCCCCCCACGCATCTGGTTCCGGCCGAGGTCACGCGCCACTGCCAAGCCACGATCCTGGAGCAGCTCGCCCCATGAACGCGATCAAGCCCGCGTCGTTTCCCTGGTTCGAGTACGCGCGCTACACGTTCTCGCTCGGCCTCGAACACGCAGGCCGCGTGTGGCTCAGCGGCCACAGTGCCTCCGAGTACGACGCGCGCGAGGAACGCATCGTCGTCAAAGGCGGCATGGAGCAGCAGACCCGCACCGCCTACGCCAAGATCAGCGCGATCCTGGAGGCGGCCGGCCTGACGCTGGGCGACGCGACCCGCGTCGTCGAGTACGTGACCGCGAAAGGCATGGACCACTACGCCGAAGCGCGCGCGGTCCGTGAAGAGCTGTTCGGATCCGCGCAGCCGGCGGTGTGCACCGTCGTGGTCAACAGCCTGCTGCGTCCCGCCGCGTTCATCGAGATCGAAGTGACCGCCGGCGGCGGCGAGGACGACGGCATCGTGTACCTGCCCTCGATCGCCGCACCCGAGGCGGGCGAAGATCTCGTCGCGCAGACCGAGGCCATCTTCGACAAGGCCGCCGCGCTGCTCGCCGATGCCGGTCTGGGAATGGACTCGATCGTCAAGACCGTGGACTACACCACGCCGCGAACGCTCGCCGGCTACAAGCGAACCGGCCGCGTTCGCAAGGACCGGCTCGGGCCCGTGTATCCCGCGGCGGCGGGCATCCTGATGTCGCGGCTGCAGACGCCCGGCACGCTCGTGTCGATGGACATCACGGCGTCACGGCATCAGTCGGAGACCGTCAATCCGGGTTGGGAACGCTACGCGAAGCTCACCTACTCGCCCGCGGTGAAGGCCGGGTCGATGCTGTTCATGAGCGGCCAGGCCGCGCTCGATCCCGCGACCGAGCAGGCCGTGCACACCGGCGATGTCGCCGCGCAAGCCGAGTACACGTATCAGAACATCATCGAGGTCCTGAAGGCAGCCGGAGCCGGCCCCGAGAACTTGGTCAAAACCATCGAGTACGTCACGCCTGCCGGGCTCAAGCGCTACCGCGAGGTCGCCGCCGTCCGCGAACAGCTGCTGAAACAGCCCTACCCCGCCAGCACCGGCTGCATCTGCGAGACCCTCCTCCGCCCCGAATTCGAAATCGAAATCGACCCGCTCGCCATCCTGTAACGGCGCACGCGAATCCGTTCACCGGACGCTCTTTGGAGAAGTGGCCGTCAGCCGAGGATCATCACGGTTGCGGTCATCGATGCCTTGATGGTGCCGTCTTCTACGAGCGGCTCGGCGTGGCGGGCGGCTACCTCGCGCAGCCGGATCGCCGTAGCTTCGTCGAGCTCCGCAAGCTCGGCCGCGATACCGGAGGCAACCAGCGTGTCGAACGCTCCGGGGAACCCTTCCTCGATGATGGCGGGCAGCGTCACGGTCCGGGCGGTGACCGATTCGAATCCCGCGGCTTCGGCAGCCGACGCGGCCGCGTCGCCGTAGAACGAAAACGGACCCGTGTAGCGCGTGGCCATCTCCTGGCCGAGCACCTCACGGATCGCCTCGTAGAGAAAATGGAACGCTTGCTCGGACACGTGGGTCCATGTCGCGACGCCTGCGCGGCCGCCGGGCCTGAGCGCTCGCCGCATCTCGGCCAGCGACGCGACCGGATCGGGAAAGAACTGCAGCCCTTGCTGGCACGTGATCACGTTGAACGACGCGTCGGAAACCGGCAACGGGGCGGCGGGCGCTTCCATCCACTCGATCGGAGCAAGACCGGACGGCAGATCCTTCTCGCGGCCCAGCGCGATCATCGCCGGCGAGATGTCGGTCGCAACGACCCGGCCGGCGGGCCCCACCGCCTGAGCGAGCAAGACCGCAACCGTGCCCGGCCCGCAGGCCACGTCGAGGGCCGCTTCGCCGGGATCGGGATCGAGCCGGCCGACCAGATCGCGCGCCCACGGCTCGAACAAGCGAGCGATCACGCGATCGTAGACCTGCATCGCATCCCGTGACGCGCCGGCGAACGCGGCGCTCCATGTGCTTCCTTCTACGCTCATCGCCACCCCCTTCCCCCCGGGACGTCTCGCACAGGCTAGCCGACCGGGCCGGAAGATTCTTTCTAACGAAAGTGTCGAGGCGCACGGCGGTCCGAAACGCGAAGCAGGCGGCGATCAACTCCGCGAACGCGAAGAGATCGGCCGCCTGGCCGCGTTGCTACCGCCTGGAGAAGCCCCATCCTCCTCCGAGGATGAGCAACACCACTAGCACGATCAGAACGGTCCGCACGATGGGTCTCCTTCCGTCACGATGAACGTTCCGCTCCTTGCCCTGTTCGAAACCACGCGACTCGCGGAAGGGAACTACGGACCGCGCGTGAGCGAGTCTCCCCCGGCTGCATGATCGCCTCCGCGCGGCCCGCTGCTAGGTTCGGCATACCGTGACGGCCGCGGACATTTCCGCCGCGTTGGTGGCGCTAACCATCGTCATCGGGTCGGCGCACGCGATAGGTCAGGTGATGGAGCGCCTGCGCCAGCCGCGGCTGATCGGCGAGATCCTGGCCGGAGTGCTGCTCGGACCGTTCGTCTTCGGCCGGGTCGCACCCGCGGTGACCCGCACCGTGTTCGGCGGCGACGCGGCCGATGACACGACACGCATCGTCATCGAGTTCGTGTCCTGGCTGGGGCTGCTGCTGCTGATGTTTCTGTCCGGCAGCGAGGCCCGCCGCGTGCTCGCACGCGAGAACCGGCGCGCAACCGCATGGCTATTCGGTCTGGGCACGCCGCTTCCATTCGTGGCGGCGCTCATCGTGGGATCATGGATCTCGCTCGACGGGCTCGCCGGGCCGTCCGGCAGCCGCGCATCCGTGCTGTTGATCCTTGCCGCCGCCGCGACAGTGATGTCGATCCCGGTGATCTCGCGCATCTTCCACGACCTCGGGATCCTGGGAACGCGCTTCGCGAGCCTGGTGCTCAGCGTCGCGATCGCCGAGGACATCGTGCTGTGGGCGGTGCTGGCGATCGCGACCGCGCTGGCGGCATCCGGCGCGGGCGCGGCCGGCGGCATCGCGACCCACGTCGCGGCGACCGTCGCGTACCTGTTCGCCGGCGTTGCGGTCGCCCCGGCGCTGGTCAAACGATTGCACGACGCGCGATGGAACTCGCTGGCGACCGCATCACCCGTCCGGTACGCGGTGCTGCTGCTGCTCGTCTACGGGAGCCTGGCATCGCTGATGAACGTGAACCTGGTGTTCGCCGCGTTCCTGGCCGGCTTCGGACTGGTCGGCGGACGAGAAGGCGCATCGCGGGAACGCTTCGCCGTGCCGCTGGAGGCGATCACCAGCGTATCCACGGCCGTGTTCGTGCCCGTCTACTTCGTGGTGGTCGGCTCGCAGCTGCAGCTCGGACATCAGTTCGCGCCGGTCATGCTGGCGGTCTTTCTGATCGGCTCGACCATCGTGCGGGCGGCCTCGGTCGCCGGCGCGGCGAAGCTGGCCGGGTTCGCGCCACTGGACCGGATCAATCTGGCGGTGACCTGCAACGCGCGCGGGGGCCCGGGCATCGTGCTGGCCAGCATCGCGTTCGAGGCCGGCATCATCAACGGCCGCTTCTTCACCACGCTGGTCCTGACCGCGATCCTGACGTCACAGTTCGCGGGAGCCTGGCTCGCGTGGGTTCTGCGCCGCGGACGGCCGCTGCTGTCGGACGACCATGCCGGCCCGGAACGGCACGAAGCATCCGCGTCGCCGCTCTCCGGGCAGGGGCGCGGCCCGCAGCGGACGGCCGTCGAGCGCCGACGACGGAGACAGCGCTGAACCCACGTTTCCCGGCGCCGTCGGCAGCCTCCGGATGTGACGGAATCGGCATCCGTCGTCGAAGATGACGGGCGAGCCGACGGGGAGGAGACGCCGTGTCCGAGGATCTTGCTGCCGCGTACTGGCAGGAGTTCGCGGAGCGCAACGCGCTGCGAACCGGCACCAAAGAGCAGAAGCTCGAATACCAAACGCGCGTCTTCCCGGTCGAAGACGGCATCGCGACACGCATCGACGACGATGACCCTGCCCTGCTGGCCGATATGATCTCGATCGCCGAAGCGGCGCCCGACGACGAATCGCGCGGCATGTTCGGCGCCGGCATCCTGTGGGAGTACCTGTACAACACCTCGGACAAGAACGCCGCCGCGATCGCCGACGCCGCCAAGAATCATGGCGCGTTCCTGGACGCCCTGCGCGCCGCGTTCGCCGGCTGGGACGGCCTCGGCTCGTCCATGAAGCAGAACCTCAAACCGCTCCTCGACGGATGACCTCGCCGTGGATCTGCTGACGCCCGTCGGCGGGATCGCCGCCGTCCTGGTCGGGGCTGCGCTGGTCGCGGGCCTAGTCGAGCGCGGGCCCATCTCGTTCCCGATCATCTTCCTGGGCGCCGGCCTGATCCTGGGTGACGGCGTGACCGGCGCCGTTCACATCGATCTGCACGCCCCCATTCTCGAGATCGTCGCCTTCGTCACCCTGGCGCTGGTGCTGTTCTTGGACGCGGTCCGGCTGGAAACGAAAGAGATGCGCCGCGACTGGCTGATCCCGGCGCTGACGCTGGGCCCCGGCACGATCTCGGTCATCGCCTTGGTCGCGACCGCCGGCGTGGTGCTGCTGGACCTGAGCTGGACGGTCGCGTTCATCGCCGGCGCGGCACTGGCATCGACCGACGCGGTCGTGCTGCGCGACGTCCTGCGAGACAAGCGCATCCCGGGACCGGTACGCCGTTCGCTGAGCATCGAAGCCGGAACGAACGACGTGATCGTCCTGCCACCCGTGCTGATTCTGGCCACGGTCGCCGCGGCCAAGGCTGCGACGGCAGCGGACTGGGCCTGGTTCGGCGTGCAGCTGTTCCTAATCGGCCCGGCAATCGGCGCTGCGGTGGGCGCGGGCGGCGCGTGGGCGATGTCGCGAGTGGATCGCCGCACCCCGGTCCGGACCGAATACCAAGCCCTCTATGGCGTCGGTCTGGTACTGACGGCGTTCACGCTCGGCGAGTGGCTCGGCGCCGACGGCTTCCTGGCGTCCTTCGCGGCGGGTGCCGCGGTCGCGCTGACCAACAACGATCTGTGCGAGTGCTTCCTGGAGTTCGGTGAAGTCGTCGCCGAGATGGCGATGCTGCTGACCTTCGTGCTCTTCGGCGCGGTCCTGTCACCGATGCTCGGCGAGACCGTCGGTCCCCCCGTGCTCATCTTCGCCGCGTTTACGATCTTCGTCGCGCGGCCGCTGCCGCTACTGTCGGTGCTGTCGATCCGGCACACCGAGCTGAGCCATCCCGCGCGCGCGTTCATCGCCTGGTTCGGCCCGCGCGGGCTCAACTCGCTGCTGCTCGCCCTGATCGCCGTGGGCGCCGGCGTTCCCAACGGCGAGCGGCTGTTCGCCATCATCGGCGTCGTGGTGGTCACGTCCGTGGTCCTGCACGGCGTCTCCGCCACGCCTCTGTCGGCCTGGTACGGCCGCAGCGTCGAGCGCACGACCCAGCCCGAAGAACGGCATGCGACCGCAACCGGCCTGTTTATCGCCGATCCCGCATCGCAGCAGCGGATCTCGGTGGACGCGCTGGCGACACTGCTGGCGTCCGCGGATCCGCCGATCGTGCTCGACGTTCGTTCCCGGTCCGCATTCGAGCAGTCGGACGCGCAGATTCCCGGAAGCATCCGGCTGCGTCTGAACGAGATCGACGCGTGGGCCGAGCATCAGACCAAGGACCGGCTGGTCGTTCTGTACTGCACCTGAACGAACGAAGCCTCGAGCGCCCGGGGGGCGCTCATCCTCGCCAAGCACGACATTCCCGCAGCCGCGCTGGTCGGCGGCTGGAATGCGTGGGCCGCTACGCAGCCGGTCGAGCCGATCGTGCACGAGCCCGCCGGCTGATCGTGATCTGCGGTGCCGTCGTCGCGCTTCGGCGCTACGACAGCACCGACAGAAACGTTCGGTTCGGGGAACCCAATCCTGTATTGGTGTCGTAGCCGCGGCGGGGCGGGTTCGACAGGAACTCTTGGTAGGTTTTGAGTACCACCGTCTGGCCCTGCGACGCGTCCGTCGCGTTGACCCACTGCCGGCGCACCTCGGCCTTGACGCCCGGAATCTCGACGATGTCGCGGAACGCCGCCGGCTTGGTGCGCGACAGCGCGTACAGCGCCGGATTCACGAACCCCGCCGCCTTGCCGCTGCGCTGGTTGACCAGCGTCAGCATCGCGCCGAACAGGGCCGTGGACGCGGTATCGGCGTTGATACGGCGCTCCGCGTACTTGACGGTGCCGTCGGGATAGGTCTGCGTGTAGCCGATCATCAGGCCGGTCTCAGCATCGCCGTTGACCGCGATGTCGGGCACGGTCCGGCCGTGCGTTCCGTCGCTGCGCTGCGACAGCAGATACGGAACAGAGCGCCGCTGATAGTCCGGCTGCCCGTAGATCGCGCTCCGGCCGCCGCCGCTTCCGCGGAACGAGCCCGCCGACGGATCGGACCATGCGCCGTCGCGCAGGACGCGATGCGTCTTGGCCCAGCCCATCTCGCCGAGGTATGCATCGCCGCGGCCGAGGATGAGGCTGGTCGCGCCGACGGCGGTCACGAGCGGGTTGTGCGCCGGAAACGACACCGAGGGATGCGCCGGGATCACCGGAACGTTCGGCACGACCACATCCGGCTCGCCCGAGAACACCTCGAGCTCGCCGGTCTCGTAGGCGTTGAAGTACGAGTTGTCACCCAGATCACCCGATGCGAACAGCAGCGAGATGCCGGTCGCGGCCGCCTGCTCGGCGGCGCGGTCGATGGGCGCGGTGTCGCCGGGCGTGACGAGCGCCTCGCTCACCGCGTACCAGCCGTTGACGATCACGTTTCCATAGTGCTGATCCACCGCGAGCAGCGTCGCGTTCGGCAGGTCCATCGAGGACGTGGAGCCGATGTAACGCAGGTCGGCACCCGGCGCGATCGCGCGCATGGTCTCGAAAAGCATCGCCGCCTGGACCGCCCACACCGCCGGCCGCAGGAACGATCCCGTCGGATCGTTCGGCGTCTCGTAGGCGCCCGGATACGAGAATTGGCGGAACTGCTCGGGCCGCAGCGCCGGGATCCGGTTCCGCTTCGACCACGTGTCGATGTCCGACGGCAGGCTCCGGATCGCGTGCGAGCCGATCATCACGATCGTCTGCCCGCGTCCGTCGACCTTACGCGCGTGCAGCGTATCGGCGCCGTAGGCCTTGCGAAGGCCCGCGACCGACACGCTGCATCGAACCGCGGGATTGGTGCGCCCGTACGCGGGCGGTGCGCCGCGATCGAGCGTGGCGCCGTCGTAGGCGGAGCAAGGCGCGGCGTAGGCCACGTAGGACGGCGGACGCGCATCCGCCGGGTTGGCGGGCGTCTCGGGCACGACGGGCGGGTCCTCCACGCGGCTCGGGCGAAACAGCGCCGAAGCCTCGTCGAGTCCTCGGATGGTCAGGCCGAGGCCGGCGAGATGCGCGGGAAGCGACGGCGCGCGGTCGGGTGCGCGCAGCGTCATGCCGCCGACACGGTAGGTCGACAGCGTCACGCCGAAGACGCGCTCGATCTGCGCGGCCGTGCCGCGCGCCGGCACCACGACGCGATTCAGCGGCATCCGTCCGACCACCAGCCCCTGCGAGCGCAGCCACGAAACCACCGCATCGACGGTCGCGGACGCGGGCGCGAACCGCGCGCGGAACTTCTCGCTCGTCAGATACGCCCGGTACGACGGCGAGGCGGGATCCGACACGGCGCGGACCAGCCGCGACACCGCGGCGGGATCGCGCCACGGCAAGATCAGCTCGACGCGAACCTCGCGGGCCGGGTCAACGCGCGCGACACGCGCGGAGGCCACCGCCCAGGACGGCACGAGCGACGGAAACGATACGGGGGCGGCCGCCTGCGCCGGGAGCAGCCCGGCCGCCAGGATCGACGCCGCGAGAAGCAGCGGGAATCGTCTCATACCCGGGACGATTCGACGCCGCTCGCCCTGCTCCTTCCCGCTACAGGCGCAGCGGCTTGATCGGTGAGCCGATCAGGGACGGGTCGGACCGCCAGTCGACGCCGGGAACGTCGATGTAGAGCTCGATCTCGTTGCCGTCGGGGTCGGCGATGTAGAGGCTGTGGGTGACGGTGTGGTCGCTCGCGCCCTGAATCGGGACGTCGTTGTCCTGGAGCTTCTTGACGACCTCGCGCAGCTCGTCGTCGCTGTCGCCCACCTTCAGGCCGAAGTGGTACATGCCCACGCGCCGGCCTTCGGGGAGCGGCGCCGCGTTCTGGCCGACCTCGAGGAGCAGCAGCTCGTGGTGGGTGCGGCCGTTGTCGGCCGAGAAGGCCGCGACCGGGATCCGGCTCGGCTCGTTCGGATCGGGCAGGATCTGCCGCCACCCCAGCACGTCGCGATAGAACCGTACCGACCGCTCGATGTCCCGCACGTATAGCACCACATGTCCGAGCTCTTTGACCTGCATGCCTCATCGCCTCCTGCGGAAGCAAACGATAGTATGGTCGTCAACTATTCCCACGGCCTGCATGAAGGCGTAGCAGATGGTCGGGCCGACGAACCGAAATCCTCGCTTGGCCAGCGCCTTGCTCATCGCGATGCTCACCTCGGTCTTGGCCGGCAGCTCGTCGAGTCTTTCGAAGCGGTTTACGACCGGCTTGCCCTTCGTGAACGACCACACGAAATCGCTCAGCGGCTCCTCGAGCGCCAGGATCGCGTTTGCGTTCGAGATCGTGGACTCGATCTTCGAACGGTTCCGCACGATCCCCGGATTCTTCATCAGCCGATCGACGTCGCGCTTGCCGAAGCGCGCGACGGCGACGGCATCAAATCCCGCGAACGCCGCGCGGTAGCCCTGCCGCTTGTTGAGGATCGTGTTCCACGACAGGCCCGCCTGCGCACCTTCCAGCGTGAGCATCTCGAACAGGTGCACGTCGTCGCGCGACGGCACGCCCCATTCGTCGTCGTGGTAGGCGACCATCAACTCGCTGCCGCCCTCCGCCCACTCACATCGCTTCATCGAGGCGATGATACGCCGCAGCGCCGGCCGGCCGGCCTCAGTCGCGGCGGAAGCCGACCGGCACGGGCGGGTCGGTGAACATCGCGGTGTCGAGGAACTCCCACCAGTCCTCTTGGCTCACGCGCTCGGACTCCCAGCCTTCGTCGGCCTTGAGCGTGCCGAGCGCGGCACGGTAGGCACCCCACGCGGCCTCGTCTTCGAACGCGGCCCAGTTCTCGAGCACGTAGACGCCGCCGACGATCGAGTAGTACCAGCGGACCTCTTTGACCATCGGCAGGTCGCGGTAGAACCACTGCTCGCGCGCCTCGAGCCAGGACCAGAACTCCTTCATGTTCTCGCGCGCACGACGCGCGAGCCGCATTCGGTACCGCAGATAGATCACACCTCACCCCCGAACGTCCGGACGAAGCACGGCCCGCCGCACGCCGGCAGCGGATCGCCGGCGACGACGAAAGCGTACGCGGCCTGCGTCAGATCGAACAGCTCCGCGGTGACGGCCGCGGGCGCGCCGGCCTCGACGCTCTCGGCCAGCCAGGCCGCGTCGCGTTCGCCTCGGCGCAGCCGTCGCGCCAGCCTGTTTCCGAGCGGCGAGGGCTCGACCGTATGCGCGGCATCGTCGTGCAGAGACCCGAACATTGTTTTGACCATCGGCGTCGGAGCGCCGGACTCCGAGGTTTCGCGCCACCGGGCCGGGCCGTCGAAGCGCGCGAACACCAGGCACTCTTCGGCGGCCTCGGTCCAGGAGCGCACCGACCCGGCCGGCACGTATCCCCAGTCGCCCGCGCGATACGTCACACCGCTCATGTGCAGGACGCCGCGGATGACGACGAGCTCCTCGGCGGCCTCGTAGAAGCCGGATACCGGCCGCGACCAGCCCGCCGGGAAGCGCACGAAGAGCGTCTGCGCGCGTGACGTCTCGTCGCTGCGGAGCCGAACGATCGGTACGGGCGCGGTGCCGCCGGGAATGGGGAACTCGGTCCAGCCGGAGACCGATTCCGGCGTGATCACGGGTGGTGGGCCGCGAGATCGCTCATGAGCTGCTCGGCCTCTTCGACGGACACGTGCCGCAGGCCGAAGTCGGCGGCCAGCTCGTCGGTGAAGTCGATCTGGTGCTGCCAAGCGCCGTTGACCTCGTCCACGCAGCGTTTGATCTGATCGTCGTCCAGCGGCATCGAGTTCATCTTCTCGTGGTAGGACTTCAGGAATCCGCGCGGGTCCTCGATGCGATCGAAGCGGAAGAACGCGGTTCCCTGCTCGTCGAACCCGTAGGCCTTGTTCATGATCCGCAGGTTGATGCGCTGCGCGAGCACATTGCCGAGGTATCGCAGCCATTGGTGCGGCGCGAACGCGGGCGGAAAGCGATCGATCGTCGAGCGGATGGCGGCGACGTAGGACTCGGTCTGCGGCGACGGCTTGACGCGGTCACGCCAGTCCTCGCCCGCCAGGAAACGCATGTCGGCGTCGATGGCGGCACTGCGGTGCAGCTCCGGCGTGTGCATGCGGCCCACGACCGAGTCGTCCTTCAGGGCCTCCGACGTCTCCTCCAGCGCCGCGTAGATGTAGGAGAGCCGGCCGAGATACTCGATGTAGGCGTCCTTGGGAAGCTCGGCCTTGAAGAACACGACCATGAAGGGCCGGCGCTCGGCGGCACGATGGATCTCGGCGCTGTCGCGCATCAGGGATTGCCACAGCCCGGGCTCGTCCCGCTCGCTCACCGCTGCCTCCTCGGGTTCAAGATAGGGGTCGGGCGCGACCACCCCGCCGACGGCCGCGCCCCGACCCTGCGTCGATCCTACGCCTGTGCGGCGACGAGATGCTTATCGCCGAGAAGCGTCGCGAGCTCGATGTTGTATTCGTAAGCGACCATGACCTCTTCAATAATGAGCTTTTTGGTGGCCGCGTCTACCGGGAGGTCATCGAGGATCGAACGGTATTGCTGCTTGAACTCGGCGGCGTCGCCGATCTCGGCGAAGTCGTAGTAGGTCAGGCCTTCGCCGTTGAGCTTCCACGCGTCGCGAAGCGCCGCCGCGATGAACAGGCCGCCGGAGAGGTCGGCCATGTAGCGCACGTAATGGTGCGCGACGAACTGCGCAGGGGATGCGTTGTTGATCCGGTCGCAATACTCCTGGACGACCGGCAGGATCGGATAGGTGCCTTTCCAGTCCGGGCCCGCGAAGAACGCCGCGTCGGCCGCGACGTGCTCGCGCCGGTACAGGTCCTTGAAGATCACGCGCGAGGCGACCGGATCGTCGAGCATCTGCTCGGTCTTGGTCTCGAGCGCGTCGTAGATGTACCAGGTCTGCGCGAGCAGGTCGGCGTAGCCTTCCTTGCTGACGGTCGCTTTGACGAGCGACTGCTCGAACGGAGAGTACTCGGCGCGCTGATGGTCGCCCCAGGACTCGCGGCGCATCACGCGAGAGAACGGCTTCGTTGCGATGGCTTCGTCGACCTTCTCGCCGAGGCGAGTGGACGCCTCTTCGACGCGCTTGAGGATCTTGGACATGACCTGCTCCCCCTGGGAGGCCGGGAACGCCAGCATTGAGTGGCTTCTTTGCGACGATCTGTCGTCAACGGTATCGGGTTCGCGACAACCCGTCAAGAACATAGTGACGGATTGTCGGAAAAAGCCTAGGGCCGGTAGCCCAGGCGGCGGGAGAGCCGGTCCGTTGCGTCCAGAAGCTTCTTGGCCAGGTCGGTGGCCTCGCCGCGGAAGCGCTCCAGCGGGCCGCACACACTGATCACGGCCGCAGGCTTGCCGTCGTGGGAGAAGACCGGAGCGGCCACCGAGCCGGCTCCCTCCATGCGCTCCCCCAGCGACATCGCGTAGCCGCGATCGCGGATGTCCTTGAGCTCCTTCGCGAGCGCCGAGCGGCTCGTGATCGTCAGTCCGGTCAGCCGCTCGAGCGGCTCGGTCAGGTAGTCCGTCTGCTCATCCTCGTCGAGATAGGCCAGGAAGGCCTTCGAGGAGGCCCCCGCATGCAGCGGAACGCTCAGCCCGAGCTGCACCACCATCTTCACGTCGCGGTCGGGAGTGACCTGATCGACGTAGACCCGCCGGTCGCCCGTGCGCAGCGACAAGGTCGCTGTTTCGTGGGTCTCGCGCGAGAGCGCTTCCAGCACCGGCCGGGCCACACGCGGAACCTCCGTGCGGTTCACGAACGCAAGGCCGAGGTGCAGAGCACGCGGCCCGAGGGTGTAGCGCCGCGACGCCTCGTCGAGCTCGATGAAGCCCTTGGCCCGGAAGCTCGACAGGATCCGGTAGACGACGGCCTTGGACAGGTTTAGGGCTTGCGCGATCTCGGTGACGCCGAGCGTGGGCTCGTCCGCGTCGGCGAACAGCGCCAGCACGTCGGCGGCTCGCTCGATCGCGACGATCGTCTGTCCCTGCGCCTCACGCGCCATGATCGCCAGCGTACCGCACAGCGAAACGAAATCGAAACGCCGTTTCGCGTCGCCGTTCGTACCGTCGACGTGCGGCGGATGCCGGAGAGGGGCCGGGGGCCCCGGACCCTGTGCAACCAAGTTGCAATGAAGGCGCGACGGGGGGCCAGGGCTGTAACTTGGTTGCACAGGGTTCCCTAGGGACTCCCCCGGGCTCGAACCGGCGGCACGCGCGGGATCGGCTGCGCGAAAGGCTAGGTCCGGCGGAGGTAAAGGCCTGGGAAGTCATTGGCGATCTCGCCCTGTCGGTACATCGGGATGCCGCGTACGAGCGTGGCGGCGGGCCAGCCGCGCACGGCGACCCCGCTGAAGGGCGTGTGGTCCTGCGCGCTGCGGCAGAGCTCGGGCGTGACGATCTGCTCGAGCCCGACGTCGATGATCGCCAGATCCGCGTCGGCGCCGACGGCGATCGTTCCCTTACGCGGATACAGGTTGTAGGTGCGCGCGGGTGCGGCGGAAGCGACCTGCGCGATGCGATCGAGCGGGATGCCGCGCTTGTGATGCCCTTCGCTGATCAGCACCGGATACAGCAGCGCGGTGCCACCGAAGCCGGGCAGCGCCGGCCACAGGTCCTCGCCCTTGGACTCCTCCATGCAGCAGGCGTGATCGGACGCGACGGTGCCGATGCGGCCGTCGGCCAGGCCCTGCCACAGCGCCTCGTTGTCTTCGGCGTCGCGGATCGGCGGGTTCACTTTGCCGCCGAGCCCCTTCCCTTCGAGCATCGCCACGTTGAGCGCGAGGTGATGCACGGTCACCTCCAGGTTCGCGTCCAGCCCGTAGCGATGCCGCACCTCGTTCGCCTTGTCGAGCGCTTCCCCCGACGACAGATGCAGAAAGTTCGTTCGCACGTGCGTCGCGTCGGCCAGCACGCCGGCCTCTTCGATCGAGAGCTGCTCGGTCAGGGGCGGCCGGCCCGCGGCGTACTCGGCCAGGCCGCGCACCGAAGGATCCTGCTTCGCGCGCTCGATGAACACGCGAAGCAGCTCGGCCTGCTCGCAGTGCAGCGACAGCGAGATACGTCCGTCGTGTGCGAGATCCGCGGCCGAGACCGCCTCCATGATCTCGAACAGATGACCGAGGTCGTACTCCTCGGACATGGTGTAGCCCTTAGCGTCGCGCGAGTCGGCCGACAGGTTCAGGCCCTTGTAGAACATGTAGTACTTGAAGCTCGCCACGCCCATCTCGGAGACCAGCCACGGGATCTCGGCGATGTGCTCGGCCGTCATCGGCGCCAAGTGAAAGCCGTAGTCAACCTTGGCGTGACCGTCCACGGCGGCGAGCACCTCGGGGAAGATCTGGCGATACGGGCCGGTCTTGTTCAAATAGTGGCTGCCGGT
The DNA here is from genome assembly GCA_035541035.1 of Actinomycetota bacterium. GTDB lineage: Bacteria > Actinomycetota > AC-67 > AC-67 > AC-67 > DASWHR01. Next base: position 43,323 of record DATLFO010000104.1, read on the forward strand.
GCGGAAGTACGAGATCACCGTCGTGACGCCACCCACCAGCGACGAGGTCGTCTCGGATTCGGTGTCCTCGGTCAGGCCACGGTAGATGCCGAGGTGATAGTGCGAGTCCACCGCGCCGGGGAAGACGTGCTTGCCGCGCGCGTCGATGGCCTCGTCCGCATCACCCGGCCCGAGGTCGCCGGCGATCGACGCGATCCGTCCGTCCTTGATCGCGATGTCGCCGCGGACCTCACCGACGAACGGAATGACCAGCGTTCCTCCGGTTACGACGACGTCGTAGCGGGCCATGGGACCGTCACCTCTCCTTCGCGCAACGCGCGCTCGACCGCGTCCGCGCCCCCTTCGGACAGCACGCGGGACGCGTTGTCGCGGAACTTCCGCGCGACCTCGTCTTCGGACAGCGGCCGTCCCGGGCCTCCGCGGTTCTGCAAGACCTTCTGCTCCAGATCCCGGCCGTCGCGGGTGCGCACGCGCACGATCGCGGGAAGCTCGTCGGGATAGATCGCGTCGCACGCGGGGTCGGCGACGATCTCGATCCGCTGCATCAGCGCGCGCCGGTCCGGATCGGCCGCGAGCGCATCGGTGAAGTCGTCCAATCCGAGCCCGAGCCCCCCGCCGCCGTGCAACGCGGCCGCGACCGCGTACGGCCCCGAGAACTGCGCCTGGTAGCCGGTCGCGGGCGCACGCTTCGCGTTTATCGGCTCGCCAATGGTGCGAACGGCCGGCGCCGCGACGCCGACCGTGATCGATTCGACGTCCTCCGGCTTCAAGCCCGCGTCGCGCAGCGCGATGGCCGCGTCGATCGCGGCGTGGGTGAAATGGTTCGCCGGATACGGCTTGAAATGAAGCCGGCGGATCTCCCATTCGCCGGGCGCGTGCAGCGGCGCCTCGTCGAACTCGCCCGACAGCCACGCCTGATAGAAGCCGAAGCGGCCCTCGAACGCCGTCGGCGCGCCGGTGATGCCGCGCGAGGCCAGCAGCGCGGCGGTCACGCCCGCCTGCGCGGCCCAGCCGCAGTGCAAACGCTTCACGGTCCCGCCCGCGCGGTTTCCTTCCAGCACGCCCGAGCCCATGCTGACCGCGATCCCGAGCGCATGCGCGATCCCGTCCGCGTCCAACCCGAGCAGCCGGGCCGATGCCGCGGCCGCGCCGAGCGCGCCGCAGATCGAGGTCGCGTGCTGGCCGCGCTCGAAGAACATCGACTGCCTTCGCGCCGTGTCGTAGCCGGCCATGCCGGTGCGGATGCAGATCTCGATCCCCGCCGCAACCGCATCGGCGAACGCGTCGCGCGAGGCGCCAACCCGCTCGGCCACCGCGAACGCCGCGGGCACAACGGAGGCCGACGGATGAAGGATCGACGGCAGATGCGTGTCGTCGTAGTCGAGCGAATGCGCCAGCACACCGTTGGCGAACGCGGCGCTCGTCATCGGCAGCCGCTCGCCGCCGCCGAACACCGACGACTGCGCGGCGCCCCCTTGCTCGCGCAGCATCGCGATCAGGGACTGCGAGGTGTCCAGCGGTAGCGCCGCGACCGCGACCCCGACCGTGTCGAGCACGTGCAGCCGCACGGCCGCAAGAACGCCGGCCGGGACCGCGGGCGCGGCGGCGAACGCGCCGAGTCGCGCGGCGGCGGTGCTCATGCGCCGACGACCGCGAGCGGCCGAACCGGCGATCCGGTCCCGCCGACGATCTTGAGCGGCGCAAGCACGAACACGAACTCGTGCACGTCCGCCGCGGCCAGCTCTTCCAGCGCGAGCGTTTCCATGATGTGGATGCCGTGTTCGACCAGGAGCACGCGATGAGCGGGCAGCAGCGCGTGTCCCGCGCCGGCCGGCAAACGCTCGAACGCGATCGAGTCGGCGCCCGCGGCGCGAATCCCGCGAGAGGCCAGCCATTTCGCGGCCTCCTCGCCCGGACCGGGCACGCCGGTCGCGCGGCCGACGTAGGCGTCCGCATCGGGCCAGCGGCGCCCCCAGCCGGTCCGGATCAACGCGACGTCGCCTTCGCGAAGCGACACCTCGCACGCTTCCAGGTCCGCGGCCGTGACCTCGTACGCCGGATCGCACGCGTCGATTCCGAGCGCGCGCGGAACGTCCAGCAGCACGCCGCGGCAGACCCACGGCGCGACGGTCTCGATCCCGTGGACCGAGAACCGGCCGCCGACCGACGCCTCCGCCGCATCGTGCCCGCCGAACAGCTTGCCGTCGTGCGAGACGTGCGCGAGCGCGTCGATGTGGGTGCCGACGTGGCCGCCGGTGACGATCATCTCGTTGGCGGCGCTGCCACCGTCGGCGCGTTTCATGTCGCCGTGCCGGCGCACCAGCGCCATCCGGAACTCGGGATGGTTCGGCGACTGCGGCATGCCCGCGAACATCTCGCGGCCCAGGTCGAAGATGCGCACGCCTCGCGCGACCGCATCCAACAGCGGATCAGGCAACGACGCCACGCTCCCGAAGCTCGGCGATCCGCTCGGCCGGCACGCCGATCGAGCCCAGCACCTCGTCGGTGTCGGCACCGAGAGCACGTCCCGTCCAGCGGATCGATCCCGGCGTGTCGCTCATCCGAAACAGCAGGTTCTGCATGCGAACGGATCCGAAGTCCTCGTCCGGCACCGGCGTGATCATCTCGGTCGCGCGCACGTGCGGGTCGTCCATCAGCCCGGCTACGTCGTAGACCGGCGCGATCGCGGCCTGTGCGGCCTCGAACGCATCGATCACCTCGTCGCGCGTTCGCTCGGCGATCCACGCGGCGACGTAGCCGTCGAGCAGATCTCCGTGCCGCGCGCGGCCGACGCCGGTGGTGAACCACGGCTCGTCGCACACCTCGGGATGGCCGACCAGCTCCATCACACGGCGCGCGATCGTATCGGCCGACGTCGAGATCGCAACCCAGGTTCCGTCCTTGGTCTTGTAGACGTTGCGCGGCGCGTTGTTGTCGCTGCGGTTGCCCCGGCGCGGCTGCACCTCGCCGAGCTGGTCGTAGACGATCGGCTGTGGCCCGAGCACGGTGACGATCGGCTCGAGGATCGAGATGTCGATCTGCTGTCCGGTTCCGCCGCGCGCGTCGCGGTGATACAGCGCCATCATCACCG
>DATLFO010000105.1:0-4927 GCA_035541035.1 Actinomycetota bacterium
AGCTTCGGTCGATCCAGATCGCCCAGCCGTTCGCGCGGCGCGACCCGCTGCCGCCGACGCCGCCGGCGCCGCCCGACCCGCGCCCCGATCCCGGCCCGCACGAGCCGCCGCCCATGCCGCCCGGACCCGAGCCGGACTCCGAGCCGCCGAAGGACTTTCCGCCCGTCGACCGCACGCCCGTCGAGCCCGTGGCACGCGTCGAGCCCTCCCCGCGCGTCGAGCCCGCGGCACGCGCGGATCCCTCGGTGGGTGCGGATGCCGCACCCCGTGCCGAGCCCGCGCGCCGCGAGCGGCCGCCGCCCCCCACGCGCGAGCTGCCCGACATCGAAGAGTTCGTCTTTGCGGCCAACCGCCAGGCCGCGGATGACCCCGGGGCCGAGCCCCTGCCCGCCGCGCGTGATCCGGGTCCGCGACAGGACGCCGCGGGGAACCTGTCGCGGCGCCGCCTGACCGCGCTGCGCGCATTCTGCGACGCGCTCCTGCCGGCCGGCGGCGACCTGCTTTGGTCCGCGCGCGAGACCGGCGTCGCCGAGCGCATCGACGCGGCTCTGCCGCAGCTCGACCCCGAAGTGCGAAAGAACCTGGAACGGTTGATCACGCTCGCGGATCGCGCGCCGCTGGCCTCGCGTGGCCGTCACCTTTCGAAGCTGCCGCCGGAGGCCGCAGCGGCGTGGGTCGAGAAGGCGCTCGACGCGCGCAACCCGATCGTGCGCAACGCGGCGTCGCTGCTCAAGACGATCGTGGCCAACGAGTTCGCGTCCACGCCGCAGGTCGAGCAGGCGATCGGCTTCACCTACTCGTGCGAGACGAACGACCCGGTGCGTGACGCGCCGCCGCTTGAGGTGATCTCGTGGCCGGCGCTGGACCGGGATCACCTCGAGGAGTGCGACGTCGTCGTGGTCGGCTCGGGCGCGGGCGGCGCCGCCGCCGCGAAGGAGCTCGCCGAAGCCGGCTTGAGCGTGATCGTCGTCGAGGAAGGCGGCCTGTTCACTCGCCGCGACTTCTCCGGTCCGCCGTGGGAACGCGTCCGGCGGATGTACCGCGCGAACGGAACCTCGGTGGCGCTCGGCCGTCCGGTGATTCCTATCCCGACCGGCAAGGCGGTCGGCGGAACGACGCTCGTCAACAGCGGCACCTGCTTTCGCACGCCCGACCGGATTCTGGAGTCGTGGGGGAGCGAGTGGGGGATCGACGGCATCGATCCCGCCACGATGCGGCCCGTCTTCGAACGCGTCGAGCGCATCCTGCACGTCAAGCCCGTGCCCGAGGAGGTCATCGGCGAGAACGCCCGCATCTTCCGCCGCGGGGTCGAGGCGCTCGGGCTGCACGGCGCTCCGCTCCAGCGCGGCATCCAGGGCTGCCGCGGCTGCGGCGTGTGCGCGTTCGGCTGCCCCTCCGACGCCAAGCAGTCAACGCACGTGTCGTATCTGCCGCGGGCGCAGCGTGCCGGCGCGACCATCTACGCGCGATGCGCCGTCGAGCGCGTCGTGGTCGAAGGCGGACGGGCCGCCGGGGTGGAGGCCGGCATCCTCGACGATCGCGGCCGGCGGGTCGCCACGCTTCGCATCGCCGCCAAGGCCGTAGTGCTTTCAGCCGGCGCGCTGCACACGCCGGCGTTGCTGCAGGCGAGCGCGCTCGCGAACCGCTCCGGGATGCTGGGACGCAACCTTCGCATCCATCCGGCTGCGGGCGTCGGCGCCATCTTCGAGGAGCCGGTCTACTCGTGGCGCGGAACCTTGCAGTCCTACGTCGTCGACGACTGGCATGCCTCCGAAGACCTCATGATCGAGGTCACCGCGGCCGTGCCCGGGGTCTCGGCCGGGTCGATGCCGGGCGCCGGCGTGAAGTTCAAGAACATGCTCGCGCGCTTCCCGTACATCGCCACCGCGGGGCTGTTCGTGTCGGACACCTCGCAGGGCCGGGTGCGGCGGCGCGCGAATCGCGAGCCGCTCGTCACCTACCGCCTCAACGAGACCGACACGCGCAAGATCGTCGTCGGGCTCTCGCGCGTCGCCGACGTGTTCCTGGCCGCGGGCGCCAAGGCCGTCTTCACGGGCTTGGCGTCCCTTCCGTGGGTCACCTCCAAGGACGACATCGAGGATTTGCGTGAGGAAGCCGTGAAGCCCTCCGCGCTCAAGCTGACCGCGTTCCACCCGGCGGGCACCGCGCGCATGGGTGCCGATCCCGCCGCGACCGTCGTCAACCCGTGGGGCGAGTCGCACGACGTGCCGGGCCTGTTCGTCGCGGACGCGTCGATGCTTCCGGGGTGTCCTTCGGTGAATCCGCAGGTCACGATCATGGCGTTCGCGACGCGAACCGCGGCGCATCTGCTGCGTGAGCGCGCCGACTACTTCGGCTGATTTCTCGCCTGTTTCCGATCCGCGTATTCTTTCGGTCACTCAAACCTAGAGGAGGATGCGGACCCATGACGCTCGAGATCGGAAAGGAAGCGCCTGACTTCGAGGCGCGCTCGACGGCCGGCCAGGCCGTGAAGCTGAGCGACTACCGCGGCAAAAAGCACGTGCTGCTCGTGTTCTATCCGCTCGCGTTCTCCCGCACCTGCACGGCCGAGTTCTGCGAGCTTCGCGACGAGTCGCGGCATATCGTCTCCGACGATGTCGAGGTGCTCGGCTGCTCGCCCGATTCGGCGTTCACGCTCAAGGCTTGGAAGGCCGCCGAGGGCTACGTCAACGAGTTCGTCTCGGACTTCTGGCCACACGGGTCGATCGCGCAGAAGTACGGCGTGTTCCACGAAGCCAGCGGAACCTCGATGCGCGGAACGTTCCTGATCGACAAGGACGGCATTCTGCGCTGGATGGAAGTGCAGGAGGACTGGCAGGCGCGCGACCAGCAGAACTGGCGTAAGGCGCTGGCCGATCTCGGCGTCTCGGTCTGACGATCGTTTCGAGGCACCGATAGACTGGCGCGCGTGCCTTGCTATCGGTGCGGCCGCGTCCAGGAGGATCCCGCCCGCGGCGCCTCTCCGTGGGCGCGCGGCGTGGTCGCCGACGAGCAGATCCTCATCTGTCCCGAGTGCCAGCAACGCCATCCGGCCTGGAGCGGGGAGCTCCGGCGCTGCGAATCCTGCGGATCGACCAGGCTCCAGATTCAGATCGGCATGATCGTGTGCCGGCAATGCGGCGATGCCGAGGAGGTGCGCCCCGTTGAAGCTCCCTTCTGAGGGGCCGGTGCTGCTGTCGGCATGCCTGGCCGGCGTCGAGTGCACCTACAAGGCCGAGGGAAAGACGCGCCGTTGGGCGGTGGATCTGGTCGCGCAGGGACGAGGTGTGCCGGTGTGTCCCGAGGTCGCCGGCGGACTTCCGGTTCCGCGCCCCGAAGCCGAGATCCGAGGCGGCGAGGGACGCGACGTTCTCCACGGCGGGGCTCGCGTCGTCGACGTCAACGGTCGGGACGTCACCGATGCCTATCTCAAAGGCGCGCGCATCGCGTTGACTGCCGCGCGCCGGACCGGCGCCCGAATCGCCGTGCTGAAGGCCCGCAGCCCTGCGTGCGGTTGCGGGGCGATCTACGACGGCACGTTCGGCGGCGTCCTTCGCGACGGAGACGGTGTTGCGGCCGCCGCGTTGAAGGGGGAAGGCGTGACCGTTGTTTCCGACGAGGAGGTATCCGAGTGACCGCGCTCTCGCCCGAGGTCGTGGCGTTGCTGCGCGACCGGTCTTTCGCGCATCTGGCGTTCGTCGACGAGGAGGGGCTGCCTCACGTGACGCCGATGTGGGTGGACGCGACCGACGACGGACGCGTGCTGATCAACACCGCCGAAGGCCGCGTCAAGGAGCGCGTGCTCACGGAAGGCTCGGCCGTGGCCCTGTCCGTGAGCATGCCGGACCGGCCGTACTCGTACGTGTTGATCCGCGGCACGATCGCTTCACGCACAACCGACGGCGCGGTCGAGGCGATCAACAAGCTGTCGCAGAAGTACCACGGCACCGACTACGCCTTGCCCGACGGCATGATCCGCGTCACCCTGCTGATCGAGCCCCGGCAGGTCGTCGTCCACTAGGTCCAGTCGACGCGGATGTTGCGGCTGAGGCTCCAGCCGTGCAGAGCGTCCTGGGTGGGGTAGCCGACTCGGAACAGCAGCCAGCCGGGGCCGGTCTTGCGGTAGCCGACACGGTAGCCGGATGAGCCGTCCAGTGTGGCCCACGCGACGCTGTGCCACTGGCCCGTGCTGCCGTTGAGGACTTGCAGCAGCACGCGCTTGCCGGGCTTGGCGGGCAGCACTTTGCCGGTGAAGGTCGCGGTTGCGCCGCGCGACAGCCGTGAGGGCCACACGTTGACGATCACGCCGGGACGTACGGTCACCGACGCCGCCGCCGCCGCGCCGCCGCTGCACTCGCCGCCGCCACTCCACGATGCGCCGTAGGCCGCGTTCGCGGACGGAACGTCGCTGCGCGACCATGAACCCAGCGCATCGGTCTGCACCGGGCCGAGCGAGACCGGCGGGCCGCCGCTATAGGTTCGCGTGACGTGAAGCGATGCGCCGCCAACCGGCGCGCCGTCGCACGACAGCACGCCGCTCGCGGTGAACGTGGTGCCCCACACACCGCCGCCGGGTGAGACCGACGCGGTGATCGCGCCGGACGGCCCGGACGCGATCCGCGCCGAGTCGGGCGAGACCATCAGCGACGAGGTGTCGACGGCTTCGAAACTGCCCGCCGTGATCGACTTCAGCTCGTTCAACACCGTCTCGCTCCAGCCGTGCTCGGCGGCGCCGCCGAAATACCAGTTCGATCCATTGTCGGCCAGGATCAAGCCGTGCTTTTTGAATGCGGCCAGGATGATGCGGGTCTCGGTGGAGTAGCTCGAGATGTCGAACCCGGCTTTGAGCCGGAACCATGCGCCCATTGGCGGCAGCGTCGCATCGGCGCGTGCGCCCGCGTGATGCCGTGCCGGCCACACGTACGAG
>DATLFO010000106.1:0-11069 GCA_035541035.1 Actinomycetota bacterium
CGAGGACTCGCTGTCGATCCCCGAGATCATGGCGGACCTGTGCCGCGGCGTGGTGGACGAGTTCAACTTCAGCCAGGCGGCGGTGCTGGTCCGCCGGGGCGTCGGCCAGCGGACCGCGGATCGGAAGCGTCTGCGACGACGAGCCGGTGACGTTGTGCCCGCCCGCGACCGTGAGGCCGTCGCCCCGGCGGACCAGCACCGCCGCCTGGCTGAAGTTGAACTCGTCCACCACGCCGCGGCACAGGTCCGCCATGATCTCGGGGATCGACAGCGAGTCCTCGATGTCGAGCGTGATGCGTCGGATCGTCTGGAGCTGGGCGCTGTGGCGGCGGATCTCGCGCTCGTTGAACATGCTGAACCCGATCGCGCCGCCCGCGGTCGTCCACAGCACCGCGACCGCGATCAGGGCCTGCACGCCGCCGGCTTCGCCCTCGATCAGCCCGCGGCTGGCGGCGATGTCGAGCCCGATGATCGCGGCCATCGACATGCCGAGCACTCGCAGCCCCACGCGCGACTCCAGCAAGATGCCCGCCGCGACCGCCTCGATGGTGTAGAGGAACACGAGCGGTCCGGATGCACCGCCGGTGACCGCGCACAGCGCGGTGATCACGACGAGATCGGCGACGATGCCCAGCCACACGATCGCGGCGGCCGACTCGCGGCGACGGATCGCAAGGGCCTGCGTGGCGCCGGCCATCGCGACCTGCGCGGTGAGCAGCGCCGCGATGCGGCGCACGTCGATCCCCAAGGTCGGTCCGGAAGCAAGACCGATCAGCGCGAACAGCGGGATGCCGGCCCGGACCATCGCGAAGACGGCGAGCCGGCCCGATCCTGCGGCGAGCTCGCGCGAGCCGGGCCCTGTGCGCGGCCGGGCCTCGGGGGCGCGGTTAGAGCCGGTTGCTCCGTCCCTCATACCCCCACATGCCTTCCTCTTCGACCTTGCGCAGCGCGACCGGTCGTCGCGTTGCGATCAGAAGCATCACGGCCGCCACGACCGCCAGCCCGAGCGGAAGCCCGAGCGGCTTGGCGAGCCGGCCGATGTTGGTTGCCAGCGTCCCCGCGGAGCCGGTGAGCGTCGCCGCCGGCGCGAGGCCGCGTTCGGAGCCGGGCTCGCCGGTTCCGGTGCCGCCGCGCGTCCCGCCGTGCGCGTCGGATGCGCCGCCGCCGTCCGTGCGGCTCGATCCGCCGCCGCCGTGCCCGGCACCGGGGCCGGGCGCGTCGCCGCTCCCGGATCCGCTGCCGCCGCTGCCGCCCCCGGAGCCGCCTCCTCCGCCGCTCGCGGGCACGGGGTCGCCGCCGCCCATCGCGGGCGGCGAGACGCCCGGAAGATCGATCTCGTTGCCGCCCGGCACTGCCGCGGGATCGGGAAGCGGCGTGATGGTTGCCGGCAGGATCGACGGGACGACGTCCTGCGTCGCGCCGGTGATCCCCGAGGTGAGATCCTCGGTCGCGGCCATGCCCGTTCCCGTGGTCAGCGTGAGCGTCAGCGCTCCCGCCGCGAGCAGCCCTCCGAACCGTGTGCCGCGCAATGTTTCTCCTTCGCCCAGGTGTTCGACGCGAGGAACGGGTGTTCGGGCGCGTGACCGCCCGGTCCGGAATCCGCCCTGCACGGGGGGGACGGGTCCCGAGACTATGATCGTCCTCGAACTGCGTTGCTCTTGTTCGTTCGGGTCGCTGCTTCTAGTTCTGGATGGCCCGGGCGAGCCATTTCCATAGTCAACCCCCGTCGGGGAGGGGACAAACCGGCACAGAACAGGCGCATTTATCCATGACCTCACGCATTAAGGTTCTCATCGTCGACGACCATCGCGTGTTCGCCGAGGCGCTCACGCTCGCACTGGGCAAGGAAAGCGACATCCAGGTCGCGGACCCGCCCGCGCTGACCGGCGAGGACGCCGTACATGCCGTTCAAGAGTTCGAGCCGGACGTGGTCCTGATGGACGTTGGTCTGCCCGGGATCGACGGGATCGAGGCGACCCGTCGCATCCGTGAGGCGCGGCCCGGTACCGCCGTCGTCATCCTGACTTCGGAGGCGGGCGCCTCCCGGCTGCCGGCTGCCGCTGCTGCCGGCGCCTGCGGCTACCTGGACAAGACGGTCGCCCTCGATGACCTCGGCGCGGCGGTCAGGGCCGCGTTCGCCGGACAGATCCTGCTGCCCGAGGCCTCCCCCGCGGGCGCGGCCGACGCGCCCGCGCTCACGGCCCCGTTCGACATGCTGACCCCCCGCGAGCAGGAGGTGCTCGAGCTTCTGGCCGAAGGCCTGCCGAACCGGGACATCGCGCGGCGTTTGGTCCTTTCGGTCCGCACGGTCGATACGCACGTGCACAACCTTTTGATCAAGCTCGGCGTGCACTCCAAGCTCGAGGCCGTGGTCAAGGCCATGCGCGCGGGCGTGATCGGACGACGCTAGTCGAAGCGAGAGGCGTCGTCGGCGGCGCGGGTGGGTAGACTGGCGCCCATGTTCCCCGACGAGTCCGCAGAGATTGTCGGCGCCGGCGCGCCCACCCAGCAGCAGCCCCAGCAGCCGCCGCAGCCGCACGAAGGCTCGGTCGAGCAGCCCGCGAAGCTGCTGCGGATCGCGGTGATGGTGCGCGAGATGCTCGAAGAGGTGCGGCGCGCGCCCATCGACGAGTACGCGCGTGAGCACCTGAGCAAGATCCACACCGGCGTGCTCGAAGAGCTCAAGAGCGGCCTGTCCGGCCCGCTGCGTGAGGAGCTCGACCGGATCACCATGCCGCTCGACGGCGAGAACCCGCCCACCGAATCCGAGATCCGCATCGCGCAGGCCCAGCTGCTCGGATGGCTCGAGGGACTGTTCCAGGGAATCCAGGCCGCGATCGCGACCCAGCAGATGGCGGCCGCCGCGCAGCTCGAAGAGATGCGGCGCCGCGGGCTGCCTCCCGGCGCGCAGCCCCGCGGCATGCCCGGCAGCCCGTCGCCGGCCGAGAACGGCCCGCCGGGCGAGCGGCCCGGCCAATACCTTTAGCTCAGCGCTTCGGCTCCCAGCGGAACCGGCGTGCCGCGACCGCCACGCCCGCAAGGCCCCACAGCGTCACGACCGCGAGGCTGCGCGGATGCCAGCCGCTGCCGCCGCCGATGAACGAATCGATCAGCGAGGTCGCCAGCGGCCGGATCGGGAATGCGTCGGCGAGCGTGGTGAGCCAGCCGGGCGCATCCTCGAGCGGGATGAACACGTCCGAGACGAACAGCAGCGGCAGGACCATCAAGTTGATGATCGGCGGCGCCGCGTCCTCGTTCGGCACCAGCGTGGTCGCCGCGAGCCCGAGTGCGCACAGCGACGCCGCGCCGATCAGCAGCGTCGCCACGAACGCGGGCATGGTCGAGCCCGGAAGCTCGACGCCGTAGACGAGCGTGCCGAACGCGAGCATGATCGCCACCAGGATCAGCGCGACGACGACCGCGTTGACGATGCGTCCGGCCAGATAGATCCACGGCGGCAGCGGCGTGCCGCGAACGCGTTTGAGCACACCCTCCTCGCGCGCGAACACCACGCCGATCGCGATGTTGGTGAAGCAGGCCGACACCAGCGAGAACGTGATCAGCGCGGGCGTGAAGAAGGTGGCCGCGCTCACGCGCGGGCCGCGGCCGGTGTAGGGATCGTCGAATAGAAGATTGAAGATGACCATGAACATGATCGGGAAGACGAACGTGAACCCCGCCGCGGCCGGGTTGCGCCAGAACGAGGCCCATTCCGCGCGGAACTGGCGCGCCACGAGCGCCGCGTCCGAATGCGCCGCCTTGCTCATTCGCCCTGCGCTCCGGCCAGCCGAAGGTAGACGTCCTCGAGCGTGGGACGCGTCACCTGCAGATCCTCGAGCTCGATCGAGTTCCTGACCGCCCACGCCGTCAGCGCCGCCAGCGTCTTGGTCGGCGTCGCGGTGCCGATCGCGGTGGTGTCGCCGTGAACCGAGGCGCCGGCGGCGACCGCCTTGGGCAGCGGACGCGCGGGCGTGCGGAACCGGATCAGCGTCTCGGCCGTGTCGCGTCCGCCGATCTGATCGGGCGAACCCTCCGCAACGATGCGGCCGCCCGCGATCACCGCGACGCGGTCCGCGAGCTCTTGGGCCTCGTCCATGTAGTGCGTGGTGAGGAAGATCGTCTTTCCGAGCGCCTTGAGGTTGCGGATCATGTCCCAGGCGTTGCGGCGCGCGCCCGGATCGAACCCGGTGGTGGGCTCGTCCAGGAACAGAAGATCGGGATTGCCGGCGAGGCCCACCGCCACGTCCAGGCGGCGCTGCTGGCCGCCCGAGAGCCGCCGCACGCGCTCGTCGCGCTTTTCCCGCAGCCCGACCACGTCGATGATCTCGTCGAGCGGGAGCGGGGCGGGGTAGTAGCCGCGGAACAGCTCGATGACCTCGGCGACGGTCAGGTACTTCTCGACGCCGGTCTGCTGAAGCACCACGCCGATGCGGCTGCGGAACGCGCGGCCGCCGCGCGCCGGGTCGAAGCCGAGCACGTCGACCTCGCCGCCGCTGCGCCGCCGGTGCCCTTCGAGGATCTCGACCGTGCTGGTCTTGCCGGCCCCGTTCGGGCCGAGCAACGCGAAGACCTCGCCTCGCTCGACGCTCAGGTCGATGCCGCGCACGGCCTCGATCTCGCCGTAGCGTTTCGCCAAGTTGCGGACCTGGATCGCCGGGCCGGCCGCGGATGCGCTCATCGAGTGGGGCAGGATACCCGCTACCGTGGTTGAATGCGCGGCGATGCCGTCCGAGCCGATCCCCGAGAAGCCGCGCGAAGTCAAGGGTCTGATCGCGCCGATCATTCGCGTCGCGCTCGCGGCGCCGTGGCGCGGCGCGCTCCGGCTTCTGCTGTGGATGCGCGTCACCGCCGACCATCTCACCATGGCCTCGCTCGCGCTCAACATCTGGATCGCGGTTCTGCTCGCACAAGGCAACCGGCTGCTGCCCGGTCTGCTGCTGCTGCCGGCCGGATTGCTCGATGTCTTCGACGGATCGGTCGCGCGGGCGCGCGGCACCAGCGGCAATCGCGGCGCCTACTTGGACGCGCTGCTGGACCGCGCGTCGGACGCGGCGGTGCTCGGTGGCCTGTTCCTGTCGCTGACCTGGCAGGCACGGTCGCTGCAGGCGGCGCTCGCGCTCGGCGCGCTCGCCGTGTCGCTGTTCGTCTCGCACGTGCGCGCCGAGGCCGCCGCGCGCGGCGTCACCATGGGCGAAGGGCTTTTCGCGCGGCTCGAGCGCTACGTGGCGCTGATGATCGGGCTGGTGGTGCCCGGCGCGCTGCCGTGGGCGCTGGCGGCCTTGGTGGTGCTCGGCGGGGTCACCGTGATCCAGCGCATCCTGATCGTTCGCAAGGCGCTGTCGGGCTAGATCGCCCGCATCGCGACGTGGCGGTGATCCGGTGCCGGCCACTCGTCCTTGGACGCGTAGTGCGCCGCGAGCCCGGCCGGCAGAGCCGTGTCGGCCTCGGTCGCGAAGCCGCGCGCGGCGTAGAAGCCCACGTCGATCTCGTCGGCGATCAGCCAGAGGGGACGGCGCATCGTCCTCGCGTGCGCCACCAGCGCCGAGCCGACACCTGCGCGGCGATGCGCCGGCGCCACCCACACGTCGTCCAGCGCCGCGATTCCGTCCCGGTCGAAGATCCGGGCGACGCCGGCGAGTGATCCGCCGGCGTCCCGGGCACCGATCCACGTCCCTTCGCCGGGGATCACGTCGAGGCCGTCTGCGCGCATCGCCTCGAGCAGCGGCGCGACCTCGGCCTGCGCGACGATCGCGACCTCGGGCACGGCCCAAGCATAGGCGCGAGGCGCGGGAAGACGGGCGGGCGTGACCCGTGACGGGCCGGGCGGCTACGCTGGCGGGATGACGGCTCCGGGCGAGGCTCGCGCACGGACGCCGGTTCCGGCCGGCGCGCCCGTCGAGCGCGTCCTGGAGGCGGTGTCCCATTCGACGCGCGCCGCCGTCGTGAGCGTCGCCGCTGCTGCGACCGCCGCCGCCGCCGGCGTGCTGCCCGCCCTGATGGTGCGCCGCATCGTCGATCACGCGCTGCCCGGTAGCCGCCAGGGTGCGCTCGTGCTGCTCGCGGCCGGCATGGTCGCCTTCGCAGTGCTGGCCGCGACGGCGTCGGCGATTCGCGCGTACGCGGCGACCGTCGTCGCGCAGCGCGTCGCCGCGGACCTTCGCACGCGTGTCTACGAGTCGGTGCGGCGCCAAAGCCTCGGCTACTTCGGCGACGCGCGCGCCGGCGACCTGACCGGGATGCTCACCGGCGGCGTGGACGCCGCGGTCTCCGGCGTCGAAACCGCGTCCTCGCACATCGCTTCGGTGTTCACGCTCGTCGCGACGCTGATCGCGATGACGATGCTGAGCCCGCTGCTGACGCTTGTGGCCGTGGCGATGGTGCCGCTGCTCGTTCTTCCCGCACGCCGGCTCGAGCGTGTGCGCACCGAAGCGGCCGGCCGCGACAAGGAGCGGCTCGCCGGCTTGTCGGGTCTGGCCCAGGAAGCGCTCGGCGCGCCCGGCGCCGCGCTCGCAAAGACGTTCGGACGCGACGGACACGAAGGCCGCCGCTTCGCCGAGCGCGCGCGCGCCGTGCGTGACACGGCAATCGCCGACGCGCTCGCGAGTCGCTGGCCCGCCGTCGCGCGTCAAGGCGTCGCCGCACTCGCTCCGGCCGCCGTCTGGCTGCTCGGCGGGCGCAGGCTGATCGACGGAACGATGACCCTCGGCACGGTGATCGCCGTCACGATGCTGCAGGTGCGTCTGCCGGGCCCGGCCGAGCAGCTTCTGACCGTCCGCGCCGACGCGGCCGGATCGCTCGCGCGGTTCGACCGCATCTTCGAGCACCTCGACCTGGTGCCGGAGGTCGCCGAACGCCCGGGCGCGACCGCGCTGGCCTCGGTGCAGGGCCGCATCACGTTCGAGGACGTCTCGCTCGAGGCGCGCGGCGGCGGGGGCGGGCTGCGCGGCCTGTCGCTGGAGGTCCCGTCGCGACGCATGCTCGCCATCGTCGGCACCGCGGGATCGGGCACGTCGCTGATCGCGCCGCTCGTCGCGCGGCTGCACGACCCCGATCACGGCTCGGTGCTGCTCGACGGCCACGATCTGCGCGAGCTGTCGCTCGCCGCGATCGCGGACGCGGTCGCGGTGATCGCGCGCGAGCCGTTCCTGTTCCACGCAACCGTGCGCGACAACATCCTCTACGGCCGTCCCGACGCGCCCGAGTCCTACGTCGCGGAGGCCGCCAAGGCGGCGCGCGTCCACGACTTCATCCTGACCTTGCCCGACGGCTACGACACGATCGTCGGGGAAGGCGGGCATCCGCTTCCCGCCGCCGAGACGCATCTGATCGCCATCGCGCGCACGCTTTTGAAGAACCCGGCGGTCGTGCTCGTCGACGAGCCGGCGGGCGTGTTCGGCGCCGAGGACGAGCGCTACGTCGTGCGGGCGCTGGCGACGCTGCTCAAGGGACGGACCGTGCTGATCGTGGCCCGCCGTCCCGCGACGGTGATGGCGGCGGACCAGATTCTGGTGCTCGACGCCGGTCGCATCGCCGAGCGCGGAACCCACGACGAGCTCATCGCCCGCGGCGGCCTGTACGCCCGGCTCTACCGCGAGCAGTTCGCGACCGGACCCCGCTTGGCCGACGTGCTCGCATAGCCGTGTTGCCGCGGGGCCTGCGGACGGGTTGAATGGCGGCTCCATGTTGCGACGAATCCTGGTGACCAGCGACGGAAGCGAGCGTGCCGGCCGTGCCGTGGCCTTCGCCGCGGATCTCGCCGGCCGCTACGGGGCCGAGCTGACCGTGCTGCACGTGCGGGTCGGCGACAACGTTGTTCCGCAGCGGGACCTCGACAAGCAGGCGGCCGCGGCCGGCGCCACCGTCGCGGTCGTGGAGGACAGCGCGCCCGCCGAGGCGATCTGCCGCCACGCCGAGGAGAACGGCTGCGACGCGATCGTCCTCGGCAACTACGGCATGAGCGACCGCAAGCAGTTCTTGCTCGGCAACGTCCCGAACCGCGTCTCGCATCAAGCGCAGTGCACGGTGATCATCGTCGACACCCGCGATCCGAAGGAGCGCAAGCGTCACCGCGGCCGGTAGACGCTGAGCGATGAACGATCACGACGACGTCGCCGCACCCGGCGATCCCGATTCCCCGGCCGCCCAGGCTCCCGCGGCCGCATCCGGTCCGCCACCGCCCGAGCCGCGCACGGCCAAGGCCGCGAAAGCCCCGAGGCCGCGCAAGCCTCGTCCGCCGCGCGCGGCCGCCCGGTCCAAGAAAGACGCCGAGCCCGACGGCGGCTCGCTCACGCGTCGCGTCGCGCGCATCGGCACCGTGCTCGCCCGCCACGGCGTGCGCGACATCTTCACCGGCGGCCTGAACACCGCCGATCCGGCGAAGCTGCGCGCCGGCGCGATCGCGTTCCGCGACGCGCTCCAAGAACTCGGCCCGACCTTCTCCAAGCTCGGCCAGATCCTTTCGACGCGCCCCGACCTTCTGCCCGCCGAGTTCATCGCCGAGCTCGAGTCGCTGCAGGAGAAGGTCACCCCGCTGACCGAAGCCGAGGTCGTCGGCGCAATCGAGACCTCGCTCGGCGTGCCGTGGGAAGACGCGTTCGAGTCCATCGACTCCGAGCCGCTCGCGGCCGGCACGATCGCGCAGGTGCATCGCGCGGTGCTCGAGGACGGCGAGGCCGTCGTGGTCAAGGTGCAGCGTCCCAACGCCGCGCGCGAGATCCTCCAAGACCTCGAGCTTCTTCGCATGTTCGCCGAGCAGACGGGCGACCTGACCGCGATCCGGCGCATCGTGGACGTGCCCGCGATCGTGGATCACCTCGCGACCTCGCTCGAGCGCGAGCTCGACTTCACGCGCGAGGCCTCCAACATCAAACGCATGCAGGAGGTCCTGTCGGGCTTCGACCGGCTCGGCGTGCCCGAGGTCTACGACCTGTTCACCTCCAAGACCCTGCTGGTGCTGCGCTTCGTCGAGGGCGTGCCGCTGCGTCAGGCGCCCGACGTGCCCGAGCGCAGCGAGGCGGCCAAGCAGTTGCTCGAGGCCTACTACCACCAGGTGCTCTCGGAAGGCTTCTTCCACGCCGATCCGCATCCGGGCAACATGCGCTGGGGCAGCGACAACAAGATCTACCTGTTCGATCTGGGCATGGTCGGCGAGCTCGATCCGCCCGTTCGCGACGCGATGATGCTGGTCGTGCTCGCGCTCTGGCAGGAGGACTCGCGGTTCCTGGCCGACAGCGTGCTGTCGCTGGCCGAGCACGACGACGTGGACACCGACGCCTTCGCGGCGGACGTGGACCGCGTGATGCGCTCGTTCACCGGCAAGTCGCTGCGCGACATCCAGCTCGGCCCGCTGCTGCAAGAGATGACCGCGATCTCGATGCAGCACGGCGTGCGGCTGCCGGCGTCGCTGGCGCTGACCGCCAAGGCGCTCGCGCAGATGCAGCTTGCGACCGCCGAGCTGATGCCCGACCTGGACCCGTTCTCGGTCGCCGGCCGCTACATGATGCGCCACATCGCCGGCCGCGTCGGTGGGGCGCTCGCCCCGGGCAAGGTTCTCTACGAGGCCTCCAAGGTCGCGTCCCGGGCGGGACGGATCCTGCGCTCGGTCGAATCGCTGGCCGCGAGCATGAAGGGCGGCCGCCTGCAGGTTCAGTTCCGCGGGACCGAAGGCTTCGAGGAGACCATTCGCCGCGCCGGTCGCCGGGTCGCGCTCTCGCTCGGCGCGACGGCCACGATCACCGCGTCGGCGATCGCAGGAACCAGCGAGCGCATCCCGGATTGGCTGCCGGTCACCGGCGTGGCCACCGGCGCGATGCTGCTGGGCATGCTGCTGGCCGACATCCTCAGCCGTAAGTAGCTATCCGCTCTTGGAACGGCGCGATTCGACCTCTTTGGCCACCCGCCGGTCGGCGAACTTCGCGCCCGCGCGCATGAGCGTTCGCAGCACGGCTCGCTCGAAGCGCCGGAACGTGGATCGGATTCCCCCCATGACCTCGGAATGGTAGCGTCCCGGCGCGCTACCCGCTCGCCGGTTCAAAAGGGACGCCGCGGGACCATGCGCACGCCCATCCGGCGCGATCGGGAACGGCAGGCATGAACCGGGCATAGCCGGGTGTTCTCCTGCTTCCGGCAACCGCTCGAACGGCGGGCCGACGGGCGCGTTTACCTCGCCGAACGCGCACCACGGATTTACCGGCTCGCACCACCCGCACCGCAACCGAAGACTCTCTCCCCAACCCCCCCGAGGACCTTCGCCATGCGACGTCTAGCCCGCTACAGCATTGCCCTGATTCTCGCGACCGCCGTCTCGATCGCCGGAGTGCAGGTCGTCCAGGCCGCCTCGGGCGAGGAGAACGGCTTCGTCTCCCGGATCAACTCCGAGCGCTCGAAGCGCGGGATCCACACGCTGGTGTGGGCCGAGGACCTCGCCCAGGTCGCGCGCCGGCACAGCCAGCGCATGGCGAGCCAAAAGAACCTGCACCACAACCCGAACCTTCGCAGCGAGGTGGACGGCTGGGAGGTCGTCGGCGAGAACGTGGGCTACGGCCCGGGCGTCGAGGACCTGCATCAGGCCTTCATGGACTCCCAGAGCCACCGCGCCAACATCCTCGACCGGAGCTACACCCAGGTCGGCGTCGGCACCGTCTGGCGCGACGGCCTGCTGTGGGTCACCCAGGTCTTCCGCAAGCCGGTCTCCTCGTCGAACACTTCGAACGGATCGGGTCCGTCCGCGAGCGGCTCGTCGTCGGCGCCGCGCAAGGCGTCGAAGCCGAAGGCTGCCGCCAAGCCCAAGCCTGCCGCGCCCCGGCCCGTACCCGCTGCCCCTGCCGCACCGATCCATCCGCCTTCGACCCCGGCCGCCGAGCTGACCCGCCGCATGATCGAGACGCTTCTCGGCGGGCAGGAGCCGGTGTCCGGATCGGTCGAGGCCGCCGACTTCTCCCTCGAGCCGGCATCGGTCGGGAGCGGATCGGCGGGCATGAGCCTGCGCTCGTTCGCCGAGCTGGCGGGCCGCGTGAACCGCCGCCTGCTGGAGCAGGCCGCCGGCCGCTGACGCGAGCGGTCCCGGACGA
>DATLFO010000107.1:0-10600 GCA_035541035.1 Actinomycetota bacterium
GAGCTTGATCAACGGACCCCCAGGGAAGCCGGAATACGCCCGGCATTCTGGCCGGTCCGTCCACTCGCCGCAAGGAACCCGGGAACGAATCGGGCCGCGTGCTACACCGCTTCACTGCCGGGCCGGTATCTCACCAGAGGAAGCAAGCCGGCCGTGGCCATCGCCCGGATCGCCCGCTCCTCCGCCGCGTCGAAGACGATGGCGCCTTTCGGCGGGTTGACGATCGCCATCACGACGCAGTGACGGCATGCGTCCGTCTCGCGCATCACGCAGGTCTCGCAGTCGATGTGCAGGTCCGATGGTCCGGCGCCGGTCATGCTCACCACCTCCTTCATGGCCTTCACGGTAGACCAGGGGTACGACAGCGAAAGAACGGGATCGGGCGAAACGATCCTTGGCCGGATCGCCGGCGACCGACGCCCGGGCTGATGATTCGGCCTCGCCGCATTCGGGAAAGCGGGAAGCGACGACGGAAGGAGGCTCGAGATGACCGTGCACGCCGGAGACGTCCTGGACGACACCAAGCAGGTGTCCTGCACCTCGTGCGGTAACCGGTTCGAGATCGAGGGGCGCCACGCCGCGCCCGCCTGCCCCGAGTGCGGGGCGACCGAGTTCGAAGAGTCCGCCTGAGAGGACGAACCGTGGGGCCGCGTCCTAGGGCGCGGCCTCTTCCGTGCGCGGGATGCGTTCGATCTGATCCGAGCCGCCGCACCAGCGGCACGTGACCTTCTCGACGTCGAGCTCGAGAATCTCTTCCTCCTCAACGGTGAGGTCCCCGCCGAGCGTGTAGTGGTGGAACGCACGCGTCCGTCGCCGGGACACCACGTCGAAGCGCGTCAGGTTTCCGCACGCGTTGCAGCGGTAGCGAAGATCGTCGGTCACGGCGGCGGCAGTATACCGAGATCGCTGATCCCGAACAGCTGTTCGGTTCGTGTCGGCGCCCCCTCGTATAGTCGGATCCGGCACGATGAAGACCCTGCAGCGATCCTTTGACGATCTGGGCTCGGCCCTGATCGAGACCACGTTCTGCATCGTGGACCTCGAGACGACCGGCGGCGCGCCGGGCTCGTCGATGATCACCGAGATCGGCGCGGTCAAGGTCCGCGGCGGCGAGGTGCTCGGCGAGTTCCGGACACTGGTCAACCCGGGGTGCGAGATCCCGCCGATGATCACCGTGCTGACCGGCATCACCAACGCGATGGTGATCGGCGCGCCGAACATCGAGGAGGCGCTGCCGGCGTTCCTGGAGTTCTGCGGCGACGCGGTGGTGGTCGCGCACAACGCCGCCTTCGATACCCGATTCCTGAACTACGAGGCCGAGCGGCTCGGCTACGGGCGGATGGAGAACCCGGTCGTGTGCACGGTACGGCTGGCGCGGCGGTTGGTGCGCGACGAGGTCCCGAACCTGCGGCTCGAGACGCTCGCGCACGCGCTGCGGGCGCGGACGCCCACCCATCGCGCGCTCGACGACGCGCGCGCGACCACCGACGTGCTGCACGCGCTGCTCGAGCTGGGTGGCCGCTGGGGCGTGAACCATCTCGAAGACCTGCTGTGGTTCCAGACCGCCGGCGGGCATCCGCAGGCCGGCAAGCGAAAGCTGGCCGATCCCCTGCCCGGCGCGCCCGGCGTCTACATGTTCCGCGCCGCCGACGGCGCGCTGCTGTACGTGGGCAAGGCCACGGATCTGCGCACGCGCGTGCGTTCGTACTTCTCGAGCGACGACCGCCGCCGCATCGGAAACATGCTGCGGGACATGAACCGGATCGAGCATCACGAGACCGCGCTCGAGATCGAGGCCGCGGTCCTGGAGGGCCGCCTGATCCGCAAGCATCATCCGCCGTACAACCGTGCCGGCCGCGGCTCGACCGGCAAAGCCTGGGTGCGGCTGACGGCCGAGCGCTTCCCGCGGATCGCGATCGCGCGCACGCCCGGCGACGGCTCGATCGGGCCGCTGTCGTCGGCGGCGGCGACGGCACTGCGCGAGGCGCTCGAAGAGGCCGCGCCGGTGCGGCGGTGCAATGACCGGATCGGCGCCAAGACCCGCTTCGACCCGTGCGCGCTCGCCCAGATCGGCCGGTGCCTGGCGCCCTGCGACGGCCGCGTCGACCCCGACGCCTACGCCGCGACGCTCACGCCGGTGCGAACGGCGCTGGACGGGGACCCGACCGTGGCGCTGCTCGCGATCGACGAGCGGCTCGGGCGGCTGACGGCCGAGACACGCTTCGAGGAGGCGGCCGGCGTGCGCGACCGTGCGGGCTCGCTCGTACATGCGCTGGCACGGCGCCGCGCGGCCGACGCGCTGCGCGCCGCCGGACGGATCGTGCTCGATGCCGGCGGCGTGACGGTCGTGATCGCGGACGGAATGCTGGAATCCGCCGGCGGGCGCGCCCTGCCGGCCGGCGCCGACGGCCACGCCGACGAAACCCGCCTGCTGTGGTCGTGGCTGACGCGCCGCCGCGAGATTCGGCTCGTGTCGGCAAGCGGCACGTTCGCGATGCCCGTGCAGGGCGGCCACGCGATCGCGGGCTGGCAGAAGCGGCTCCACAAGGCGCGCCGCAGCCGCGACCGCACGACATGACGAGGGGCCCCCGCCGGGAGCCCCTCGATCCGATGCGTCTCGCTATCCGGTGACGACGATCGACGTCATCGTGTTCGCGAGCACCGATGCCTCGTCCATGTACAGCGGAACCCATTGCTTGTTCGAATACAGCTGCGTCTGATCCGCGTAATGCGGTGACGTCGGATCCGTTGACAACGAATAGGTCAGGATCGCTTCGGCACGGGGCTTGCCGATCGCGTCCCACGTCGCGGTGATCACGAAGCTCGATCCGTACGTCGTGTCGGTGTAGCCGCCCTCGGCCGCGTTGAACGGGCTCAGGACGTAGTTGAACATCCCGTGCTCGGAGCCGCCGTGGACCGGGATCGACAGCCCGCCACGCTTTGCCCGCTGAATGTCGCCCAGCTTCGCGTCCAAGGCCACGCCGGCGTTCTGCAGCTTGCGCACCGCGCGGGCAAGCGCCTGCCGCACCTCGGGCGATGCCGCGTTCATCCTGCCGGGCGTATCCACCGGCCGGTCCGCGTCGAACCGGTCCAGCCAGAACGTGTTCGCGGCATAGGCGGCGTTGACGAACTCGCGGAACAGCGCCGTCCCCTTCGAATCCAAATTCGCCTTCCGGTCCCAGGCCGCGAGCACGTCGCAGGCCTGCGTCAGATCGATCATGACGACGCCGTTTCCTTCCTGGATCGGGATCATCGGCGTCTGACGGCAGGCGCCGATCAGATCGTCGCCGACGATCTCACCCAGGTATTGGCGGTTGTTGAAGACCGCGTCCTGAACCTCTTGCAGCGTGAAGGTGCCTCCGTTCGCGAGCTCCTCGCGGATCATCAGCAGACCCAGCCGGGCACGCGGCGTGATCGCGGCGCGCTCGGCGCCGGTCACGTACGGGTAGCCCTCCAGCGGATGATGCTCGTGGGGCAGCCAGTGGCTGTTGTTCGAGTTCGCGACGTAGTCGCGACGGAACAGGCTCGGAAGGTTGCCGGCCCCCAAGATGCCGGGCACGGGCGCGTCGGCATCGGTTCCCGGCATGCAGTCGGGCCGCGCGTCGAGCACCGGCAGACGCGCCAGCGCTTTGAGCGCCTCACCCACCGCCGTCGTGCAGCGCCCCAGCTGCTCGTCGGTGTGATGCGGTACCACCGACATGTCCGCGTAGAACGCCGATCCGCGGTCGTCGGCGACGATGGTGTTCACCCACGGAATGCCGACGTGCTCGGCCAGCGCGTCGTAGACGTCGTTCGCGCTCTGTGCCTGGTTGACGTCCAAGAAGTGCTCGAGCGCGCGGAAGTTGTCCTCATTCGCGTCGTCGATCGCGTAGGCGACCGCGGGCGTCCAGGGCATCAACGCGCCCTGGAAATTGATGACCGGACCGAAGTGCGCCTCGTAGAAGGTGTGCGGCGACCGGGTGATCGAGCCGTCGGGCTGCTTGACGTCCACCTCGACCGTCTTGGTCTTCATCCGTTTGATGCCGCCGTTCCAGAAGTAGGCGGTCGGATCGCCCGGCACCAGCTTCAGCTCGTAGGGCGTGAACCGGTAGGGCACGGACACGGTGTGGCTCCACGCGACGTGATCCGTGACGCCGATGTGCACCAGCGGGCTGCCGAACAGTGCGCCGCCCATCACGTTGACCTTGCCGGGCCAGGTCAGGTGGAATTCGTAGAAACGTTCCGGGCCGCGCCACGGGAAGTGGGGGTTGCCCAGCAGCATGCCGTAGCCGTTATCGGTCGCCTCGTCGCCAAGCGCCCACGCGTTCGATCCGATGCCCAGGTTCTCGCCGCTCGGAAGCCGGTCGATCTCGGCGGTCGTTGCGACCGGGACCGGCGCACCGGGCAGCGGCGGCTGCGCGCCGACGATAAATTTCAGCAGCGCGCCCTTCGAGGCGAACATGATCAGCTGGTAGTAGCGGCGATAGACGTCGCGCACGCTGATGGGCTTGACCCAGGGCATGCCCTTGCAGGCCGGGTCGCTGACCTGTGCCGCGCCGCCGATGTCGCTCAGGTAGGCGTTATAGCCGGCCGCCCAGCCTTCGCTCAGATCCACGATCGGTTGCGACAATGGCTTGGCGTGCGGCCAGGTGCCGTCCACGAGCCCTTCGATCACGCCGGACTCGTTGATCCACTGGTAGTAGTAGTCGCTTTCGAGATTGGTCGGCACGACGCCGTTCGCCTCGGAGCGGTAGGTGCCGTTCGGCCCCAGATACTTGGACCGCTCGGCGTTGACGGTCAGGAACGTGTCGGCCATCACGCAGAGGTTGTCCTGTGCGAACGCGTAGCCGACGCCGAACCCTAGGTTCCCCCAACCTTCCGCCTTGATGTGCGGGATCCCGAACTGGGTGCGGCGGATATCGGCGGTGTAGCCCGAGGCGGTTGCCGTAGTGGCCGGCAATCCGGCGGCAAGCGCGACCAAGGCGATGACGGCGGCGACGAGCCGCGCGCGGCGTATCTTCACGATCAACCTCCCGTTTTGATCGATGAGCTTGCTGCTACCTTCGCCGCCGATCGAAACAATCCTTCATGCCGCGAACATCGAGGCCCCTTTGCAGAAGTGGATCGGGTCCGGGGTAGACTCAGCGCCGCCATGGTGACCGCGATCGTTTTGATCAACAGCGACGTGCACAAAGTGCCGGAGACCGCGCAGGCCTTGGCCGACCTCGAGCACGTCTCCGAGGTGTACTCGGTCTCCGGCGAGTACGACCTGGTCGCGCTGGTGCGCGTCGCCGAGCACGACCAGCTCGCCGACGTCGTCACGGCCGAGATCGCTCGTATCCCGTCGATCACAGCCACGCAGACGCTGATCGCGTTCCGCGCGTATTCGCGCCACGATCTGGACTCGCTGTTCTCGATCGGCTTCGCCGACGCGGACTGAGCGGAGGGCGTGGTGGCCGAAGCGGGCGTTGCGGGCGGGTTCGCGGGGGCGCTCGCCGTTCCCGATCTGGAAGCGCTGCGCGCCGCGGGACGGTCGCGCCGCTACCCCGCCGGCACCACCATGCTGCTCGAAGGCGACCGCAGCGCCAACGTGATCCTGATCGAGGACGGCCGGGTGAAGATCTCCTCGTTCACCGAGGACGGCCGCGAGATCGTGCTCGCGGTGCGTGTCACCGGCGATCTGCTGGGCGAGCTGTCGGTGATCGACGGCGAGCCGCTGTCGGCGACGGCATCGGCGCTGGAGGACGTGCGCGCGACGGTCGTGCCTGCCGACGCGTTCAAGCAGTATCTTTCGACCCACGCGCCCGCCTCGTTCGCGTTGCTCGAGATCGTGTCGCGGCGCCTGCGCGACGCCGACCGCAAACGCATCGAGTTCGGCGCCTACGACTCGGTCGGCCGTGTCGCGCGCCGGCTGCTTGAGCTCGCCGAGCGCTTCGGCGAAGGAGACGGCGACGGGGCCGTGCGCATCGCGCTGCCGCTGTCGCAAGAGGAGATCGCCGGGTGGACCGGCTCCAGCCGTGAGGCCGTGAGCAAGGCGCTGCGCGCGCTCCGCGAACGCAACGTGATCGACACCGCACGCAAGGTGATCACCGTGTTGGACATGGACGCGCTCCGCAAGCGCGCCACCTAGACGGCTCTTTCGCTGCGTCAGCCCGCGCCGATGCGGCGGGCCTCGGCCGCTTCGGCCGGGACGCCCATCTGCTCGTAGACCCGCGCCGCCTCCTCGGCCGCCGCGCGCGCTTCGGCGTGGTCGCCGCGCTGCAACGCAATCAGGGCGCGGGTGCGGGTTGCATCGGCGATCGTGGGCGTGTGCCCGATCCCGCGGGCATGCTCGAGCGCTCGCTCGCACCACCGCTCGGCTTCGCCGAGGTCACCCGCGCGCAGCAGCTTTTCGGCGAGATTGCCGTAGCCGATCGCGCGGCCGCTCGCGTGACCGATGCGCTCGAACTCGGCGATGGCGCGACGATCGCATTCGATCGCGTCGTCGATCCGCTCGCGCTCGAGCTCGACCATCCCGAGGTTGATCAGGCAGGCGGCGCGCTCTTCGACGTCGCCGGTCCGTTCGGCCAGCGTCAAGCCGTCGCCGAGCGCGGCCGCGGCCTCGTCGAGCCGGCCGAGGCGGTGCAGCGCCGCGGCCACGATCCGAATGCTCGACGCAAGGCCGCGCTCGTCGCCCCGCTCGGCGAAGATCGCGCGGGCGGCCTCGCCGTGGGTCAGCGCGACCACGAGATCGCGCTCGACGGTCTCGGCGCGGGCGAGCTCGAGCAGCAGCGCGGCGGTTACCTCGTCGCGGCGGGCGGGCGCGGCGGACAGCCCCGTGCGCAGCGAGGCGATCGCCTCGCGGTAGCGTCCCGCGACCGACAGCGTCCATCCGTGCTCGAGCCGCAGCGCCGCGGGATCGGCGGCGCCGGCCACCAGCGCCGCGTCGAGCATCTCGATCGCAAGGTCGTAATCGCCACGCTTTCGCATCGTGGACGCGATCCCGCGCCAGGCGCGAACATCTCCCGTTGCGTCCCGCACCTCCTCGTACACCGCAAGCGCGCGCGCATAGTCGCCGCGCAGCTCGCACAGGTCCGCGATCGCGAGCGCGATCTCGGGGCGACGCGCATCCGGCGCGACCTCGAGCGCCCGCTCGAAGTGCGTCAGCGCCGCACCGTTCGCGTACAGGCGCCGCGCGCGCTCCCCCGCCCGCACGAGCAGCTCGAAGGCGGCCTCCCCGCCGCCGCCGAGATACCGGTGGCGGGCGAGCAGCTCGACCACGTCGTCGCCATCGCCGTACAGGCGCTCGGCCGCATCGGCGATCATGCGGTGAAGCTCGGTGCGGCGGCGACGAAGCAGCCGCTCGTAGGCGACCTCGGCCGCGAGCGCGTGATGGAACGCGATGGACGGCTCGGCGTCGTCGCCGTCACGGTCCACGAGCCCGGATGCGACGAGCGCCGCGACCGCGACGTCGAGGTTCGCACCGCCGAGCACATCATGGAGCAGCCGCAGCCGCACGCGGCGCCCCGCGACGGCCGCAACCTGCGCGACCGCCACCGCCTCGGGCGGAAGCCGGTCCAGGCGCGCGGCGAGCACGCCCTCGATGGTGGGCGGCACGCCGCCCGCATCCCATCCACCGTCTACCGTCCAGCCGCCGGCCGCGCGGCGCAGCGTGCCGGCTTCGACGAGCGAGCGCACGATCTCCTCGACGAAGAAGGGGTTGCCGGCCGCGCGCTCCCGCAGCACCGTCGCGAGCCCCGCCGGTGCGGACCCCCCGAGCGTGTTGTCCACGAGCATCGCCACGCCCGCGTCGTCGAGCGGATCGAGCGCGATCGGCAGACGCGACGACGCCTCGCCGCGCATCGCGATCGCATCGAGCATCGCACGCGCCTCGGGCCGCGCGGTCAGCAGCAGCGCCAGCGGACGGGCCGCGGTCATCGCCGCAATCTCCTCGGTGAGCGCGGCCGAGGATTCGTCCGCCCAGTGAAAATCCTCGATCGTGAGCGCGAGCGGCGAGGTCGCTACGAGCGCGTCGATCAACGCGACGAACGCCTCGTGCACGCCGCGGCGAACAGCCTCGGGATCGCGCACGGCCGTGTCGCCGGGCAGCCCCGCCACACGCGCGAGGTAGGGCTCGGCCGCTTCCAGGCCGAGCGCAGCGCAGGTGCGTTGCAACGCACGCGCCGCTCGCGCGGCCGGGTCGCCCGACTCGATGCCCGCGACCGAGCGCACCAGATCGCGATACGGCCCGTAGGCGACCGAGCCGGCGCTCGGGAAGCGCGCCACCAGCGACCGGACGCCGCGGGGACGCACGCGCGAGGCCGCGTCGGCGCACAGCCGCGACTTGCCCACGCCTGCCTCGCCCGTGACGCACACCACGGCGCCGCGGCCGCCGAGCAGCCGCGAGAACACCCCGGCGAGCGCCGCAACCTCCGCGTCGCGCGCCACCAGCGGCGCGCTCGCGCGCGGCGCGGCGGTGCGGCGGCGGCCGATCAGACGCCACGCGCCGATCGGCTCGCGCTTGCCTTTGAC
Source organism: Actinomycetota bacterium (assembly GCA_035541035.1). Taxonomy (GTDB): domain Bacteria; phylum Actinomycetota; class AC-67; order AC-67; family AC-67; genus DASWHR01. Next base: position 8,491 of record DATLFO010000107.1, read on the forward strand.
GGTCAGCTCGCCGACGCGTTCGAACTCGAAGCGGTCGCGCACGAGCCGCACGGTCGCGTCGCCGGCGTAGATCTCGCCGCCGGGCGCGGCCGACTCGAGCCGCTGCGCCGAGTTCACCGCGTCCCCCATCACGTTGTAGTCGAGCCGCGCCGCGTCGCCCAGGATCGCCGCGACGACGCGGCCGGTGTTCACGCCGATGTGCAGCTCGAGGTCGCGCGCGACCTCGGGTAGCGACGGGCGCAGCGCGTCGAGCTCGGCTCGCATCTCGAGCGCCGCGAGCAGGGCGCGATCCGCGTCGTCCTCGCGGGCGACGGGCGCGCCGAACATGCACAGCAGCGCGTCGCCGGCGAACTTGGCGACGTGCGCGTCGTAGCGTTCGGCGACGCGGGTCATCAGCGCGACGATCGGGCCGGTGGCCTCCGCGTAGGACTCGGGGTCGAGCCGCTCGCCCAGCGCGACGTAGCCGCTGATGTCGGCAAAGAGCGTGGTGACGAGCCGCCACTCGTCGCTGAGCTCGCCGCCGGCGGCGAGGCGCTCGGCCACTTGACGCGAAACCATCTTGCGCAGCGCGTCGTCGCGGCCGGGCGCGGTCGAATCCAGCGGCGCCGCGCAGTGACCGCAGAAGCGCATCCCCTCGGGATTCGCGCCTCCGCAGGCGGCGCAGACGGCCACGGTCCTAGCCTTTCAGCCGCCGTGATACGTCGCGCATCCGCTCCATCGCCGCGCGCGCACGGCCGGCGTCGAGCGACTCGCGCGCCGCATCCAGCGCCGCATCCATCGACGGAGCGAGCCCGCCGACGGTCATCGCGGCCGCGGCGTTGAGCACAACCGCGTCGCGCACCGCACCCGGCTCCCCCTCCAGCACGGCCAGGCAGATCTTCACGTTGGTCTCGACATCGGCCCCGGCGAGATCCGCCGCGGTCGCGCGCGCGATCGAATGCTCGACCTCGGGATCGAAGCGGCGCTCGGCGACGCCGTCCGGCGCGATGTCCCACACCGTCGAGGTGGTCGTGGTGGTCAGTTCGTCGAGCCCGTCGTCGCCGCGGAACACCATCGCGCGCTCCGCGCCGAGCCGCCGCAGCGCCTCGGCCATCTTCGGCGCCATCGTCGGATCGCTCACCCCGACCGTCTGCCGCTGGGCGCCGGCAGGGTTGGTCAGCGGGCCGAGAAAGTTGAACACGGTCGGCACGCCCAGCTCGCGGCGCGGCACGGCCGCGTGACGCATCGCCGGATGGAACACCGGCGCGAAGCAGAAGCCGATCCCGGCCTCGTCGATGCACGTCGCCACGTCCTCGGGCGAAAGATCGATCACCACGCCGAGCCCTTCCAGCAGATCCGCGCTGCCGCAGCGCGAGGAGGCCGCGCGATTGCCGTGCTTGGCGACCCGGCCGCCCGCGCCCGCAACGACCAGCGCCGCCATCGTCGAGATGTTGACCGTGCCTGCGCGGTCGCCGCCGGTGCCGCACGTGTCGAGAAGCGGACCGGCGACCGGCACCTTGTTGGACAGCTCGCGCATTGTGGCGGCCAGCCCGGCGACCTCGTCAACGGTCTCGCCCTTGGCGCGCAGGCCGATCAAGAATCCCGCGACCTGCGCGGGCGAGGCCCGGCCGTCCATGATCGAACGCATCGCGGCGGCGGCTTCCTGTTGCGGCAGATCCTCGCCGCGAAGCAGCCGGGCAAGCGTGTCTGGCCACGCGAAATCGCTCATCACGCGCGAAGTATCGCATGTTCGCGCGGGCGGGTGTCCGGAGTATCCTCGAAGCACGATGCGAATCGCAATGGGAGCCGACGACCGCAACGCGGTCACCGACGCGCTGATCGACGGCGTCAAGGCCCGCGGACACGAGGTCGTGATGGTCCTGGGACCGGCCGGCGGCCGCGACGAGCAGTGGGCGGACGTGGGCCGCGGCGTCGCCTTGGCGGTGGCCAAGGGCGAGGCCGACCAGGGCATCGTGCTGTGCCATACCGGCACGGGCGTGTCGATCGCGGCGAACAAGGTGCCGGGCGTTCGCGCCGCTTTGTGCACCGACGCGGAGCAGGCGCGCGGCGCGCGCACATGGAACGACGCGAATGTGCTCGCGATGTCGCTTCGCCTGACGGCCGAGCCGCT
>DATLFO010000108.1:0-9807 GCA_035541035.1 Actinomycetota bacterium
CATCTGCTCGACCCGGGTCGCCTCGACCGAGTACGAGACCCGGGTCGAGCAGATGACCGACCGCGACAAGCTGATCCTCGACGTCGAGACGAACGGCGCCATCTCGCCCCGCGAGGCGGTCTCGTCGGGCGGCACCACGCTGGTCGAGCTGGCAGGGTTGTTCGGTGAGCTCTCCGAGAGCCCCGGCCTCTCGCTCGGGCCCGCCGAGGGCGAGGCCCAGCCGAGCGGTGAGCTCGCCCTGCCGGTCGAGGAGCTCACGCTCTCGGTCCGCTCGTACAACTGCCTCAAGCGCGAGGGCGTCGCCACCGTCGGCGATCTGATCCAGCGCACCGAGCAGGATCTGCTCGACATAAGGAATTTCGGTCAGAAGTCCATCGACGAGGTCAAGATGAAGCTCGCCGCGATGGGCATGGGATTGCGAGAGGGCTAGAGCCGTGCCGAAGCCGAAGAAGGGTCCGCGCCTCGGGTCGGGGCCCGCGCACCAGAAGCTGATCCTGAGCGGGATGGCGTCATCGATCATCCGCGACGGTCGCGTCAAGACGACGGAAGCACGCGCCAAGGCCGTACGTCCGGTCGTCGAGCGCATGATCACGCACGCGAAGAAGGGCGATCTGGCGGCGCGCCGTCAGGTGTTGCGCACGATCCGCGACCGCGACATCGTGCATCACCTCTTCGCCGAGGTCGCGCCGCAGTACGCGTCACGTCCGGGCGGCTACACGCGCATCGTCAAGCTCGGCCCCCGCAAGGGTGACGCCGCGCCGATGGCGATGATCGAGCTGGTCGAGGGCGAGCAGATCGTTCCCGCCGAGACCGAAGAAGCGCCCAAGCGCCGGAGCCGCCGCAAGAAGAGCGACGCGGAGTAGCGCATCGGGAGTTCATGGAAGGGGCCTTCGGGCCCCTTCTTCACGTCTGCGGCTATCCTCGCCGGTATGGAACCGGTGCGGGTGGCGATGCTGCTGGCCTACGACGGGGCCGGCTTCCGCGGCTTCGCGCGGCAGCGTGAGCGACGCACCGTCCAGGGCGAGATCGAGCGTACCGTCTCGCTGGTCGCGCGGCGCGAGATCCTGACCACCGGCGCCGGACGCACCGACGCGGGCGTTCACGCCGCCGGGCAGGTGATGACCTTCGACGCGCCGGCGTCGCTGGACCTGACCGAGCTCGCCAAGCGGATCAACAAGATGCTGGCGCCCGAGATCTCGATCAAGGCCGTCGTCGCCGCGCCGCCGGGATTCGACGCGCGCTTCTCGGCAAGGCGCAGAATCTACGAGTACCGCATCTACGGGGGACCGGCCCCTGATCCGTTCCTGGACCGGTTCGCCCTGTGGGAGCCGAGGCCGCTCGACGTCGGGGCGATGAACGACGCCGCACGGCATCTGGTCGGCGAGCACGACTTCGCCTCGTTCTGCCGCGCCAACGCTAAGTCACTGGTGCGCCGGATCCGCATCGTTCGCGTGCGGGCCGCCCGCGATTCGCGGACCACGATCCGCGTCGAAGGCGACTCGTTCTGTCACCAGATGGTGCGCAGCATCACGGGCTGCCTGCTGGCCGTGGGCTTCGGGGACCGCATGCCGGAATGGGTGGGCAACGTGTTGCGGGCGAAGAACCGGCAGGCGGCCGCCGACGTCGCCCCTGCGCGGGGCTTGACGCTGATGCGGGTCGTCTACCGGCCGGACCCGTTCGCGTCGCGCTAGGCACGGTCCGGAAGGGCCTGCCCATTCGCCGCGGACCGCCGGGCAGGAAAGAGCACGCTGCGCGACGAATGGCGGGACGCTGTCCGGTGCGCCTGATTGCTCCTCGAACCTCTCCGGCAGAGGCCGCCCGGCCCTGGACAAAGGGGAATTTCTGCTCGTAAATTCCCGGCGGGTAACCCGACGTTGGTTGACCGTCACTCCCGTGGACGGGCGCCGGGTTTGGAGGGAACCGCATGCGGCCAGCACGTCTGCTCGTGCTCGCGCTCCTCACCGCGATCCTCGCCGTGCCGACGGCGCCGACCGCGCACGAGGGCAATTATCCGATCCTGTTGGTTCACGGCTGGACGTCGAGCGGCGCCACGTTCGACGAGATGATCCCCAAGCTCACCGCGCAGGGCCTGACCGTCCTGGATTGCGACAGCGCCACGTCCGGCATCCAGGCGCTGTCGTACGCACCCACGGCGTCCTCGCAGCACATCTCCTACGTCGCGGGCAAGATCCTGCAGCCCAAGATCGACTCGTGCCTGACGGCCAACGGCTATTCGACTTCGCAGAAGATCGACGTCGTCGCGCACTCGATGGGCGGCCTGTCGTCGCGCTTTTTGGTCGAGAAGGGCGGTGCGGACGTCGATTACTGGAGCTCGACGACCGGCTGGTACGGAGACGGCGTCGCCGATGTCAGCACGAAGTGGAAGAGCCAGATCGACGACCTGATCATGCTCGGCACCCCGAACCACGGAACCATCCTCGCCTGGTTTCCCTCGACGCTGCCGGTCTTCGGGGCGTGGTCCTCGACCGGCGCCGACATGCGCCCCGGGTCGAAGTTCCTTTCGCTGATGGGAACGATCGAGCCGGTGGGTGAGTACTACTCGTGCGGTGGCGGGGACCCGTGGTACCTGCAGCTGTATCAGAGCGACTTCGACAACGACGGCGTCACGCACGGCTTCGACGGCGTCGTCCCGGCCGAGGCGCCGTTCATGACGGGCTGCGACAACGTGCTGTTCTCGTCGAACCATTCGGGGCTTCGCACCGACGACGCGCCGCTCGACTGGGTTATCCAAACGCTCGGCTACACCTCGACCCAGACCGGAACCGGCGGCGCGAACCTTGCCGGTCAAGCCGTCGTCAAGCTCGAATACTTCGACGTCGTCAAAGATCACGACGGTGGAACGACCGACGAGTTCCGGTTCGAGATCGCGGTCGACACCAACGGCAACAACGATGGATACGCCGTGTACCAGACCTTGTCCTACAACCGCGATGCCCCGTTCACGCAGAACTGGGGGAACAGCGGGCCGGCGACCTCGGTCGTGATCAATCTGCCGGGCACCGCGCCGCGCATGGACGTGAAGGTCCGCGTCTGGGAGGACGACACCGGCTGGGGTGGCGGACAGGAGTGCGTCTCGACGCACTCCTTCACCGACATCACCCAGTCCGAGGACATCGACGGGCTCGAGAACATCACCGCGACCGCCGCGGACTGCAAGGGCGGGACGAACACGCTGAAGATCTCGGTGTACGGCGTTACCGCCGACACCGGCCAAACGCGTCTGGTCACGTTCGGCTTCGACAAGGCGTGGATCGAGAACGACCACGACCCGACCGGCAACGGCGAGGTCCAGTTCACCGCAACCGCAGGCCGTCAGGGATACACCTCGACGTTCTATCGCGGGCAACCCGGCAACGGCACCCATTACTCACGCACGAACAACACGTGGGTCAACATCGGAACCGACGCCAACAACAAGGGCACGGTGGAGCCGGAGACGATCTGGAAGATCCGCATGCTGAACTCCGCGACCTATCGCTTCGACGTCACCTATTGGGAGGACGACGGCGGCTGGAGCTCGAGGGACGGCGGAAACATGTACTTCATGGAAGGCAACGTCGGGACCCAAGCGGCAGGCCGCGTGAACTACACCGGCACCGCGCACACCGACTGGGACGGCTACTTCTACATCGTCACCGAAGGCTAGGTCGCGGTCGTCGTGGGGCCCGGGACCGATCCCGGGCCCCACCCATGCCGGCAGGATTGCGGCCGGCGTCCGCAGAAGAAGATGAGGACGACCGTTCCGAAAACAAGGGGGATCCTATGAGCGCCGTCCGCCGCCTCGCCGCGCTGGTCTCGCTGGTCTCGGCTTTCGGCATCGCCGCGCCCGCCGGCGCGGTCCACTTCTACCGCGGGCCCGGGAGCGGATGCACTCCGGCCGACGGCGCACGATCCGACGGGGGGCAGGGCGAGATCGCGGCGACCGTGAACGTCCTGCACAACACGTTCGCCGACGCGGCGACCGCGCTGCCGGTCACGCGGATCAACGCCGGAGAGGCGATTCGGTGGACCTGGAACAGCGTCCACTGCCACTCGGTCCAGGCCGCCGGCTTCTACAGCGGCTTCCACTATCCCGCGCCCGAGCCGGGATCGCCGCGCGCGCTGCCGGGCGTCTTCGACTACCCGATGCTCGAAGAGAATCCCACCTTCTCGTTCACCGTGACGTTCGACACGCCGGGCACGTACTCGTACGTGTGCGAGCACCATGCCGCGATCGGCATGGCAGGGCTCGTCGTCGTCGAATAGGGCATTCCGGTCGTTCCCGGCTGCCCGGGAGGCCGGGTTGACCCGCTCCGAGGGGGCCGGTACCATTGCCCGGTCCCCCACCCACGTGGGGGCTTCGCACGCCATGAAGACATTTACTCCGAAGGCTTCCGATGTTCAGCGCGCCTGGTGGGTCGTCGATGCAGACGGCCAGGTGCTTGGTCGTCTTGCCGCAGAGATCGCCACGATTCTGCGCGGCAAGCACAAGCCGGTGTTCGCGCCGCACATGGACATGGGCGACTACGTCGTCGTCATCAATGCGGGCAAGATCCGGCTGACCGGAGACAAGCTCAACCAAAAGATGTACCGGCGGCACTCGGGCTTTCCCGGCGGGCTCCGCGAGACCAAGTACGGGGACCTGCTCGCCCAGAAGCCGGAGATCGCGATCGAGAAGGCCGTCAAGGGCATGCTCCCGCACAACCGTCTCGGCCGCGCGATGCTCAAGAAGCTCAAGGTGTACGGCGGCTCGGAGCATCCTCACGCTTCGCAGGATCCGAAGCCGCTCTCGGTGAACGGAGGCTAGGGTGGCGACGACGGCCGGAGAGATGACCCGCGCGACGGGACGCCGCAAGGAGTCCGTGGCTCGCGTCCGCCTGGTTCCCGGAACGGGACAGTTCCAGATCAACGGCCGCACGCTCGAGGACTACTTCCCTCGCCCCGTGCTCCGGATGGTCGTGACCGAGCCGTTGCGCATCACCTCGACGAGCGAGCGGTTCGACGTTCTTGCCACCCTCGAAGGCGGCGGGATGAGCGGGCAGGCCGGCGCGCTGCGCCACGGCATCGCCCGCGCGCTCACCATCGTCGATCCGACGCTGCGCACCGACCTGAAGCGCCGCGGCCTGCTGACGCGGGACGCGCGCGCCAAGGAACGCCGCAAGTACGGCCTCAAGAAGGCCCGCAAGGCGCCGCAGTACTCGAAGCGCTAGCCGCCTCGGGTCCGTTTCGGCGCCTTCCATGCCCCGCCTCTTCGGAACCGACGGGATTCGCGGCCACTACGGCACGGACTTCGACGCCGCCTTCGTCCGTCGTCTCGGGCGGGCTGCCGCCGAGGTCCTCGGACGCGGCCATCCGTCGCCCCGCATCTTGATCGGCCGTGACACCCGTGCCTCCGGGCCCGAGATCGAGCGCGCGCTCGCGTCGGGGATCGCGGCCGCCAACGGCATCCCGGTCCTGGCCGGCGTCATCCCGACCGCCGCGGTCGCGCACATCGTGCATGCCGGCGGCTTCGAGGCGGGTGCGGTCATCAGCGCCTCGCACAATCCCGCGCAGGACAACGGCATCAAGTTCTTCGGCGACAACGGCATGAAGCTCGCCGACGCGATCGAGGACGAGGTCGAGGCCGCGATGGGCCGCAACGGCGGCGACGCGAACGACGGTGAGGAGTCCTGGGAGACGCTTCCCGACGCGGCCGAGCGCTACATCGAGTTCTTGCTCGAAGACACGCCGTCGCTTGCGGGCATGAAGGTCGTGGTCGATGCCGCCAACGGCGCGGCGAGCGGCATCGCCGCCGACACGTATCGCCGGGCGGGTGCGACCGTGATCACGCTCTACGACGAGCCCGACGGCCGCAACATCAACGACGGCTGCGGCGCGGTTCATCCCGAGGCGCTGCAGGCCGCCGTGCTCGAGCGCGGCGCCCAGGCCGGCATCGCGCACGACGGCGACGCCGACCGCTTGGTCGCCGTGGACGAGCGGGGCGCGCTGGTAGACGGGGACCAGATCCTTGCGATCTGCGCGCTGGACGCGCGCCGCCGCGGGGAGCTGCCGCAGGACGCGGTGGCGACCACGGTGATGGCGAACCTGGGTTTCCGGCAGGCCATGGCGGCCGAAGGCATCCGGGTCGCCGAGACGCCGGTCGGAGACCGATACGTCCTGGAACGCATGCTCGCCGAAGGCATCGTGATGGGCGGCGAGCAGAGCGGGCATCTGATCTTCCTGGACCGGCACACGACCGGGTGCGGCATCCTGTCGGCCCTGCGGCTGCTGGGCATCATGGCCGGCACCGCGATGCCGCTGTCCCGGCTGGCGGCGTCGGCGCCGCGTTTGCCGCAGGTCCTGCTGAACGTGCGCGTCGCGCAGCGCGGAGGGCTCGACGACGCGACGGACGTCTGGGACGAGGTCCGCCGGGTCACCGCCGAGCTCGGCGAGGACGGCCGTGTCCTGGTGCGCGCCTCCGGCACCGAGCCGGTCGTGCGCGTGATGGTCGAGTCCTCGGACCAGGATCGGGCCGCGGCGGCCGCCGAGCGGATCGCCAAGGCCGTCACCGACGCGCTCGGATAAGCAAGGTTCGGCCCGGGCGCCAGCGGGTAGACTGACGGCGTGTGCGGGATCATCGGGTACGTCGGTGAACAGCAGGCCCTCCCCATCCTGATGGATGCGCTGCGGCGACTGGAGTACCGCGGATACGACTCGGCCGGCGTGGCCGTCCTCGACGGCGGCCTCCAGGTGGTCCGCAAGGCCGGAAAGCTCGACGAGCTGGACAAGGAGCTTGCGCCCTCGGGCCTTCACGGAACCACCGGCATCGGTCACACGCGATGGGCGACCCACGGCCCGCCCACCGACGAAAACGCGCACCCCCACAGCGACTGCGACGGCCGCATCGCCGTGATCCACAACGGCATCCTCGAAAACTTCTTGGAGCTTCGCGCCGAACTGGAGGCCGAAGGGCACACGCTCGGCAGTGACACCGACACCGAGGCGATCGCGCACCTGATCGAAGCCGTCTACGACGGCGACATCGTCGCCGCAACCCGCAAGGCCCTCACCCGGCTGTCGGGCGCGTTCTCGATCGCGGTCGTGGCCGCCGGCGAGCCCGACGTGGTCGTGGCCGCCAAGCGAACCTCGCCGCTGATCGTCGGACGCGGCGACCACGGAACGCTGCTGGCGTCGGACCCCACCGCGCTGATCCCCTATACCCGTGACGTCGTGCACCTTCTCGACGACCAGGTCGCAGTGATCCGCCGGGAAGGATTCGAGATCACCACGCTCGACGGCGCGCCCGCCGAAGGCACCGCGATCCACATCGACTGGGACCTGGAGGCCGCCGAGAAGGGAGGCTACGACGACTTCATGCTCAAGGAGATCTACGAGCAGCCCGGAGCGGTCGCCGACTCCTTGCGCGGCCGGCTGCGCGGGGGCCGCCTGCACCTAGACGAGGTCCGCCTGAGCGAAGAGGAGCTGCGCGGCATCGACAAGGTCTTCGTCGTCGCCTGCGGCAGCGCCTACAACGCCGGCCTCGTGGCCAAGTACGCGATCGAGCACTGGTGCCGCGTCCCGGTCGAGATCGACATATCCAGCGAGTTCCGCTATCGGGATCCCGTGCTCGGCAAGGACACGCTCGCGGTGGCGGTATCGCAGTCCGGCGAGACGATCGACACGCTCGAGGCGGTGCGCCATGCGCGCCGGCAGCGCGCGAAGGTGATCGCGGTCTCGAACACGGTCGGATCGTCGATCCCGCGCGAGGCGGACGGTGTGCTCTACACCCAGGCCGGCCCGGAGGTCGGCGTCGCCGCGACGAAGACGTTCATCACGCAGATGGTGGTGCTCAAGCTGCTCGCGCTCTACCTCGCGCAGGTGCGCGGCACGATCTATCCGGAGGAGATCGCACGCATCGTCGAGGACCTCGAGTCGCTCGAAGGCAAGGTCGAGACGGTGCTCGGCTCGCGGCAGCAGGTCCGGGGCATCGCGGAGGAGATTCATCAGGCGGCCGACGTGCTGTTCCTGGGCCGCCATGTCGGTTTCCCGCTCGCGCTGGAGGGTGCGCTCAAGCTCAAGGAGATCTCCTACATCCACGCCGAGGGCTACGCGGCCGGCGAGCTCAAGCACGGCCCGATCGCGCTGATCAGCGAAGGGACGCCCGTGGTGGTCGTGGCGACCCAATGCCACGTCTATGCGAAGGTGATCGCCAACATCCAAGAGGTCAAGGCGCGCGGCGCGCGTGTGATCGCCGTCGCGACCGAGGGCGATACCGAGGTCGCCAAGCACGCCGACCACGTGATCACGGTTCCTTCCACGCACGAGCTGCTCACCCCCGAGCTGGTCGTGGTGCCGCTGCAGTTCCTGTCCTACGAGATCGCGAAGATGCGCGGCTGCGACGTGGACAAGCCGAGAAACCTGGCGAAGTCCGTCACCGTGGAGTAGTCCGTGCTCGATGCGCTGACGGTCGAAGACGTCCGCCGCCAGGACGCCGAGTGCGAGGCGCGCGGCATCCCGGTCGAGCGGCTGATGGAGCGAGCCGGCTTCGGCGTCGCCCGCGCCGCACGCGCGATGCTCGGCTACAGCTACGGGATGCGTGTCGTGGTGGTGTGCGGCAAGGGAAACAACGCGGGCGATGGGCTCGTGGCCGGCCGCTGGCTCGCGCACTGGGGCGCGCACGTCGTGGCCGTCATGGCGCTCGGCCGCGAGCTTCGCGGCGCGGCCGGCGCCAACCTGGCGCGCTTTCCCGGCCCGGTCGTGGACGCCGGCGCTTTGGACCGCGAGCTGGCGCGCGCCGATCTGGTGATCGATGCGCTGTTCGGCGTGGGCCTTTCGCGTGCGCCCGGCGGCGAGGCCGCGCGCGCCATCGATGCCATCAACGGCGCGGGGGCGCCGGTCATCTCGATCGACGTGCCCAGCGGCATGGACGCCGACACCGGCGACGCGCCCGGCGCCGTGGTGCGGGCCGACGGCATCGTCACGCTCGGCGGGCTCAAGCCCGGCCTGCTGTTCCATGCCGACGTCGCCGACTGGGTCGAGATCGCCGACATCGGCGTTCCGCGCGACCTGCGGATCGGCAGCGCGCTCGTCCCGGAGGCGAGCGACGTCGCGTCGCTGCTGCCGCTCCGGGCCCCCGGCGGCCACAAGCGCGACTCGGGCACCGTGCTCGTTGTCGCCGGCTCGCGGGCGATGCCCGGCGCCGCCGCGCTGACGGCCGGCGCGTGCGTGCACGCCGGTGCGGGCCTGACGACGCTGGCCGCGACCGAGCGCGTGACCGCCGTTGCGTTATCCCGCGTTCCCGAGATGACCACGATCGTGCTGCCCGACTCGCCCGAGGGCGCGCTCGACGACAAAGGCGCCGAGATCGTGCTTGAGCGGGCGGACCAGTTCTCGGCCATCGCGATCGGCCCCGGCCTGTCGCGGCATCCGGCCACGGCCGAAGCCGTGCGAAGGATCCTGCTGTCCACCGACGTGCCCGCGGTCGTGGACGCGGACGCGATCGTCGCGTTCGCCGGCGGGCCGGGCGCGCTGCGGGAGCGTCGCGGCTTCACGGTGCTCACGCCCCACGGCGGCGAGGCCGCCGCGCTGCTCGGCGCCGAGGCGGCGGATCTGCGCGCGGACCGGATCGCCGCAGCGCGGCGCATCGCGCGCGAGACCGGTCAGGTCGCGCTGCTGAAAGGGCCGGGGACGGTGGTGTGCGGCGAGGACGGCCCCGTGTATCTGAACGCGACCGGCAACCGCGGGCTGGCCCAAGGCGGAACCGGCGACGTGCTCACCGGCGTGATCGCGGCGCTGCTCGCGCAGGGTGGTGACGCACCCGACGAGACC
>DATLFO010000109.1:0-14565 GCA_035541035.1 Actinomycetota bacterium
GCCACAGCATCGGGCAGGCGATGCCGGGCAGGTGCGCGTCGCGGATCTTGTCGGGCTTGCCCGGCGGATGCAGCGGATAGCCGAGGAAGACGAGCCCGGCCGCGTCGAAGCCGGACGCGGCCACGTGCGAGGCGATGCGGCCGCCGAGCGACTTTCCGCCGAGGAACACCGGCGTGATCTGCGAGGCGACCTTCTCCGCGACCGCGCGAAAGCAGGCCTCGAGCTTGAGCTGTGGATCGGGCATCTTCTTGCCCGCTTCCGTGTAGGGGAAGTTGAAGCGCAGCGTCGCGATGCCGCGCGAGGCCATGCCCGCCGCCACGGCCTGCAGCAGCTTGGCGCGATAGTCGCTGCCGGCGCCGTGACCGAGGATCAACGCGGCGCGCGTGCCCGACTCGGGCACGTCCCAGGTGCCGGTGACCTCGCCGCCGTCCCAGATGAACTTCATCGCATCACCGCCTGCACGGTATGGCGCCATCGGGACGGCACCAGCGCGCCGGCCGTGCGGTCGAGCATCTGCGCGCCGTCCACGAGACCGTAGCGGATCCGGCGCACGAGCCGGTTGGATTCGATCAGCTTCGACTCGCCCGACAGGTAGTAGTTGAGCCCGAGCGCCAGGATCCAGCACCACCATGCCGTCTCGACACGCACGTCTTCGAAGCCCGCGGCACGCGCCATCAGCTCGAGGTCGGCGGGCACGAACGTGTGCAGGTTCGCCGCCATCGATGCGAGCTCCCAATGGTGGTGCTCGGCGTCTTTCGTAACGCCGCGCAGTGCGCGAACGGCGTCGAGGCCGCGCGCGAGCGTGCCGATCACCGCAGCGACTTGCTTCTCGCCCGCGGGCGTCGGCTCGGCGAGCACGACCGCGGTGCCGCCGGGTGCGAGCACACGCCGAACCTCGCGCAGGGCCTCGAGCGGCGACGGCAGGTGATGAAGCGCGCCGCGCGCCACCACCAGATCGAACGACGCGTCCGCGTAGGGGAGCGCTTCGCCGTCGCATTGGGTAGCGGTGACACGCACGCCGGCCTCGGCCGCGTTCTTCTGCGTTCGATCCAGCATCGCGCCCGACAGGTCGCAGGCGTGCACCTCGGCCGCATAGCCGGCGGCGGCGAGCCCGATCGCGGCGTATCCGGTGCCGCAGCAGAAGTCCAGCGCGCGGCGCGCCGGTGCCGGCGCCGGGCCGAGCAGCCATTCCATGTCGAGCCGGATGGCCCGCGCGATCCGAGAGTAGTCGATCGCGAAGCGCTCGTCGTAGACGGCCGCTTCGCGATCGTGGACGAGCAGGTTCAAGGTCTTGGAGTCCATGGTGCGCCGAGTCTACGCGACGGCGTGGCTCGCGGACTACGCGCCCGCCGCGACCGCGCGCGCGCCGAGCTGGCCGCATGCCGCGTCGATGTCGGTGCCGCGGTTGCGGCGCACCGTCGCGTTGATGCCACCGGATTCCAGCAGCGACTGGAAGCGCTCGATCTGCTTCAGCGGCGAGCCGGGCCCTTCGAAGCCGGGTGTCGGGTTGAGCGGGATCAGATTGACGTGAAAGTCGTCTCCGCGCAGCAGCCGCGCCAGCTCGCGCGCGTGATCGTCGGAGTCGTTGACGCCGCCGATCATCGCGTACTCGATCGAGACGCGCCGGCCGTGCGCGTTGCGATGCTCGCGCGCGGCGGCCAGCAGAGCCTTGATCGGATACCGCTCGTTGAGCGGCACCAGCGTCGAGCGAAGCTCGTCGTTGGGTGCGTGCAGCGACAGCGCCAGCGTCACCGGCAGGCCGGCTGCGGCGAGCCGCCGCATGCCGGGCAGCACGCCGACCGTCGAGATCGTGATGCCGCGCGCCGACAGGTTGAAGCCCTCGGAATCGTGGATCCGCTCGACCGATTCCCAGACGCGGTCGAAGTTGGCCAGCGGCTCACCCATGCCCATGAACACCACGTTGGACAGCCTCCGCGTCCAGTCCTCGGGAAGGTCCAGGCCGCGAAGCGTGCGCGCAGCCCACAGCACCTGCGACACGATCTCGCCGGGCGATAGGTTGCGCAGCAACCCCATCTGGCCGGTCGCGCAGAACGGACAGCCCATGCCGCAGCCCGCCTGCGACGAGATGCAGACGGTGGCGCGGTCGTCGTAGGCCATCAGCACCGCTTCGGCCAGCGCGCCGCCGTCGAAGCGGAACAGCGCCTTGACGGTCGTGCCGCGGTCGCCGGTCTGCACGATCGCCGGCGGCGCGAACGCCGCGCCGAACCGTTCGGTCAGGCCTGCTCGCAACGGCTTCGACAGGTTGGTCATCTCGTCGAACGAGCCCGCCAGGTCCACGTGCATCCACCGGTGGATCTGCTCGCCGCGGAACGCGGGCTCGCCGATGTCGGCCGCGAACGCGCGCCATTCGGCCCTGGTCAAAGCGAACAGATCGGTGGGATTCATAGGGTCAGTCTAGACGTCCGGCGGAGCGTATGACGGGCCGATAGACTCGCGTCATGCCCGAGCAACCCTGCGCCTTTCATCCCGATCGCCCAACGCTGGTCACGTGCTCCCGCTGCGATCGTCCCATCTGCCCGGAGGACATGATCCCGGCAGCCGTCGGCAATCAGTGTCCGGTGTGCGCCGGCCGGATGCGCGAAGGGCCGCTCGGCCAGACCGCGTACCGTCTGCGAAACAAGGCCGAGACGGTTCCGGTTCTGCGTCGCGTGAGCGGGCAGCGGCTGACCGGCCTCATCGTCGGGATCAACGTTGTGGTGTTCGTGCTGATGCTGGCCACCGGAGAGCCACAGTCGCAGCGCACCCTGGTTCGCTTCGGGGCGCTGGTCCGTCCCCTGCCGGAAGGCGAGTGGTGGCGGATCTTCTCGTCGATGTTCGTGCACATCGGCCTGATCCACGTGGGTTTCAACATGTTCGCGCTGGCGATTTTCGGTCCGCCGATCGAGGAGCGCTACGGCAAGGGCCGCTTCCTCGCCCTCTACTTCGGCAGCGGCCTTCTGGGCGCCGCTGCGTCGCTGACGTTCAACGCGGGTTTCGGCATCGCCGCGGGCGCGTCGGGCGCGGTCTTCGGCATCCTCGGCGCGTGGATCGCGTTCTTCGTGCGCCACCGCGACCTGTCGGGCGCGCGTCAGCAGCTCAACAGCTTGCTGATGCTGGTCGGCATCAATCTCATGCTCGGCCTGGTCGGCCCGATCGACAACTTCGCGCATCTGGGGGGACTGGTGGGCGGCTTCGTGATGGGCACGGTGCTCGAGGTTTCGGCAAAGATGCGCGACGGCCGCGTGGTGGCCGCCGTCGCCGCGCTCGTGTTCGTGGCCGCCGTCTCCGCGGCCTTGATCGTGCCGCGGACCTGCCCGGCCGGCAGCGTGCTCACGCTCGACGACGGCCGGCCCGTTCCCTGCGAGCTGTTCACCGGCGGGTTCCTCCGATAGCAGGTCCGGTCGCGAAGCCGGGTGTACGGTAGCCCCATGCGATACGTGCCGTACGAGGAGATGGGCGGCGAGCCGAACATCGTCGTGGACGGAACCGGAACCGACGGCACGGTTTTGGTTCTGAGCCACTGGCGGGGGAGCGGAACGCCCGAGACGCTCGCCGACGACCTGTCGACGCAGATCGCGTTCCACTACCTGGACCGCCCCGAGATCCACGTCGCCGCCGAGATGGTCAGCAACAACCACTTCGACGAGGACGGGCTCTGCGGGATCTACGCGATCGTGCACCCGGAGGATGCGGTTCGCCGCCGCGAGCAGCTCATCGCCGTCGCGCGCGCGGGTGACTTCGGGGTTGCGCGGGACCGCGACGTGGCGCGTGTATCGATGACGCTGATGGCCTTCGAGGACGAAGAGCGCTCGCCGCTGCCGCCCGAGACGCTCAGCCTGCCGTACGAGCAGTTCTCGGGCGTGCTGTATCGCGAGACGCTCGCGCTGCTTCCGCGTTTGCTCGACGACATCGAGCCTTGGCGGCACCTGTGGGGTGACGAGGACGCGCACCTGAGCGCGACGCTGAAGGCGATCCACGACGGCACGATCTCGATCGAGGAGCATCCCGAGATCGACCTTGCGATCGTGACGGTGGACGGCTTCGACGCCGATCCGCACGAGATGGCAGTCAACACCTCGACCGATTGCTTCCGGGTTCTGACCGTCGGGGTGGACGAGCCGACCTTCCGTCTGCGCTACGAGACCTGGGTCGACTACCGCTCGCGGGCCACGATGCCGCGCCCCGAGATGAAGCCGCTCGCCGTGCGGCTGTCCGACAAGGACGAGATCGAGTGGCTCGCCGGCAGCATCGGCGGCCTGACCCCCGACACCCGGCCCGACGGCGAGACCGCGCTCGAGCCGAAGCAGATCGTCGAGATCGTGACCGCCTACCTGGCCGGATCCTGAGCCGAGAGTGCGCGAGCCGCGCCGGGCAGGATCGGCGTGCAGCGGCTAGCATCGATTCCATGCTGGTCTCGCGCGAAGAGATGACCTACGACTTCGAGGGCGCGTCGTTCGACCTGGAACGCGACCGCGGGGTGCTCGGATGGATCTTCTCACAGTTTCTCTACGGCGAGGTGACCGGCGTGCAGGTGGGGCACTGGCTCGAGCGCGCACCCGACTTCGAGGCCGCGCAGTTCCTGGCGCGCCAGGCCAACGAGGAGATGGCGCATGTCAAAGTGTTCCTTCGCATCCTGTCCTCGCTCGGGCAACAGCCGCAGCCGCCGAACCGGGTGCTGAAGTTCTTGGTGACCGACTTCGCCGGCGCCACCTTCACCGAGCATTGCTTCGTCGAGATGGCGCTCGGCGAAGGCTTCGTGCTCGGCGCGATCTACGCGCTGGTGGACACCCTGCCCGAGTCCGACATTCGTACGATGCTCAAGGGACTTGCGCGGCAGGAGGAAGGGCACGTGTCCTTCGGCGAGGAGCAGACGATCAAAGCGCTGCGCCGCGACCCCGCCCAGGCACGGCATCTTCTGGGGCTCGCGCTGGTGTCCATGGCCGGGGTGGGCAAGCTCGCCGGCTACGCACGCGCACGCTTCGCCGACCATCCGGTCCTGTCGCAGCTTCCCGGCTTCCTTGCGCACACCCGAAAGGTGACCGAGCTTCGGCTGCATCGCATGGGCGTGGCCCGCAACGGAACGCTTCCGGCGATGAAGCCCGCGGACCGGGGCATGCTGATCGCCGCATCCGTCGCGCGGCGGTACGGCCGCGCACTCAACCCGTTGCGGCAACGGCCTCGCTCGCTGACCGGAACCTATCTGCGCGACCCATCCATTCGCGAGCGCCTGCGCAGCGGAGAGTAAAAGCCGCCCTTCTTGTCCCGGCCCGTCCGGGTTACCATGGATTCGTATGAGGTCTCGCCGTGTTGCCGCGCTGGCCGCCATCGTCGCGATGCTCGCCGTCGCCTGCGGCAACCGGCTTCCCAAGACGGCCGCGGGTGGCTCGCTGCTGCCGGGAGAGACCGTCCCCACGGGCGCCGCCGGCAGCCCCGTCGTCCCGGGTCCGGGCGAAACCGTCGCGCCGGGCGGGCCGGCGGCCGGCCGCGATCCCGCACGCGGCTTCGGCGCTCGCGGGTGCATCCCGATGGCCTCGGATCCGGACCGCGGCGTCACCGACTCCGAGATCAAAGTCGGCACGATCGTCGCGCGGTCGGGTCCGTTGCCGGGCTCGTTCTATCCCATGACCCAAGCGATCGCGGCCTACTTCAAGAAGGTCAACGACGCGGGCGGCATCTGCGGCCGGACGCTGCGCCTGATCGTCCAGGACGACCGGCTCAACGCCGACGCCCACCTGACGGCCGCGAAGAAGCTTGTCGAATCCGACAAGGTTTTCGCGATCGTGGGGATGCTTACCGCGGTAGACAAGGCGAGCGCGGCGTACCTGTGCGCCCGCGGCGTTCCCGACGTCGGCGGCTTCGCGCTGTCCTACAACCGGGCGCAGGGCGAGGACTGCCCGGCCGGCAAGCCGCCGGTGTACTGGTCGCCGCTCGGCGGGCTCACGCGCGCGACCATCGGCGATCACGCGTACTACACGATCCAGGCGGCCGAGAAGCTCGGCGGCGCCGGTCGCCGCGGCGCGGTGATGTACCACTCGACGCTCGACATCTCCAAGGACCAGGGGCTCGCCCAGCAGTGGGCGGTGAACCATGCGTGGTGCCGTCTGTACAAGCACGCGTCCGCAACGGACGCGACCGCCTCGCCGTGCGACGTGGTGGCCTCGCGGCAGGACAAAACCTACGTGCCCGACGACCAGCTCTACGACGTCAACCCGGTCGCCACCGACGCGGCCTACGATCCGCTGGTTCAGCGGATGATCTCCGCCAACGTCGACGCGGTGTACTCGAGCATGGAGATCAACTCCAACATCAAGCTGCTCCGCTCGATGGGCCGCTACAAGAGCGCGTGGCGTCAGCGGCTCGGCCGGGACCCGGTCGTCTACTTCCAGCTGTCGGCCTACGATCCCAAGCTGCTCGCGGAAGCCGCCGCGCAGGCGCTCGGCTCGTACCTGTGGATTCCGCACGTGCCGTTCACCGAGCCGCAGCACTCCGTGATGGGCGACTATCTGTCCACGCTGGCCAAGTTCTTCCCGACCGCGGAGGCGACGAGCTTCGGCGCGCAAGGCTGGGCGGGCGCGGCGATGTTCGTGGAGGCCGTTGCCCGCGCCGGCGCGAACCTGACGCGCGAGTCGCTGCGCGCGGCGCTCGACTCGATCAGCGGCTACACGGCCGGCGGGTTCGTCGGCTCGCTTACCCCGCGCGAGCGGACGATCTTTCACTGCGGCGTGGTCGTGCGCGTCGAGAGCCGCAGCGGCCGCACCGACTTTTACCGGTGGCGCCCCGAGCGCGACGGCTTTCTGTGCACCACGCTGAAGCGGTGGCGATGATCGAAGCGGTACGCGGCATCTTCGCGGGCGGCGACTGGATGCGCGCCTCGCGAGGCGCGACCATCACGGTGACCGATCCAGCGCTCGAGGAGACGATCGCGACCGTGCCGCGCGGGGCGGCCGCCGATGCGCGCACCTGCGTGCACGCTGCGCGGTGGGCCTTCGACGAGGGACCGTGGCCGCGCATGACGCCCGCGGAGCGAGCCGCACACCTGAAGCGGTTCGCGGTCGAGGCCACCATCGACCGGCCGGCGTTCGTCGAGCTCGCGGTCCGCGAGTGGGGCGTTCCCGTCGCGGGGGCCGATGAGGGGTTCGTGAGGCCCTCGCTCGAGGCGTTCGCGTGGTATGCCGAGCGCGCCTCGCGTGATCCCGAGTCGCGGCTGCCCGACCACGGTGACACCTCCTCGACCGTGGTGCGCGAGCCGGCCGGGGTCGTCGCCGTGCTCGCGGCCGCGGCCGAGCCGCTCGCGGCGATCGTGCACAAGGCGATCCCCGCGCTCGCCGCGGGCAACACCGTCGTGGTCAAGGCCGCATCCGCCGCTCCGTTGTCCGCCTTCGCGCTGGCGCGGTGCGCGCAGCGGGCCGGGATGCCGCCCGGCGTCTTCAACGTCGTCTCGGGCTCGGCGCGCGACGCCGGCGACGAGCTCGCCTCGAACGCGATGGTGGACGTGGTCGCGCTCGCCGGATCGATCGCAACAGGCCGCCGCGTTGCCGCGCGGGCCGCCGGCACCGTCAAGACGTGCCTTTTCACGCTGGGCGCGAGCGGAACCGCGGTCGTGCTCGACGGGTCCGATCCCGCCGTGGTGGCTCCGTCCCTCGTCGCCGCGTGGCTCGCCCGTGCCGGCCAGACCTGGGGGGCGCCTTGCCGACTGGTGGTCACTGCCGCGGTTCACGATCAGCTTTTGGACGCGATCGTCGCCGAGGTGAAGGGAATGCCCGTCGGCGACCCGGCGGATCCGTCGATCCGCGTCGGGCCGGTGCGGGCGGCGAAGGCGCGGGACCGCGCCGAAGCCTTGATCGGCGCGGCGGTCGCCGCGGGAGCCTCGCTCGTGGCCGGCGGTAGCCGTCCGGGCGATCTGAGCCGCGGGTTCTTCCTCGAGCCGGCCGTCGTCACGGGAGTGCGGCCCGGCATGGGCGTGTTCGGCGAAGAGGTGGCGGCGCCGGTTCTGGCCGTGGTCGCGGCCGGCGGTGACGAGGATGCCATCCGCATCGCGAACGAGCGGATCGACGGCGTGTCGGCGATGGTCTGGAGCGAGGGGCGGGACCGGGCGCTGGCGGCGGCGCGGCGGCTGCGCGCCGGGACCGTTCTCGCGCAGGGCGCGGGCGCGAACCCGTGGGCGCCCGCAGGCGGCTACGGGCAAGCCGGCGTGGGACGCGAGCGAGGGCTCGCAGGAATGGATGCCTACAGCGAGATCAAGCACGTCGCCGGACCGGCGACGTGAGCGCTTCTTAGCCCGGGCCGCCGATGTCGACGTTGTCGGGCAGAACCATGTGCAGCACCGATCGCTCGGTGCCGCAGGGCGCGCATATCACGTTGCCGAGCGCACGATCCTTGACGTAGGACTCGGGCGTCGCCGAGTGGATGATCACGTCACCACACACGGGGCACGCCTCGAGATCGTCCTTCGAGACGCTCTTACGCTCGAGGACGTTGAGCACGAGGGCGCGCATTCCTTCGCGTGCCGCGCGCCCCAGCCCTTCGGGGTCGTTGGCGGTCAGATCGGCGTGCTCGTTCTGCATCGATGACGCTCCTTTCGAAGCCCCATCATGCCATGAGCCGCGAGCCCCGCGCGACCGGGTGCCTCCGCGGGGCCGTCCGCGGAGCCTCGACGGCGACGTTGATCACCGACGAGATAGGAACCGACATCGCGTTGCGAAGATGGATCGCCAGCCGTGACGGGTCGGTCACCTGCTCGCCGTGCCCCCCCGCGATGGGGGCCACGAGCTCGAACGCGGGCAGGTCGTGCTCGGCGTTGGCCACGACCACCGCCACCGGCAGATCGTGTCGCGCGGCCGTTGCGAGATCCATGCCGCCGATCGCGAAACCCGGCGCATCGGTCAAGGCCACGACGGTCCGCGAGGGCGCGGCCGCCTTCGCGCCGATCGCCCACGCGATCGCCGCGCCGCGCGGAAGGCCCGACAGCCTCGACAGCGCGAGCACCGACGGATGCGCCGCTGCGGCCGCGAGCACGACCGGCTCGAGATCGGCGACCTCGACGCACACCACCGCACCCGGCGGCAGCACGCGCGTGAGATCCGCGGCGAGCCGTTCCAGCCGGATCGGCCGCGCGTCGATGGCGCGCCACTCGTCGACGGGAGCCGCAGGGCTCCGGGCATCCGCGATGAGGCATGCGTGCGCATCGTCGGCTTCGCCGGCGGTTCGCTCCGGGGATCCGATCGACAGCGTCACACGCGCGCGCGCGGCGACCAAGTGAGCGAGGGCTTTGTCGTCGGCGTCGCTCACGGCGACGTGTCCGGTTCGGCCGGTCACGACGGACCAGGCCGCGGCCATCCATGCCGCCGAGCGGCCGTCGCGTGCCGCCACCACGCCCTGCGACGGCGGAGCGTCGAGCCTTGCCGAGAAGATCGTGGTGGCGTTCATGGGTCCGCTCTGCATGCTACGTCAGCGGACCCCGAATCCAGGGCATGGGGGAGGGCGCCCGCCGGGCGAAGGATTTCGCCGCTGCGCCGTCGAAGTGTCGCACGGACCGCTCGTCGAGGGAGGGATCGGATGAGCCGCAAACTCGCAACGATCGTGGCGGCGCTGGCCGTCGCCGCTCCGGCCGGTGGGACGTTCGCGTCGCACGCCCAGCCGCCGCAGTACGTGGACGCGCCCGGTGTCACGATCACGATCACGAGTGAATCATCCGGCGACGAGGTCTACCACGATCGAAACACAGCCGGACGCAGCGGCACCAAGTGCACCGCCGCCGGCAGCGACGATCCCAATGACAACGCCCGTGAGTGCTGGAACGACCGGTCGCAGCTTCGCGACAAGGACGTCACCAACGATCAAGGCACGCCCGCGTCGTGCCGGCGCATCCAGGGCCAGACCGTGCCGGGCGTCGCAACCTGGGACGGGGTGTGGTTCAACCGCACGCCTTCAGGCACGATCCCCGATACGTGCGGCGACCCGACCACCGGCGGCGCGAAGGGCCGCGTCTACACCGGTGCCGCCGCAACCAGCGTCGGCAGCGCCGGCGTTGCGGGCGGCGGCGATCTCGTGAGCGGCGGCTGCGTGCAAGGCTTCGTGGAGGACGACACGCCGGGGAACCTGGTGTCGTCTGCGGTGACGCAGGCGCAGGTGCTCGCCGGGCAGCCTCACAGCGGGGGGGATGACGACACCGACGCCGGCGTCTGCTTCGACTACCTGTAGCGCGCACCCGGTTTTGGGGGCGCGTTCCCGCCGGGACGCGCCCTCGCATTTCGGCGGCCATGGCGTTCGGCAGTTTCTGCCGTAGCATGAGCGGCGGGGGCCGGATATGGATCTGATTGCCGCGATATGGCCGTTGCTGGTCATCGGACTCGTCGTCGGGTCCGTGTACTCCATCGCGGCCGCCGGTCTGGTCCTGACCTATCGCGCCAGCGGCGTGTTCAACTTCGGCCACGGCGCCATCGGCGCGTTCAGCGCCTTCTTCTACGCCTGGTGCGTGCAGCGCGTGGGGCTGCCGATCGGCGTCGCAGCCGTGATCACGATGGCCGTGATGGCGCCGCTGCTGGGGATCGCGCTGGAACGGTCGATCTTTCGACGGCTTCGCGAAGCGCCCACGGTCGTGGCGATCGTCGCCTCGATCGGCGTGCTGGTCGCCTTGCAGGGCGCGGCCGCCGCGCTGTGGGGCCGCAGCGGCCTAAGTGCCCAGCGGATCTTTCCCGGCAGGGTCTTCCAGATCGGTGATCGGGTCTCGATCGGAGCCGACCAGGCGGGCGTCGTGGGCGTCGGCATCGTCGTGTCACTGCTGCTGTGGGTGGTGCTCAAACGCACCAAGATGGGGATCGCGATGCGGGCGGTCGTGGACCGGCCCGACCTGGTCGAGACGATGGGATACAGCGCCGACCGCATCTCGTCGGCCTCGTGGGCGATGGGCGCGTCGCTGGCGGCCGCCGCGGGAATCCTGCTCACTCCGATGGTCTCGCTCGAAGTCTACACGCTCACGCTGATCGTCATTAACGCCTACGCCGCCGCGATGGTCGGCCGGCTCGAGTCGCTGCCGCTCACGTTCGCGGGCGGCGTGCTGCTGGGCTTCGGCGAGGCGCTGGTCGGACGCTTCCTGCCGCAAGGCATCGCGGCGGGCGTGCTGCCGTCGCTGCCGTTCGCGCTTCTGCTTGGCCTGCTGATCATTCCGCGCACGCGTCCGCTGCGCGAGCCGCGCGCCGCCGGCATCGCCGCGAGCCTGGGCGCGTGGATCCCGCCGCTGCGACGCGAATGGCCGGCGAAGAAGCGGCTCGGCATCGTCGCGCTGATCGCCGCCGGCATGATCACGCTCGCGCGGCTCGGCGCCGATGTGACCTTCGCCGTGGATCTCGCGCTGGTGCACGCCATCCTGTTTCTGTCGCTGGTGCTGCTGGTCGGCTACGGCGGGCAGATCTCGCTGGCGCAAGCCGCGCTCGCCGGCGTCGGCGGCATTGTGACCGCGCATCTGGTCACGAACCTTGGATGGAGCTGGTTCGCGGCGCTGCCGGTGGCGGGCCTTGCCGCGGTGCCGGTCGGTGCGCTGCTGGCGTATCCGGCGCTTCGATTGCACGGGCTGTTCCTCGGGCTTGCCACGATGGCGTTCTCGCTGCTGATGGACAACGCGATCTTCACGCGCGACGCGCTCACCGGCGGCTCCAGCGGCATCGCCGTGCCCCGTCCGGGCGTGCTGCAATCCGACGTTCGCTTCGGCGTGGTATTGACCTTGATCTTCGCGCTGCTCGCCTGGGGCTTGCACAACCTCCGACGCGGCCGTACCGGACGCATCCTCGCCGCGATGCGCGACAGCGAGACCGGCGCGCGCTCGATCGGGATCTCGCCGGCGCGCACCAAGCTGATCCTGTTCATGATGGGCGCGTTCATCGCCGGGATCGGCGGCAGCACCTACGTCGCGGCGTTCCAGCGCGTGGACGCCGGGCAGTTCATCGTCTTCTACTCGATCGTGTGGCTGGCGGTCGCGGTGATCGGCGGCATCTCGACCTGGGCGGGCGCGCTCGCCGGCGGCCTGGTCTACTCGATCGTGCCGTTCCTGTTCGACCGCATCGGCCATCCGGCCGCGAGTGACATGATCCCGGTGCTGTTCGGCGCGGCCGCGATCCTGCTCGCGCGCAATCCGCGCGGCATCGTGACCGTGCCGCGCCGCGTGCGCGAGATGGTCGCCGGCTGGATGAGCCGCGCGCTCGCGCCTTTCGAAGAGCCCGCCGACGAGCCGCAGGAGGTGCGCAGTGCCTAGACGAGCCCGCACGCGTCCCGCCGGTCCTGACGCATTGGTCGTGGCGGATGCGACGGTGCGCTTCGGTGGTGTCGTCGCGCTCGATGGCGTGTCGCTGCACGTGCGCAGCGAAGGGGTGACCGGCCTCATCGGGCCGAACGGCGCGGGAAAGACGACGCTGTTCGGCGTCGCAGGCGGCTTCGTCACGCCCGACGCCGGCCGCGTGTTCTTCCACGACCGCGACGTCACCGGCTGGCCGGCGCATCGCCGCGCCGCCGCCGGGATCGGCCGCACCTTTCAGCGGCTCGAGCTGTTCGGCCGCCTGTCCGCGCTCGAAAACCTGCTCGTGGCGCGCGAGGTGCGACGCTCGAAGGCGACGTTGTTCGACGACCTGTTCGCCCTGCGCCGCGCGGCGACGCACGAACACGCCGCGCGCGACGCCGCCGAACAGATCCTGTCGCTCGTCGGGCTCGAGTGGGCGCGCGACCGCGAGGCCGCGTCGCTGCCGCTCGGCGCGGGCCGGCTGCTCGAGATCGGCCGCGCCTTGTGCGCCGAGCCGTCGCTGTTGATGCTCGACGAGCCCACTAGCGGCCTGGATGCGCGGGAGTCCGAGATGGTCGCGTCGCTGATCGGCCGCGTGCGGACCCAGCTGTCGGTGAGCGTGCTGCTGGTCGAGCACGACGTGGACTTCGTGGCGAGTGTCTGCGACGACGTGTTCGTGCTGGACTTCGGACGGATGATCGCGCACGGTCCGCCCGATCGGATCGGCAAACACCCCGTCGTTCGCGCCGCGTATCTGGGAGCGGAGGCGGCTTCGTGAGCGTGCTGCTTTCGGTCGAGGACCTCACGGTCGCCTACGGAAAGATCCGCGCCGTGGACGGCGTGTCGCTGGTCGTGCCCCGAGGCAGCGTCGTCGCGCTGCTCGGCCCGAACGGCGCCGGCAAGTCGAGCCTGCTGCGCGCGATCGCCGGACTCGCCCCCCGCGAGGGCCGCATCGTCTTGGGCGGCGAGCCGATCCACGACCTGCCCGCGCACGCGATCGCGCGTCGCGGCCTGTGCTCGATTCCGGAAGGACGCGGCGTGTTCGGCGCGCTGACCGTCGCCGAGAACCTACGCATGGCATCGACCGATGACCGCGACTGGACCGCGCGGGTCGTCGAGGCGTTTCCGATTTTGGGCGAGCGCATGGGCCAGCAGGCTGCCACACTGTCGGGCGGCGAGCAGCAGATGCTCGCGCTGGCCCGCGCGGTCGCATCCGAGGCGCCGCTGGTCACCATCGACGAGCCCTCGCTGGGCCTGGCGCCCAAGATGGTCGGCGCGATCTATGCCGCCATCCGCCGGATGCGCGAGCGGCATCGCACGGTGCTATTGGTCGAGCAGTATGCGGCGCAGGCGCTGCCGGTCGCCGATCTGGTCGCGGTGATGGCGCACGGGCGGATCGAGTTCTTCGGCGAGCCGGGCGAGCTGGCCTACGCGCCCCCGCTGGTCGAGCAGTACCTGGGCAGGATCACGGCGTGACGTCCGAATCTCGCCGCTACCGCCCGCGCGCCCCGTTTGCGACAATGGAAACGATGAGGCCCGTTCGGCGTGCGCGATCCGGCCGCCTGCTCGCGGTCGGGGCGGCCTCGTGCCTGCTCGCCGCCACGTTCACGCCCGGCGCGATCGCATCCGACATTCCCGCGTCCTACGACGCCGTCGCCGAGTCCGCCGCGTTCCAGGTTCGCGTGCTCAAGCCCGCCGCGCTGCCGACCTCCGACGAGCTCGCCACGATCGCGATCCCGTTCTCGCATGCGGAGGCATCCTCGTCGCCGCTTGGCCGCGCGATCGGATCGTGGCTGTGGCCGGGTGAGACCGTCGCCGACGTGAAGTCGCTTGCGCTGGTCGGGCTGGATCCAGGCGCCGACGAGACGGCGTGCGCCGAGCGGCAGGACGGCTCCGACAAACCCCGGACGCTCGCGCTCGTGCCCAATCCCGCGGGCGGCGAAATCGCCATTCTCGATCCCGCCGACAATCCGTGCGGCAGCGCCAGCTTCAAGCAAATCTTCGCCGGCCAGATCGACAACGACGAAGGCTCGCCCACGCGGGGGCAGCGCACCGGCGGCGTGATCCGCGCGATGCCCGACTATCCGTTCTGGTCCGTCGCCCAATACCCGTCGCCGTCGGGCCGTTCGGACGCCGACCGCAAGGTTTTGTGCCAGGCACCCGGCGCGATCCCCGACGAGCCGTGGCACACGCCGCGCGACGCCTGCCCGCCCGGCGGCATGCCCGACGCGGGTGTGTCGAGCGCGTACGCGTCGGGCATGCCGCCGGGCGGGCAGGCGTCGCGCGGCGTGTGCCAC
>DATLFO010000110.1:0-6605 GCA_035541035.1 Actinomycetota bacterium
CCGACCTGCAGGGCCGTGCCTTCGTGCGGCGCCAGGACGATCGCGTCGTCGCCGCTCATCAGTGGCGGCGCCACGGCTCTTCGGCCGAGATCGCGCGAAGCTTGTTGGCATCGTGCTCGCCGATGACGGTGCGCAGCGTGCCCGAGCGCGAGCGCATGATCATCGTCTGCGTCGTGATCCGGTCCTTGCCGTAGCGCACGCCCTCCAGCAGGAAGCCGTCGGTGATGCCGGTCGCCGAGAAGAAGATGTCCTCGCCCGAGCACAGGTCCTTGGTCGTGAGCGGCTTGTCCACGTCGAAGCCTTGCTCCACGGCCAAGGCGCGCTCGTCGTCGTTGCGCGGCCACAGCCGCCCTTGGATCGAGCCGCCGATGCAGGTCAGCGCCGCGGCGGCGGTGACCCCTTCGGGCGTGCCGCCGATCCCGTACAGCAAGTCGATTCCCAAGAACCCGCGGCCGGCCGCGATCGCGGTCGCGATGTCGCCGTCGCTGAACAGGCGCACGCGCGCGCCGATCGCGCGGGCGCGCGTCACGAAGTCGTCGTGGCGGGGACGGTCCAGCATCGCGACCGTGACCTCGTTGACGTCGAGACCCTTGGCCTTGGCGACGGCCTTGATGTTGTCCTCGATCGGCTTTTCGATATCGATCGCGTCGCGCGCCTCGGGACCGGTTGCGACCTTCTCCATGTAGACGCACGGGCCCGGATCCAGCATGGTGCCGCGCTCGCTGACCGCGATCACCGCGATCGAGTTCGCCTGGCCGCGCGACAGCAGCGTCGTGCCGTCGATCGGATCCACCGCGATATCGACCTGCGGCATCTCGCCGGTGCCGACCTTCTCGCCGTTGTAGAGCATCGGCGCCTCGTCCTTCTCGCCTTCGCCGATCACCACGACGCCGTCGATGGCGACGCTGTTGAGCATCAGCCGCATCGCGTCCACGGCCGCGGCGTCGGCGGCGTTCTTGTCGCCGCGTCCCATCCAGTGGGCGGCGGCCAGGGCGGCGGCTTCGGTCACGCGGACCAGCTCGAGGGCCAGGTTCCGGTCGGGCTTCGCGGGCGTCATGGTCACTCCTGTCGTCGGATGCGGCGCGCTTCGTGGGCGCCGCGACCCCTTCATTTCACCATCCGTGCCCGCCCGTTGCACATCGGTCCACCCGGAAATGGGCAGGTGGTGCCGTTAGACTCCCTCCTGATGCGCGTCGTCATCGCGGTCGCCGACCTGATGGCCCGCTCCCGGGTCGAATCCGCCGCGCGCGCCGCCGGCCATGACGTCTTCGCCGTCAGCGCCGTGCCGGCCGACGGCGAACCGTGCGATCTGCTGATCGCCGACCTGGATCAGCCCGGTGCGCTGGAGCGTCTGGAGGCGTGGCGCGCGGCCCACCCGGACGTGCCCGTCAACGGGTTCGCGTTCCACGTCAACGCGGACACCATCGAGCGCGCGCGCGCGATGGGAGTTCGCGTCAAGGCGCACGGATCCGATCCGGCGTCCCTGCTGGACTAACGCGCGTCCAGCGCCGGCTTCTTCGGCAGGTGACGCAGGCCCATCCAGGCCAGGCCCGCGATGTGCGCGGCGACGGTCTCGACGGACGGCTTCTTGACCTCGGTCCACCACTGTCCGACGAAGGTCACCATGCCGACCAGCGCGTGCGCGTAGATCGGCGCGGTCTTGGCGTCGTAGCCGGCCTTTTTGAACTCGGCGATGAAGATCTTGCCGACGCGTTCGGCGACTTCGTTGAGCAGCCCCGAGATGCCGCCGCCCGCGGTGGTGACGGGCGCGTCGCGGGTCAGCACCGCGAAGCCGTCCGGCTGGTCCTTCACGTAGGTCAGGAACGCCAGCGCGGCGTGCTCCAATCGCTGCCGCGGCGTGCCCGACGCGATCGCCTCGCCGATCCGCGCGACGATTATCTCCATCTCGCGATCGATGATCACGGCGTACAAGCCTTCTTTGCCGCCGAAGTGCTCGTAGACGATCGGCTTGGAGACCTTGGCCCGTTCGGCGATCTCCTCGACCGAGGCGGCTTCGTAGCCGCGCTCGGCGAAGACGACCCGGCCGATCTCGATCAGCTGGGCGCGGCGGGCGGAGGCGGGCAGTCGGGTGACCATCGGTTGACAAGGATACTACGCCGCCGTAACCTACGGGAACGTAAGTTACGCGAGCGTAGGGAGAGTGCGGCATGGTCATGGCCCCCAGTTCCACCGATCTGCTCCGCCAGCTTGATCCCGTCGTCGAGTCGATGCTGTCCCGGCACATGGCGTCCGCCCAGGAATGGTTCCCGCACGAGTACGTGCCGTGGGAGCAGGGCCGCAACTTCACCGACGAGCCGTGGGAGCCGGGGGACAGCACGCTGAGCGAGGTCGCGCGCATCGCGATGGAGCTGAACCTGCTGACCGAGGACAACCTTCCCTACTACCACCTGGCGATCTGGGAGATGTTCGGCGGCGAAGGGCCGTGGGGCGAATGGGCGCGCCGCTGGACGGCCGAAGAAGGCCGCCACTCGATCGCGATGCGCGACCTGCTGGCCGTTACCCGCGGCGTGGACCCGGTCGCGCTGGAACGCGGCCGGATGCAGCACGTGTCCACGGGCTTCTACGCGGGCTCGATGCCCGACCCGCTCGACGGGCTCGTCTACGTCACGCTGCAAGAGCTTGCGACGCGCATCGCGCACCGCAACACCGGCTCGGTCACGCAGGATCCGGTCGCCGACAAGCTGATGGCGCGCATCGCCGTGGACGAGAACCTGCACTACGTGTTCTATCGCGACGTCACGGCGGCGGCGCTGGAGGCGGATCCGTCCGCGGCCATGCAGGCGATCAAGCGGCAGGTGCTCGGCTTCGCCATGCCGGGCTTCGAGCTGCCGTCGTTCCGCGAGAAGGCGATCAAGATCGCGCAGGCCGGCATCTACGATCTGCGAATCCACCGCGACCAAGTGCTGATGCCCGTGCTGATGAAGCAGTGGCAGATCGACCGCATCGATGGGCTCGACGACGACGCCGCCCGCGCGCGCGACGATGTCATGGCGTTCCTGGACCAGCTCGACCAGGCCGCCACCCGCTACGAGGAAAAGCGCGCCGGCTGAGAGCTCGGCGGTCGCCGGCGCGACGGCCCGGCACCGGCTCGAGATCGGCCCGGCGCTGCGCACCGAATCTTCGGGAACCCCGGCGGGGGCGCGAGCGTCGAACTCCTGTAGGCCGACTACAGGGAGGCAGCCATGCCGCGTCGTTTGCTCAGCCTCGTCGCGCTCACCGTCGCGTTCGTTCTCGCTCTTCCCGCCGCGTCGTGGGCGTGCGGCGGGCTGGTCGCCGGCAAGCACGCGGAGGTGTTGACCAAAGCGGTCTCTCTCGCCGCATGGGTTGACGGCGTCGAGCACTACATCACCGGATTCGAGTTCGCGGGCACCGCGGACTCCTTCGGCTACATCATCCCCCTGCCGGCGCCGCCCACCGAGATCCGCAAGGGAGGCGATTGGACGTTGGAGCGACTGGAGCGCGAGGCGTTCCCGCCGCCGCCGGTCCCGCAGGCTGACTTCGCCGTAGCCGCCGGCGAGCTCGCGGATCAATCCGTCGAGGTCCTCAAGGCCGTCAAGATCGACTCGCTCGACATCAAGGTCGTGCGTGGCGGCGGACGCGACGTCGCGGCGTGGGCGCGCGATCACGACTTCCTGATGACCCCCGACACCGACGATCTGCTGGCGCAATACAAGGCCAATATCTTCGCGCTGGCCAAGTTCGACAAGACCGAGGCGCAGAAGAAGTTCGTGAAGGGCCAGGGCGTCGTGATCGACTTCGAGATCCCGCTGCCGGGCCCGTGGATCCCGCTGCGCATCCTGTCGCTGGGCAAGCACGAAGCCGAGCAGATCAACGCGCACCTGTTCATGCTCACGCCCGAACGTCCCGTGATCACGCCCGCGCTGGACACGCTCGAAGGTATGACCGTGGTGCGCGACGAGTGGGCCAGTGACGAGCTGATCGCCGATCTGCGCAGCGACACCGGCACCCAGTGGATCCCCGAGAAGATGTGGTTCACCGCGCTCGAGCTGGTCGCCCCCTCGCCGACCGTCACCTACGACATCGCCGCGCTCGGCACCGGCGGCATCACGCCGGTGGACCCGACCGGCGGGGACTCGCGGGACGGCACCTGGGCGTGGTGGCTGATCCTGACCGCGCTCGGCGCCGCGGTGCTCGGGATCTCGCGCCGGCGGGCGAGCCGGCCCGCAAGCTGAGAGGCTCCGTTTCTGTGCGCATCCGGCGCCGCATAGCGACTCCGGATGCGCACGGAACGCTCGAGCCGGCTGCGCTTTCGCGCTAGGACAGCAGGGTCGTCTTGGTGAGGTCGCGCATCTCGCGCGCGTCCGAGGCGCCGATGGTCCATTCGGCGATGGTCGAGTCGGGCTTGATGTAGTAGACGACGGGTTCGGCGGCCAGGCGCCAAGCCGCGGCGGCGGGGGCGAGCGTGCCGGTCGCGGGTGCGTCCTTGTCGTCGGCCCATTGCTCGATGTGCACGAAGTTGGCCCGGTCGGCCGTCTCCTTCTGCACGATCATCAGCTGGTCGACGATCGGGCCGCAGAAGCGCGACTCGCAGAATGCGGGCGTGCCGATGATCAGGACGGTCGGCTTGCCGTTCTTGAGCGCTTGATCCAGCGAGATCTGGTGCATCGTGCAGGGCTCGCGTTTGCCCGCGTCGTTGACGCGGGTGCAGATCGGATCGACGCCCCGCGCATCGTCCAGCGTCGGGGTCGGCGTCGAGATCGCCTTGTCTCCCGGGACCGGCTGCGGGTCCTTGCCGGGGGCGGCGGGCACGTTGCCGACGACCAGGGTCGAGCCGCCCTGCACCTGCTCGGATCCCTCGGGCGTCGCCTCGACATAGACGAGCCACTGGCCTTCGGTGTCGAAGCTGGCACGGCCGATGTAGACGCCGCGATCGAAGCCGTCGCCGTGGAATTCCAGATCGATCGGGCCCTGCAGCGGTGCGGTCTCGGAGGTGGCGACCCAGGCGCGGGCGGTCCCGCCCTTGTAGACGGTGCCGCCGTCGGTGCCGGTCGGGACGAGCGCGAGCGCAAGCCGGTCGTCCTCGCGCGCCAGGTTCGGCTGCACGGAGATGACGTTGACGGTGTTCTGCTTGCCGGCGATGAGCTCTTTGATCGTCTTGGCGTCGGTGTTGCTTTTGCCGCCGTTGGGCGGGGCGGTGGTGCCGTTGCCGCCGCTGCACGCGGCCGCAACCAAGCCGAGGAACGCGGCGCCGCCGGCCGCCAGAAACTCGCGTCGATCCATGGGTGGGGTCATGAGAGCCCGATCCTACCGGCGGCCCGGAGGGCGTGCAGACGATGCTGTCGGTGGCATCGGCGATCCTGCTCTTGACGGAGGCAGCGGCCGCGGCGTACCGTGTCCTTCTCTCTCGAACATGTGTTCGAATGCTTGATTCGGGCTCCGTACGGGAGAGGGGGAAGGCCTCCGCCGCGGGTTCGCAGCGAGCGGGTGAGGCCGGAAAGCCTGGGGACGATGTCGAAGCGATACGACGAACCGGCCGATGTCGAACTGAATAGCGACGCCGGGATCGAGGCGTTCTGGTGGCGGGGCCGCCGCTATCGGGTGCGCCGCGTGCTGTCGCGCTGGCGCGAGGCCGGCGGCTGGTGGGAGAGCGCCGCCGACACCGCGCAGCCGTGGGCGCGTGGCGAGTCGAAGGAGATCCTGCGGGTCGATGCATTCCCGGATGCGAACGCGCCGGTGTCGGCCGATCCGGTGTCGGCCGAGCCCGTCGCCGCAACGCGGACGAGCGGGTTCGCGGGCGTCACCACCGCGACCGCGTTGTTCGCGGCGCGATCGGGCGGACATCATCCGGCCGGCCGCCGCCGCGTGCGCGCACCCATCGCCGGCACCTATGAGCTGTCCCGCGACCTGCGCAAAGGCACCTGGACGCTGCTGCGCATCTGGGACTGATGACGATTTCGAGCAAAAAGAAAGGAGCAGGCAGTCCTGCTCCTTTCATGGCTCGCAGTGTTGACTCTGACTCAGCGATCTCATTGTGGTTCGTCTTGCTCAGATGGTCAAGTGCCAGGTGGCGGGACGGTTATCTCTGGTTGGCCGTCCCGGCGATGGTCCCCTCAGTTGAGGGGGTGGGCTCGGACGGACTCGAACCGTCATCTCGAACTGAGTCAGAGTCGCGTGTTGTCCTTTACACTACGAGCCCACCGCCGCAATGCATTCTCGGGCTTCGCCTCGCGAAGTCCATTCCGGGAGAAGCGCGATGAACCAGCCGGCCTTCGCGCATCTGTCGGTCCGGACGGTCTACTCGCTCCGCGAGGGCGCGATCCGGCCGGACGAGCTGGCGGCGCGCACGGCGGCGCTCGGCATGGAGGCCGTCGCGATCACCGATACGAACGGCCTCTACGGCGCGGTGCGCTTTGCGCAAGCCTGCGCGCACTACGGCATCAAACCGATCTACGGCACGCGGCTCACCGTCGCCGGCGACGACGCGGCGGAGCGGTTCGTGCTGACGTTGCTGGCCGCCGACAACGACGGCTACACCAACCTGTGCCGGCTGCTGACCGCGGCGCACAACCGCGGCGAGCGCGGCGACCCCTGCGCGACGATCGAGGACGTGCTCGACCATGCAC
>DATLFO010000111.1:0-3352 GCA_035541035.1 Actinomycetota bacterium
CGAGCGGCGCACGGTCGGACGGCTCGACGACGCCGGCCGGCAGCGCTTCCACGAGGAGCAGATGCTCGCCGCCGAGATGCTGCTGCTCCCGCGCGAGAAGATCCCGCCGACCGTTCCCGCGCTGCGCCGCTACATCGAGCAGGTTGTGGACAGTGGTGACCTGATCGTCACGGACGCGGCGCACCGCGTTGCGGGGCTGTTTCGCCATCCTCCGCGCGAGGCGGAATGGCGGCCGGTGCTGCGGGTGGTGTCGCGATGGGCGTTCGGGACCTTGCCGGCCCGGCTGCGCGCCGACTACGGCATCGCATGGAACCCGGTCAAAGAAGCGGCGCTTCGCGCGAGCCTGTCCTGGCTGAAGACGGTCCGGCCGCTGCTGCCGGGAACGTATCGCGAGATCGAGATCGCGCGCCGCGCCGGCGAAGCAGCCGCAGCGGATTGAAGCTGCGCTTCCGGGCGACCGAGACGATCTCGCCGCATTCCGGGCAGCACGCGCGTCCGGCGACGGCGCCGGCGATGAATGCGGTGAAGCATTCGGGGCATTCGCCTCGGCGCGCGCGGCCGGCGGCCGGGAGCGGCCGGCCGACCGGCGTTATCGCGTGACCACTGGGGCACGTGTCGCCGGCGGGCGAGATGGGGCGGCGGCAAAGGAAGCACTGAACCATGGCGATCAACTCCCCGCCTTTCTCGGACGCACGGCCGGGATTCTTGAAGAAGCGGCGTGCTATGCGTGGAAGGTTCCACGAGTCCTTGACTCCCTCTGTCCACCCACCGAAGATTCGCGCAACCGCACAGGAAGGATTCGCCACGAATTCCAAGGATGTCTTCGCCGCGCTGGTGTCCGCGCGCCGCGGAACCGACCGTGCCGCGCGCGACGCGGAACGGGCCGAGCTTCCCGAGGCCCAGATGCTTCGCCGAGCCCGCGCCGCGGCCGACGCCTCTCCTGGGGACGCGCATGCCGAGGTCGCCGCCAAGCAGGCCGAGGCCCGCGCTCGCACCGAGGCGCTCGAGTGGCAGGTGGAGCGCTTGCGCGCGCTGCTCGCCGAGACCAAGCCGGTCACCTTCGACTACGAGGCCACGCGACCCGCAACCGAGGTCCCGCCGTTCGACGCGCACGGCCTCGACATCGAAGAGCCGCCTCCCCCGGCGCCGCCGCAGGCGGGCGAGCCCGGCGGGCTGCTGGGCAAGCTGCTGCCGTCGGCGCGCGCGCGCCACGAGGCCGCGATCGCGGAGGCGCAAGCCGCCTTCGAACGCGCCGTCGAAGAGCATGCGCGCCGGGAGGCGGAGCGAAAGCAGCGACTCGCCGACGCACTCGCCGACTACGAGCGAACCCGCTCGGAAGCCGAGTCGGGCACGGCCGCCCGTAACCGCGAGGTCGACGCCGTGCGCGCCAAGATCGAGAGCGGCGATCCCGACGCGGTCGCGCACTACTTCGCCGCGATCCTGGCGGCGGGCGACCTGCCCGACGGCTTCCCGCGCCGCGCGACCGTTGCGCTCGACCCCGGCGGGCGCATCCTGGTCGTGGACTACGAGCTTCCCGGCCTCGAGGTCGTGCCGGCCGTGCAGGCGTACCGATACGACGTCGCCCTCGACTCCTTCGAGGAGGTCCCGCGGCCGGCCGCACGGCGAAAGGACCTGTACGCGCTCGTGATCGCTTCGGTCGCGCTGCGCTCGGTCGCCGAGCTGTTCGAGTCCGATTGCGGCCGGGTGGTGGACGAGATCGCCTTCAACGGCTATGTCCACGGCATCGACCGCGTCAGCGGTGAGCCGGTCCGTCCCTATCTGGTCAGCCTTCGCGTCACCCGCGACGATCTGCGCCGCCTCGACGTGACCAAGACCGATCCGATCGTGACCATGCGAACCATCCAAGCGGCCTTCTCGACCAATCCGGCCGACCTGGCCGCGGTCAAGCAGGTCGTCGGCGCGAAGGCCGTCGGCACCGCGCATCTGGCGACGTCGCCCGACGTCTGACGGCCCTTTCGCTTTCGCGCAGGCCGGGATTGGGGTAGACCTCTGGGGTGCGACGCTTCCGCCTGCCTCATCCTCGCCTTCCGCGCCGGATCAGCCCGGTCGCGGCACGCCTGTTCGCGGTGGGCGCGCTCGTGTTCGTCGCCTCCCGGATCGTGGCACCCGTCACGCTCGACGTCGATACCAGCTCGCTGCAGGTACGGGCGATCCCGCGGTTGCCCGGCGGACACGTCGTGGTTCCGCTCGGTCCGCTCGGCCGGGTGACCTTCACGACTCACACCAGCCCGCTCGACTTCGAAGCCAACATCTTGATCGATCCGAAGGCGAAGGCCTTGCCCGATGCCGAGGACATCGACGTGCGCTCGTGGCGCACGACCTTCATCCTGGCCAAGATCCCGTGGCTCGCGGCCTTCGGCGTGCTTGCCGTGCTGCTGGCCGTGCACGGCCCTCCGCGGCATCTCGCGGTCTCGTCGGCGGCCGGCGCGGCCACCGCGCTCGTCGTGGCCGGCGCGGTCGCTTTCGCGGCGGTCGGCACCTTCGACCTGGGCGCGCTGCAGAATCCGCGCTACACCGGACCGGTCCGCGACGTGCCACGCATCCTTCAGCTCGTGCGCGAGATCAGCCGCGACTTTCCGGGAACGCAGCGCAACATTGCGCGCGCCGTCGAAGGGCTCGGCCGGCTTCGCGCCGACCTGCTCGCCGACGCGCCGGCGCCGCCCGAGTCCACGATCCGCTTCCTGATCGCCGGCGACCTTCAGGCCAACCCGCTCGGGCTTCTGATCGCGGAGCGTCTCGCCACCGAGTTCGAGGTGAACGCGATCCTGGACGCGGGCGACGTCACCGAGCGCGGCACGGCCGTGGAAGGCGAGCTCTTCGCCGCGTTCTCGCGCATCTCCGTTCCCTATGTGGTCGTGCCCGGCAACCACGAGGACGACGCGGCCATTCGCCGCCTGTCGCGCATCCCGAACGTGCGCGTGATCACCGACGACGACGATGTCGTCACGATCGAGGGCGTGACCATCGTCGGCGCCGAGGATCCGAACGCCCGCTCGATCGAGGTCAACCCCGGCAACGATCTCGCGCTGGAGCGGCGGCCGCAGATCTGCGAGCGTCTGGTCGATCGGGTCGAGCAGAGCGGCGCGCAGATCCTGATCGTGCACGACCCGAAGATAGGCGAGTGCGCCGAGGCCGACGCGATTGAGCGGGAGCGGCCGTTGCTGTACGTGTGGGGGCACACCCACAAGCCGGCCTTCCGCCGCAGTGGTGGCGTCGTCGGGCTTTCGCCCGGAACGAGCGGCGCCAACGGCATCAAGAGCAACAACGAAGCGCCGTACGGCTTCGCGCTCGTCGAGATGGACGCCTCCACGCACCGGCCGGTCTCGGTATG
>DATLFO010000112.1:0-4030 GCA_035541035.1 Actinomycetota bacterium
GCCGGGAAACCCGAGGCCGACGAAGCGGGCGATCTTGTCGAAGGCCTCGCCGGCGGCGTCGTCGATCGTCTGACCGAGGATCTCGAACCGCGAATGGCCGGGCATGGCCGCGATCATTGAATGCCCGCCCGAGACGATCAGCGCCAGCACCGGCGGCTCCAGATCGGGCTTTTCGAGGAACGCGGTCTCGACGTGGCCCTCCAGATGGTTGACGCCGATCAGCGGTACGCCCAACGCCATCGCGTAGGACTTCGCGGCGCTCAATCCCACGAGCAGCGCGCCGACGAGCCCTGGCCCGTGCGTCACCGCGATCCCGTCCAGGTCGTCCAGGCGCACGCCCGCTTCGGACAGCGCCTGCTGCGTGATCAGGCTCAGGTTGGTCAGGTGGGCGCGCGATGCGATCTCGGGAACGACGCCGCCGAAGCGCGCGTGCAGGTCGGTCTGGGAGGCGATCACGTTCGAGCGGACCTTGAAGTCTTCGACGACGGCGACGCCGGTCTCGTCGCAGGACGTTTCGATCCCGAGCACGATCATGCGACCTTCACCGGCCCGATCCGTTCACGCACGCGTGCCAGACGCGTGGCGATCTCCTCCGATTGCATGTCGTCGATCCACATCACGAGCGCATCCTCACCGGTCTCGGCGTAGTAGTTGCGGCGGATCCCGACCGGCCGGAACCCGAACCATGAATACAGGCGCTGCGCGGGCCAGTTCGCGACGCGAACCTCGAGCGCGAGCGTGCGCATCTGCCGCTCGCGGGCGTCGCTGGCGAGCAAGTACAGGATCTTCGATCCGACCCGGTGCCGCTGGAAATCCGGATGCACCGCCAAGGTGGTGATGTGCCCTTCGTCGAGGTGGCACATCAGACCGCCGTAGCCCACGACCTCACCTTCGATCACCGCGACGAGGTAGAGCCGCGACGATTTCTGCGCCAGCTCCGAGAAGAACAGCGCCGCGCTCCACGGCCGCGGATACACGAGCCGCTCCACGGCGAGCACGTCCCGCACGTGCTTGCGCGTCATGGTCGTGATCTCGACCGGAAGCGGCACACCCGGCGGGTCGGCCGGCGCTCTCATCCGTTTCCTTTCGACGGTCCGGCGGGGGGACGGCCGCCCATCGTGCGGGCGGTCGCTCCCGGCGGGATCCCCATCACGCCGCGGGTCTCCCATCCGATGGTGACATCGGCCTTTCGAAGGTACAACGGCTCGAGCTCGTGGAGCGAGTCGGTCTCTTCACGCGTGAACCGGGGCAAAGCGAGCTCGACGAGCGCGTTGGCCGACGGGAACGCGCGTGAGACGGCCGCGAACTCGGCGCGGCCTCGCTTGAGCGTGTCCCGGTACACGAGCGCGCCGTTGCCGACGAACAGCACGTCCGTGCCGTGATAGTCGAGCTCGCTCGCGAGCCGCTCCGGCGGCTCGACGTGGTAGTCGCTGATGCGCTGCACGCCGCCGGGCACCTGACGGTAGAACGCGCTGAAGACCTCCTTGCGCCGGGCGTCGATGCAGGCGCAGATCAGGCGCGAGGTGTAGCGAACCCCGAAGGCGAGCAGATCCAGCGACGGGAGCCCGACCATCGGCACCGACAACGCCTGGGCGAGCCCCTTGCCGGTCGCGATGCCCACGCGCATGCCGGTGAACAGGCCGGGACCGACGCCGACCGCGATCCCCGCGAGCTGGTCGAGCGACACGCCGGACTGCTCGCACAGATAGCGGATCGCCGGCGCGAGGAACTCCTCGTGGCCGCGTCCACGTGCGAGCGTCATCGACGCGACCACGCCTTGCTCGGATCCGATCGCGACCGAGGACACCGGCGTGGATGTCTCGATTCCCAGCACCAGCATCTATCGGTCCTCCATGAAGCCGCCCAGGGTCGCCTTCAACGACTCCAGCCGCGCGGCCCAGCCCGGTCCGTTCGCGATCAGCTCGATCGTTCGTTCGTCGTCGCCGGTCGCGTGGAACTCGATGTGCAGATAGTCGGGCGGCAGGAGCGGGCCGACGGCGTCGCCCCATTCAATGAGCACGATCTGTTTGGGGTCGAGGAACTCCTCGTAGCCCAGGTCCACCAGCTCTTGCAGGTTGCCGAGCCGGTAAACGTCGATGTGCAGGATCGGGATCCGGCCGCTCGGATACTCACGGACGAGCACGAACGTGGGGCTCGAAACGTGCTCGGTGACGCCCATCTCGCGCGCCGCGCCCTGCACGAAGCAGGTCTTGCCGGCCCCCAGATCCCCCGACAGCGCCACCACGTCACCGGGCGCGAACACGGCGGCCACGGCAGCGGCGATCGCCCGCGTGTCTTCGGGCGAGCGGGAGCGGCATTCCAGACGTCGCGTCACGGCGTCTCCTTCAGAACAGCCCGAGCTGTTCGGCGTCGTCGCCTGCGTCGCCGGCCGTCGGGTCGTCGGGTTCGGGCCGTGCGGCGTCGATCACGCTTCGCACGAGCTTGAGGTCTTGCTGCAGCATCTGGTACTGGCTGCCGCCCCGTCCCCCGCCGTGCAGCACGGCGGCCGGATGGAACGTCGGAATCAGCGTGCGCCCGCGATAGGTGAACTGCTGGCCGCGGACGCGTGTGATCCCGATCTTGCGTTGCAGCAGAAGCTGGGTGGAGAAGTTCCCGAGCGTGCAGATGACCGCCGGATCGATCAGATCGATCTGACGCAGCAGCCACGGGTTGCACGCCTCGATCTCGTTCGGGAGCGGATCCCGGTTGCCCGGCGGCCGGCACTTCAGGACGTTGGCGATGTAGACGTCCTCGCGGATCAACCCGATCTTGCCGAGCAGATCGTTGAGCAGGTTGCCGGCAGCGCCCACGAACGGCACGCCCTGCTTGTCCTCGTGGAAGCCGGGCGCCTCGCCGACGAACATCAGGTCGCCCGAAGGGTTGCCGGAGCCGAAGACGACCTGCGTGCGTCCTTGCGACAGCGCGCATTTGGTGCAGCCGCTCGCTGCGCGAGCCAGCGCTTCCAGCGTCATCGATCCTCCACGGCCGTCCGGCCGCGCAATTCTACGGGGCCGCGCCGGGCGGATCCAAGGGGCCGCGGCCGCCGTGCACGGCAAGCGAGTCCAGGAAGGCGCGGAGCCGGGCGTTGAAGGTGTGCGGGGTTTCGAGCATGGGACAGTGGCCGGCACCGGCGATCCGCCCGAGCGTGGCTCGTTTCATGCCGGCGACCATGCGCTCGGCCGCGCCGGGCGGGGTGAGCCGGTCGCGAGTGCCGACGATGACGAGCGCCGGCACGTCGATCAAATCGAGCGTCGCGCTGACGTCCACGCCGGTCACGGCCGGCAGCAGCTCCATCCAGGTGTCGACCGGCGTCTCGGACAGCATTCGCTCGAGGAACGCCACGTGCGAGGGCGAGGCGTGCGGGCCGAACCCCATCGACCGGACCAGGAGCCACGACAGGTCGTTTGCGCGGCGGCGAAGCTTGTCCACGCTCGCGCGGTCGAAGGCGGTCACGGCGCGCAGCGCGGCCTCTTGGACCCCTTGGAACGCGGCGGTGACGCGCCGCGGCAAGAACTCGACCATGCCGGGCATGACGTCGGCCGCCGTGGTGTCGGCGAGCACGATGCCCGCGACGCGCGGGCCGAGCTTCTCGTGGAAGAGCTTGCAGTAGGTCAGCAGGGCCATTCCGCCCATCGAGTGGCCCACGATCACGACGCGTCCGTCGCCGCCACACTGCTCGACGACCGCGTCCAGGTCGCGGGCGAGCGCCTCCAGCGACCAGCCGCCTTCCCCGGCGGTCTCGCTGCGGCCGTGACCGCGCTGGTCGAATAGCACGAGCCGGTAGCGCGAGGCGAGGTCGCGGATCTGGTAGTGCCACAGCGACAGGTTGAGCGAGTAGCCGTGCGCAAGCACCACGGTCGGTCCGCTGCCGCACTCTTCGACGTGGATCAGCGTGCCGTCGAACGACTTGATCGGCCCCACCGGCGTCCCGCGCAGCGATCCGAACGGCTCGCGCGCCTCGGGATCGGGACGCGACCGCACCCGGCCGACCGTGGCCCGCTCGATGGCCGCGCCGGCCGCGAGCCCGGCG
>DATLFO010000113.1:0-7686 GCA_035541035.1 Actinomycetota bacterium
GGATGGAGCGGCCCGGTCCCGTGGCGCTCGAACACGCAAAGGCCATGGAGGTCGCGGGCGTCGCCCGATACCTGACACGCGACCGGGACGGTGGCCGCGCGCTCGTCGAGGAGGCGGCCGGGCGCTTCGATGCCATCTCCGCCCCGCTGCGGGCCGAACACGCCAGGCTGTGGCTTTCCGAAAACCAAGTTCGGCGGCGCGGCCGGAAGCGGTCCACGCTGCCCGCCGGGCTGACCCAACGCGAGATCGAGATCCTCGCCATGGTCGTACGCGGCCGGTCCAACCAGGAGATCGCCGACGCGCTGACCCTGAGCTTCGCGACCGTCAAGACCCACGTGGAACGGATCCTGGCCAAGACCGGGGCGGGCCGCCGCTCCGAGCTGGCGGTGATCGCCATGCGTCTGGGCGTCCTTCCCGGGTCCGCCCCACCGGAAAGCCCCGGGTCCGACCCCTAATTCATACGCCGATCGGCCGACGTTTTTGCCCCGCCCGGCAGCTACGATTCGTCAATCACACAAAGGAACTCGGAGGATCGAATGGGCAAGCTCAAGAGACTGTTGGCGGTGCTTTCCATGGCCGCCGCCATCGTCGCGCTCGGTGCCGGAACCGCGTTCGCGGCCGATGACCCCTTGGAGTGTCTCAAGGAATTGAAAATCTGTGATCGTCACCCGGTCACGCAGTGGGTCGGAGGTTTCCTCGGCGGCGATCCGACGATTCCGTCGATCCCCGACGTCGAGAACCCGTAGCGAATCGTCCCGCCCGCTCGGATTAGTTCGGCCGGGCGGCGGACGGCAAGACGCTCATCGCGTCCTAGCCTGGGGGCATCCGTGAACCCAAGGAGGACGCGATGAAGAAGATGACGCTCGCATTCGCATTGTGTGCAGCGATGCTCCCGGGCTTCGCCCAGGCCGACCCGCCGCCCTACGACCCGATCAGCATCTGCGACATCCCGAAGGGAGAGTGCTACCCGGAGCGGCTGCCCGACGAGACCAGGGATTTCGCCTGCAGCCTCGTCGCGCGCGTGGGCGAGTGCAAGATCTGACCAAACTCGCGCGACCAGCCGGCACGAAACGTTCAGCGAGGCCCTCGCATCGAGAGGGCCTCGCTCGTGCCGAGGACGGGGCTTTCCGCCGCAACCGTACCCGCAAGGTCGTTGGCGGCGACGACCTCGTGGACGGCGTCCGCGGTGACACGTTCGCGAGCTCGTAGCAGGCCGCCAAGGCCACGTGCAGGTCGTCGTCCGCCAGCGCGTCCACAGTGGGTGAAACCGCCGGCATCGCGCCGATGTTATGCGGGCGAGACCTCAATCGATCAAAGACGAAGGCGCTCAGGGACCCCCGAAGACAAGGAAACTTCACAGCACCGGTTTGGTCGAGATCGCACCTGCCGAAACCTCGCCTGTCTACGCCCGGGTTCTGCTTTTCACGCAAGCAGGTTCGGCCGGCCCTCGCCGGGCCCCGCCGGGAACCGTCAGGGCCAACCCTCCGGCGACAACGAGCATGAGGCCGAGGGCGAAGAGCGCGGTCGTTCCTGCGCCGGTTGCCGGCAATTGCCCGCCGGTCGTCGAACTTTCCCCGCCCGGAACCACATCGAATTGTGACGTGTAGCGGGCATCTTCACCACGCGACCTGCCGGTCACGATCATCTCGTAGGTGCCATACTCCATGTTCCGGGGGACGGTCCACCGAAATGTGCCCCGCCCCTGGGCGTCTGCGGTTGTCGTCGCGATCTTCGTCGGCGGATCGCAGCCGCCCGAGGCGTGACAACCCGCCGGATGCGGAGCGGTGCTCCAGGTGAGCGTCGTTCCGGCTTCGAACGGCTTCGAGGCCATGGAGACCGTCTGGCCGCGATGAAGCTCATTATCTTCCATCCCCACTTCACCATCGCTGCGCTGCGCGAGAGCCAGCGGACCCGTCACGAAAACGGCAACGGCGACGGCAACGCAGCAAGCGATCCGGCGCATCCCGCTCTCCCCGATCCCAACGAAGTTTCCTTATCAGGTGCGAGTGTATAGCGGCATCCGCAAACGAGATAGAGCCGCGGCGGCGGGGACCTCGAGTCGGATCCCTGAGCGAAGCCGATGATCGCCCGCGGCTGCAGACGATCCGGCGCCGCCCGTCAGCGAACGGGCAGCGCCGGAAGCGATCGAGGCTTGCTAGACCCAGGTGAACGACCCCGTGGCCGGCGACGGCGGGACCGCCGAGGGGGCGCCGCACGGCAGCGTGGTAGCGGTCGAGCTTTCGCGGACCCGCAAGATGGCGCCGGGACCTTGGTGGATCAGCAGGTAAACGGGCGAGAACGGCGAGGTCATCTCGGTGCCGCTCGCGCGAAGCATGTGGACCGTTCCGGCGAAGTTGCTCGAGACGTACGCGCACGTGACGTCGTAGGATTTCGGTCCGATCCGCATCACTCCGCTGCCTCCCGTTCCCGGAAAGGGCGCGCTCTTGATCGACACCCAAACCGGGACCGAGGTCGCCGTGATCGTCGCCGTGCCTTCCACGCCGTGGGTCGGGCTCGTGTGCGCCTGTGCTCCGCTGAGCCCCAGCGCGATCGCCAGCACCATCCCGGCGACCGCCATTCCGTGAATCCGCTTCATGACCGCTCCTCCCTCTCGGTTGACGGCCCCACTATGACAGGAGCAGCGCAAACCGTCTGTGCCGAAGTGCACACCGGGCCGGCGCAATCCTGCCGGTCCTTTCTGCGGATTGAGCAAACGGCGCTTTCCGCCGATGCCCCGACGCCGGTACGAGCCGTAAATGCCGGCAGTTCGCATCAGCCGCTCCACTCGTTTGCGCGAGCAGATTCGGCCGCGGCCCATCGTGAGCTCGCGCCACATCATCGGCGAACCGTTATCGGCGCCTGCCGATAGTAGGCTGCACGAGACCCGGCCTGGAAACACCGACCGTCATCGAAGCCGGCTTCTCCATCACCGGCACGTGGCCAATGCGAACTGAGCGCGACTTTGGCATGAAGACGGGCACCAACGTCATCCTCGTCTGCCGCAAGCGAGACCGCGCCTAGAGCACGTTCTTGGCGGATCGGCCATTGCCGAAATCGCCGTATCCAGCGTAACGTCCGTAACTGCGAGTCTTACGGCATCGGGTCGAATCGATTCAGAGCGCAGGGGGGATCCTGATGGCAAGCCGGCCGCGGGGCGTTGTTCCGGTCGCCGCCGGACTGGTTCCGGCGTTGCTCTTCGGCTCGATCATGGTCGGCGCCCGTCTGCCGTCCGGCGGCCGGCACCAACACGCGACGCTCGGGGCGCTCGACATGTCGCGCGGGCCGGCCGGCGGATTCGGTTCGCTTCGGGATTCGTTCCTGGCGGGAATCTTCGGGCCCCGCGCAGGCACCACGGACGGGATCGCCAACGCGGTCACGCGATCCGTCCGCCGGCCCGATCCGCTGCGCGAAGCGGAGCCCGTCGTCGTGTCGCACGCGCCGACGAACGACGACTTCGCTCGCGCCTACGTCGTTCCGTCGGTTCCGTTCACCGCGCGGACCGACACCACCACCGCGACGCGCGAACCCGGCGAACCCGCGGGCTGCGCGCCCGTCGGCGAGACCGTCTGGTATCGATTCCGCGCCGCATCGGACGTCGGCCTGATCGCCGATACGTTCGGGACCGGACGGCCGGTCACGATCGGCGTGTTCGCCGGCGACTCGGTCGACCGATTGACGCAAGTCGGCTGTGCGACGCACGCGGCCGGGAACGCGCACGTCGCATTCCCCGCCGCCGCGGGCACGATCTACTCGGTTCAGATCGCGCCGGTCGCGGCCGGCCCGCTGGTGTTCGATCTGCGTCTGCAAGG
Source organism: Actinomycetota bacterium (assembly GCA_035541035.1). Taxonomy (GTDB): domain Bacteria; phylum Actinomycetota; class AC-67; order AC-67; family AC-67; genus DASWHR01. Next base: position 3,810 of record DATLFO010000113.1, read on the forward strand.
AGTGACGCAGCGGATTCGCGAATCCGACGACGCCTCGTCATTGGGGACGACGGCGATCGGAACGGCGCCCTCCCCGAACGGGGAGTGGCTCATGGTCGGTTCGATCGCCGAGGACAACCCGAGCAGGCAGTGCATCGCGTTCACCTGGGGCATGCCGCTTCTTCCGGCCTTCGCGTGCCGGCCCGCCGTCTACGTCGTGGAGCGGAAGACCGGCCGGAAAACGATGGTGTCGGTGAACTCGAACGGCGAGGCGGCCAACGACCTGATCGCCGCGCAAAGCATGTCCGAGGACGGCCGGTTCGTCGGCTTGTCGGGATTCGCCACCAACATGGTGCCCGGCGACACGAACACGTGTCACGCGTATCGGGTGCCGGGCCATTGCCCCGACGTGTTCGTCCACGACCGCGACGCCGACGGGAACGGCATCTTCGACGAGACCCGCCCCGGGGCGCGCACGACGATCCGGGTTTCGGTTACGACCGACGGGACGCAGGCCGACGACTGGAGCGCGGTCTCGCTGCTCTCGCGCGACGGCCGCTACGTCACATTCATGTCCCAGGCCTCGAATTTGGTTCCGAACGACACCAACGGCGTGGGCGACATCTTCGTGCGCGACCGCGACACCGACGAAGACGGGATCTTCGACGAACCCGGCGCGGTTCGCACCACGCGCGTTTCGGTGTCGTCGTCCGGCGAGGAGGCCCGCGACACGCCCCCCGATCCGCAAGGAGCCACCCAGCGCATCCCGACCGAGCGGGGCGCATCCATCCTGGGCGCCTCCAGCAACGGACACTACGTGCTGTTCCGTTCGGCCGCGCCCAACCTGGTGCCGGGCGACACGAACGGCTTCGCCGACGTGTTCTTGCGAGACGTTCGGGCCGGGACGACGACGCGCGTCAACGTGGGACCCGGCGGCATCCAGGCGAACGGGTGGACGCGCATGCCGAACGGGTTCCAATGGAAAGTGTCCGACGACGGCCGCTTCGCCGTCTTCGGATCGGACGCGACCAATCTGGTTCCCGGCGACACGAACAACGCGGAGGATTTATTCGTCCGCGACCTGGTGGCCGGCACGACCGAACGGGTCACCCTCGCCGCAGACGGCTCACAGGCGATCGGGGAAGGACCCGCGATCGGACAGGACGCGATCTTCGGCGGAATCCTGGCTGTGGCATCGATCGGGGTGTGGAACGTGTACACACTCAGCGAGATGAACCACACCATGACGCCGGACGGCCGGTACGTGTTCTTCAGTTCGGGCGCACGCAATCTGGTTCCCGAAGACGCCAACGATCAGCGCGACATCTTCGTACGCGACCGCGTGCGCGGCACGACGACACTGGTCTCGGTGTCGAGCGCCGGACGGCAAGGAAACGCATCCAGCAACCTGCCGATACCGACGATCGACGGGCGCCTGCTGACGTTCACGTCCGCATCGACGACGTTGGAAGACGAAGCCGCGAGCGTGATCCCACGATTCGGTGCCGGCGCATTCGTGCGCACGCTCCCGTGGGCGGTGAGCCGGTGACGACGAGCCGGCCGATCGCGCGATTCGGGGATCTGCCGTTGTCGTGGAAACTGCTGCTTCCGTCGGTCGGATTGATCGTGGTGCTGGGGATCCTCGGCGGGTTCCTGATCGTCCGCGATCTGTCGGCGCGGGCACACGCCCAACTGGACCTCGAACTGTCCCGGCATTTGCTGGAGGCGCAATCGCTGTTTCGCGACCGCGAACTGTCGCTGATCGAGGCGGTCAACTTCGCGTCGAACATCGACGGCATGGCCGATGCCGTGCGCGCCCGCGACGGCGAGGCCGTCGCGCGGCTCTTGCAGTCGGTCGCCGCGCTCAAGACCAACGTGGAACTGCTGACCGTCACCGACCCGTCGGGACGGAGCCTCGTCGAGTTCGACCGGTCCGAACCCGGCGAGCGCCCCGTGCGACGCGACGGACGAACCTGGACCGAACCGTTCGCCGGCGAAGCGGCACGCAGCGAAGCCGGCGCGAAGGTCGCCGGATTCGCCGGCGACGGCGAAGACGCCGTCCTGGCGGTCGCGGCGCCGATCTGTTCGGAGACCGGCACGTGCGCACCGGTCGGGACCGCGATCGCCGGGATGAACGCCGGACGCGTCGCCGCCGAAGCGCTCGGCCGGCTCACCTCGCCGCTCGCCGAACGCGCCGGCCTGACCGTCTTCGACCGATCGGGGCGCGCGCTCAGCACCGCCGGTCCCCTCGCTCCCGGCCGCCCCGCCGCGGCCGCCGGACCCGGCGCGTCCCGCGTGGACGAGCGAATCGGCGCGACCCGCGCGGCGATCCTTTACAGCCCGTTCACGGTCGGCGAACAGCGCCTGGGGACGATCGCCGTCTCGATTCCGGTCGCACCGACCGAAGCCGCCGTCCGCCGCACCGGTCTGGGTCTGGGGCTGATCCTGCTCGCGGCGATGATCGGCATCACCGTGATCGGCGTGATCCTGTCCCGCCTGATGATGCGGCGCGTTCGCTCGCTGGTCGAAACGAATCGCGCGCTGGGACGCGGCAATTTGTCGGCCCGGGCCCGCGTTCAATCCAACGACGAGATCGGCGAACTCGCCGCGCACTTGAACGAGATGGCCGAGCAGTTGCAGGCGATGTATTCGACGCTCGAAAGCCGCGTCGCCGAACGCACCGAAGAAGTCGAACGATTGCTGCGCGAGCGCACCGAATTTTTCGCGTCGGTCAGCCACGAACTGCGCACGCCGCTGGCCGTCATCCTGCGCCACGCCGAGATGCTGCTCGACAACGCGTACCGCGGCAACGGACGCTGGCGCACCGACGCCGGATCGGCGCTGCGCGACTCGGGCCAGCAACTATCCCACCTGATCGACGACATCTTGGAACTGGCCGAAGTGGAAGCGGGACGCCTCGACGTCGAAATCGAGCCGGTCGACGTCGGGGCGTTCTTGCACGAGATGCGAGCGACGATCGTTCCGCTCGCGCGAGCCGCCGGCGTCCGCGCGACCTTCCATGCGACCGACCGGGCGCTTCCACCGGTCGCGGCCGACCCGCGCCGTCTCCGCCAGATCTTGCTGAATCTCGCCGACAACGCGATCAAATACTCGCCCGAAGGCGGATCGGTGGACCTGTCGGCGGCGGGTCGCGGCGGCGTGGTCGAGATCGTCGTGTCCGACACGGGCGTCGGCATCCCGCCGGAGGCGGGCGACCAGATCTTCGAGCCCTTCCATCGCGTGAAGGGCGTGCAGACGCAACGCGGACAGGCGTCGAGCGGGCTCGGACTGGCGATCGCGCGGCGTCTGGCCGAAGCGCACGGCGGGACCATCGGATACGTGGCACGCGACGGCGGCGGCACGACGTTCACGGTCCGGATGCCGGTGTTCGCCCCCGCCGAAGCGGAGCGGGACGACGTCGATGCCTAGCGCGGCCAAACGCGCCGTCAAAGGGATCTCGGTCCTTTTGGTCGACGACCATCCGTTGTGGCGCGACACGCTTCGCAAGGTGCTCGAACGGAAAGGTTTCGCGACCGTGGTGGCCGAAGCGGCCGATGCGGGTGAGGCACTCGCCGCAGCGCGCGCGTCGGCCCCCGACGTGATCGTGATGGACATCCAGCTGCCGGGCGCCAGCGGCATCGACGCGACTCGCGACCTCGTCTCGGAACGGCCGGATGTCAAGGTGCTGGTGCTCGCCTCGTCGGACAACCGGGCGCAGGTCGTCGCGGCGGTCGAAGCGGGAGCGCGCGGCTACCTGATCAAGACCGCCGGATCCGACGACGTCCGCGAGTCGGTGCGGCGTGTGCACGAAGGCGAACTGGTCTTCCCGCCGGCGCTGGCGTCGGTCGTGATCGACCGTCTGCGCGGCGGCGACGACGGCCCCGCCGATGCCTCGCGC
>DATLFO010000114.1:0-5088 GCA_035541035.1 Actinomycetota bacterium
CAGGGTCGTGAACTTCGCGCCGCCGATCTAACCGATGACCACCGTCGCGCCGCCCGCCGCACGACCCGAGGCCCCGAAAGGCCCGCGGTCGCCGCTGGGCGTGCTGCATCATGGCTGGCGCACGCTTCGAACGATGCGCACGGCCATCATCCTGCTGTTCGTGCTCGCCGCCGCCGCCTCGATCGGCTCGTTCGTGCCGCAGCGGCCGATCAACGAGCTCGCGGTGATCCGCTGGAAGGCCGCGCGGCCGGAGATGGGCCAGCTCTTCGAGCGGATCGGCTTCTTCGACGTCTACGGCGCGGGCTGGTTCATGGCCATCTACGCGCTGCTGCTCGTGTCGCTGGTCGGCTGCATCATCCCGCGGTACCGGGCGTTCTGGCGCGTGGTGCGGGCCCGGCCCAAGCCGGGCGCCCGGGGAGCGCACACGTTCGAGGGTGTGGCATCCTGCGGGCCGGACGACGCGATCGCGATCGCCGAGCGGGCGCTGCGCAAGCGCCGGTATCGCACCGCGCGCATCGACGGCGGCGTCGCGGCCGAGCGAGGCTATTGGCGGGAAGGCGGCTCGCTGATGTTCCACACCGCGTTCCTGATCCTGCTGATCGGGGTCGCGTACGGCAAGGGCTGGGGGTTCAACGGGCAGGTCGCGATCGTGGAAGGCGAGCGGTTCACCGAGACGCACCTCGCCTACGACTCGATCAACGAAGGCAGCCGCTTCGGCGAGCGCCACCGCGGCTTCACGCTCCAGGTCGACGACTTCAACGCGACCTTCGAGGACAACGGCGTGCCCAAGGAGTTCGTCTCTCGCGTGAAGCTGTTCGAGGGCGACACGCTCGTCCGTGACACCGACATCCGCGTGAACAACCCCCTGGTCCATCGTGGCGTGAGCATCTTCCAGCTCGCGTGGGGATGGGCGCCGCGCATCGTCGTGTCCGACCCGGGCGGACGCGTCGTCCATGACGCGCCGGTTATCTTCTTGCCCGAGGGAAACGGCTGGCGGGGCGTAGTCAAGCTGCCGCTCGCCAAGCCCGAGCACATCGGTCTGGAGATGTTCTTCTTCAACGATCTGCGGATCGGAGACGACGGCCAGCCGCGCAACGCTTCGCCGCTCCCCAATCGCCCGGTCGTGGTCTATCAGGAGTTTCGGGGAGACCTGAACCTTTCGGTTTCGCAGTCGGTGTACGAGCTGGACAAGCGAAAGCTCAAGCCGGGAAAGATCGGAGGCATCCCGCTGGACGGTGACTCCGCGCTCGACGACGGATACACGATCTCGTTCCCCGGTCTTCGCCAGTACACGGTGTTCCAGGTCGCGGCGGATCCGGGCCAGGGCATCGCGCTCGCGGGCGCCGCGCTCATCTTGGTGGGCCTGTTCCCCGCCTTGTATAGTTCGCGCCGGCGCGTCTGGATTCGCGTGCGACCATCCGAGTCCGCCGGCGGCGAGCCGGAGTCGCGCGTCGAGGTCTCGGGCCTGGCGCTGCAGCGCAAAGCATCATTCGAGGAGGAGTTCGGCGCGATCGTGCGCGATCTAGGCAGGCAACTCGGCGGGGGTGGAGCTCGATGAGCGTCGCCGGACTCTCCGACACCCTCTTCTTCGTCGCGCTCGGCCTGTACGTCGTGGCGACGGTCCTGTTCTTCGTGGCGATCAGGCGCGAGCCCGTCGGGGAGGCGCGCAGCGCGGCCGGCCGGGTCGCGATCGGGCTGACCGTGACCGGCGCCGCGATCCACCTGGGCATGGTCGTGACACGCGCGATCGCGTCCGCCCGCGTTCCCTGGGGCAACATGTACGAGTACTCTTCGGTGCTCGTCTTCCTGCTCGTGGTCGCGATGCTCGCGGTCGTGTGGAAGCGGCCCGCGCTGCGGGCCGCGGAGCCGCTCGCGATGCTGATCGGCGTGGTCACGATGGCGCTGGCGCGCGGTCTCTACGCGCCCGCCGGGCCGCTTCAGCCGGCGCTGCAGTCATGGTGGCTCAAGATCCACGTGATCTCGGCGATCGCCGCCTCGTCGATCTTCTCGATCGCGTTCGTCTTCACCGTCCTGTATCTGCTCAAGGACCGCGCGGAGCGACGAGCCCTGTTCACCGGCAGCACCGTCGGCGCGGCCTGGATGGGTCCGGTCGCCGTGGAGGAGCGCGGCGAGGCGGGCTTTCCGGCGGACCATCTCGAAGCCGATCCCGACGCGCGCGACGCCGAGTCCCCGGCGGGACGCGGCCTGATCGCGCGACTCCCCAAGTCGTCCACGCTCGACGCGTGGTCCTACCGCCTCACGGCGGTGGCCTTCCCCATCTGGACGTGGGCCGTGATCGCCGGCGCGATCTGGGCCGCGAAGGCGTGGAGCCGGTACTGGGCCTGGGACCCGAAGGAGACGTGGGCGTTCATCACGTGGGTCCTGTACGCCGCGTACCTGCACGCCCGTGCGACCTCGGGATGGCGCGGCCGCCGCGCCGCCGTCATCGGCGTGGCCGGCTTCGTCTCGCTGTGGATCACGTACTACGTCGTCAACCTTTGGATCGTCGGCCTTCACTCGTACGCGGGGACCTAATGCCCAACCCACCGGCACGTCTGCCAACACCCCGCGAGGGGATCATGAAGAAGCGCGAGGAAATGAAAGCTCGCGTGGACGCCCTTCGCGCCAAGCACGTGGAACCGCTGCTCGCACGGTTTCCCCGAATGCTTCCGACCGCACCGGACTCCGCCGCGCGCTACGCGCTGTACTCGGCGCTGGTCTGGTTCGTGATCTGGATCCTGATCGCGGCGACCACCGCGCTGAAGCTGGTGTTCCCCGAGTTCATCGATCAGTTCGGATTCATGTCCTACGGCCGCATGCGCCAGGCCGAGACGAACGTCCTGAACTGGGGCGTGCTGTTCATGGGAGCCGTCGGCGCCGCGTTCGCCATCATTCCCCGTGTGTGCCAGGTGCGTCTGTGGAGCGAGCGCATCGGGGCCCAGATCGTCATCGGGCTCAACCAGGTCGTGCTCGCCGGGACCGTGCTCGTCTTCCTCGGCCGCACCCAGGGGATCTCGGGGTTGGAGTGGCCGTGGCCGGTGGACATCGCGCTAGTGGCGATCATGTTCGGCGTGCTGCAGGTGCTCATGGCCACGGTGATGCGCCGCACCGAGAAGCGAATCAACGCGCCGGCCCGGCACCTGATCGCCGCGTTCCACGTCTTTCCGATCACCTACGCCGTCGCGAACTTCTCCACGCCGTTCTTCTACGGCGTGAAGCAGACGTACTTCAGCGGGTTCGGCGCGGCCGGCTTCCTGCTGGCGATGTCGCTGGTCGGCGTCGGCTCGTCGCTGTTCGTGCTTCCGCGCGCGACCGGGAACCCGATCTACTCCGAGAAGCTCGCCACGTACGGCTGGGTGACGATGCTGTTCTTCCTTCCGTGGCTCGGGCTCACGGCTCGCATCCTCGGCCCGGGGCAGGATTGGCTCGAGACGCTCGGGATCACGCTGGCGCTCGCGTCGCTCGTGCCTGCTGCGTTCGTGGCCACGAACCTGATCGCGACCGCGCGCGCCGGCGGCGGCAAGGACCCGGCGGTGAAGTTCATGGTCGGCGCCGGCGTCATCTGGGCTCTTGCGCTGGTGCAACTGGCTGCCGGATCGTTCCGGCATCCCGCGGCGATCGTCGGAGCGACCTGGTGGAACGAGAGCGTTCGAACCGCGTTCCTCGGGGCCTTCGGCCTGTGGCTCGTCGGTCTGATGTATCACCTGATCCCGCGGATCCGCGGGCGCGCGCTGCGCGCCCCGGCCATCGTCAACCTGCACTTCTGGATCGGCACGGCGGGTGTCGTGATCGCCTGGGCGTCCCTCGCGGTCGCCGGCGTGGTGCAGGGCTACCTGCTGCGGGTCGGCGCCGAAACCGGTGGCGAGATCGCGGCCGGCGAAGGATGGCGTCAGATCTCGATCGCCGTGCAGCCCATGCTGGTCGGCCGCATGGCGGCGGGAGCGTTCATCTTCACGGGCATCGTGCTGCTGCTCTACAACGTGCAGCGCACGCTGGCCGAAGGGCCGGAGACAGAGCCCGAGCCGGTTGTGCCCGAGCGGGCGCCGGCGACGGTGGGGGGACAAAGCTGATGCGCAATGAACGTGGAGCCTTCAACATCGGGATCGTGATCGGGCTCACGGTGCTCGCGCTCGCGATGACGGCGGTGCTCGGCATCCTCATGCCGCTGACCGATCCGGCGGTGGGCAGCGAGGCGGCCGGCCAGCCGCTGTCCTACACTCAGGAGCAGGTCGAGGGACGCAAGATCTACATCCGCGAGGGCTGCTTCACCTGCCATACCCGCATGGTGCGCGACGCGGCAGCGGACGAGCCCTACGGGCCGATGTCGTTGCCTGCGGACTACTTCAACGAGGCGCCCGCGCTGCTCGGGCTCGATCGCGTGGGTCCCGATCTGACCTGCATCGGGGACCGGCAGAGCGACATCGACGCGCTGGTGAAGCATCTGCGCAATCCCGGCTCGGTGCACGAGGGATCAACGATGCCCTCGTATGCGTTCCTTTCCGATCGTGAGCTTCGCGCCGTCGCCTCGTACCTGACCGCGTTGACTTGCCAGGAGGCCTGATGAGCACCGTTCGTGTCGAAGAAATCGGAGGCATCCGCTCGGCCGATCGTGGCGTGCCCGGCCTGCTGATCATCTTCGCGGTGGCGGTGCTCTCGGTTGCGCTGTGGTATCTGCTGTCGTTCTCGTCCACGGACTATCACGGCTCCTACCCGAAGCCGGACGTTCCGGCCGTGAGCGAGCCCGCGGGCGGCGGCGGCGGTCACTAGCCTCCGATGAAGTTCGGGCTGGGGCAGTTCACGCTGCAACTCCCGCCCTGGGACTCGCGCACGCCGGCGGAGCTCTACGACGACACGCTCGAGCTCGCTGCGTTCGCCGAAGATCACGGCTTCTCCTCGTTCTGGCTGGCCGAACATCACGGCGCCAGCGACGACTACAACCCGTCCCTGCTGCCGATGCTTGCGGCCGTCGCGGCCCGCACGCGCACGATGCAGATCGGCACGGGCGTGCTGCTCGCGCCGCTGCACGATCCGGTCCGGCTCGCCGAGGACGCGGCCGTCGTGGACGCGATCTCGGGTGGGCGCCTCAAC
>DATLFO010000115.1:0-2324 GCA_035541035.1 Actinomycetota bacterium
AGCGCACGTTGCGGTGCGTGATCTCGACGCCCTTGGGCGGCCCGGTCGTGCCTGACGTGTAGACGATCGTCGCGGGATCGTCGGGAGTGATCTCAGCGATCGCGTCCTTGACCAGATCGGGCGTCTTCGACAGCGCGTCACGGCCTTTGGCGATCAGCTCGTCCCACGACAGCACGTTGCCCAGATACCGGAAGTCTTCGGCGTCGTCGATCAGCACGACGGCCGTGAGCGCCGGGAGCTGATCTTTGATCTCGGCCCAGCGCTTCGCGAACTCGCGGTTCTCCAAGACCGCGACCTTCGCCTTGCAGTCCTTGGCGATGTAGGCGATCTGCTCGGGAGCGAGCGTGTTGTAGATCGAGACCGGCGTCGCGGCCGCGTGCAGCGCGCCGGCGTCGGCGATGACGTGCTCGGGCACGTTGCGAGCCATGATCGCGACGAAGTCGCCGTGCTTGACGCCCAGGGCGCGAAGGCCCGCGCCGATCTCGACGGCACGCTCGCCGTACTCCCGCCAGGTGACCGTCTCCCAGCCGCTCTCGGTCTGACGCCGCAGCGCGGGGCGGTCGCCGAACAGGGCCGTGTTGCGTTCGAAGAACTCGAGCACCGTCTTGCCTTCAATCGCCTTGTCGATCTCCTCGCGAACCCTGATCACGTCGCCGCTCATCACGATCCCTCCTTGGTGTCTTCGCAGGATATCGCGTGACGCTCAGCGGGAGGCACCTCGAGGCCGGTCGCGACTCCGGCGGCTGCGGCAAAGCGCAGCGCGATCGAAATGGCACCATTACTCCCTTCCCCCGTGCCCGTCGAAGCCGGCTCCGGCGTGAGCCGCGCCCGCCGCGGGTATTCAGTCAGCACGACGAAAGGAGACCCATGGCCGGAGCACGTCCACAGCAAGAGGAGATCGCCCGCACGCCGCGGGCTCCCATCGACCAGACGAGCCGCGAGATCAACGCACGGCAGACGCTTCCCGAGGACGAAAAGCCCCAGGCCGCCGTCCCGAAGAAGAATCGACCCGGCTCGCATCCCAAGCGTGACCAAGACAAGCCCGCGTTCCTGACGAGCAAGATCGAGCTGCTGCGCGAGCGGCGCGGCGACCAGCAGGTCACCTTCGCCGACGTGTGCGACCACATGAACGACTACATGGATCGGAACCCCGAGGACGAAAGGACGATCCAGCGGCTCGCGCTGTTCCTGGCCAAGGCCGAGGACGCCGACCACGACCATGCGCCGCCGGCGGACGGCGGCTTGAAAGAGCCGATCGAAAGCTAACCTGGGGAGATCCGCCCCTCTCGCGACGAGGCGGTTGCCGACGGCCCGCGCCGGCTGTTGGTCATCGACTGGGACGCACTCGTCAATTTTCTTGACGAGTGGGTCGTGCTGCCGGCCACTGCTGCCGGCCACTGCTGCGGGCCTCATGGACATCGCAGCGGCCGCCGGCGACGGCTTCCGGCGAGGCCGGCGCATCGGGCAATGTGATCATGGCCCGCGGTACGACTTTTCGTGGATCCAGACGGGCGTGCCCTTGGGGGTCCATCCGTAGAGCCACCTCGCGTTGTCCGGCCCGATGCGGACGCATCCATGCGAGTCGGGACGCCCCAGCCTGCTCGCGCCGATCAGTTTGCGCGGGTTGCTATAGGGCAGGGAGTGCAGGTTGTAGTTGCCATAGAAGTTCATCGCGTAAGGCATCCAAACCTGCCACTTGCGCGACCACCACTTGATGCCCTTGGCGCGTACCTTGAATGTGCCCGTGGGCGTGCGGTAGCCCGCGCGTCCGGTGGACACCTTGAAGCTCCTGACCGCCCGGCCGTTCTCCCATGCGGTGAGCGTCTGTGTGGCGAGCGAGATCTCGATCATCTTGCCCGCGGCCGGAATCTTCGACAGGCGAGCGGCGACGGGCCTCGCGGGGAGCGCCGCCGGTCCGGGGGCCGGAGGCGACGCGGCATTCGAGCCGGCCGCGGCACCGACGGGCGCGGGGTCGACCGCCACCGCGCCCGATCCGGGAGCCGACCACGGTGCCGGCGAGCCGGCAGTGGCCGTGGCCACGGGCTGAGGAGCGATCACGAACGAGGTCATGACCATGGCGGCGAGAATGGCTCCGGTGGTCAGCACACGCTTCACGGGGAAACCTCCTCGGTCTCGATTAAGACAAGCATCAAGAAACGTCGGCCGGACAAAGCCGTTGCTTGAGGGGCAAATGGATCGTATGCCTCATACCCGAAACAGGGCAAGGACAATCAACCGCGGTGGGGATGATCGCCGTGGGGATGATCGCCGTGGGGATGATCGCCGTGGGGATGATCGCCGTGGGGATGATCGCCGTGGGGATG
>DATLFO010000116.1:0-2198 GCA_035541035.1 Actinomycetota bacterium
CTCCGGCGGCTCGGCGTTCCGGTTGCTGTCCGTCGTATCCGACGAGCTCGACGAGCCCGTCGGGCCGCACGCGGGCGATATCCACGAGTTCCGGACGGGCACGTCGGATACCAGCGGTCTGCTTCGGGCTCAGCGCAGCAAGCCACCGGCAGACCGCATATACACGTTGGAATACGAGGGCGCCGACCTCGCCGGAAATATGGCGGGCTGCACCACGACGGTCGCCGTCGGACCGTCACGCTGACCCGGTCGCGCGGGCCCGGCACCCGCCGGGCCCGCGCGTTCCGACCGAAGCCGGCGGGGTGAAGCCACGCCCGAGAGCGGCTGTCGACGCGACATGATCGCGGTGATACGAGCGTCTGCGTGGTCTCGCTCAGCCCGGCCCCATGAGCAGCGCCTCCCGGCGGATCCGTCACCCGCGACATGGCGATTTTTCTGTCGCCGAGCGCGGTTCGTTGGGGAAGGCCTCTCTGACGGCGAGGGATCCCCCGGTCAGGGCAAACAATGACGCCGAAATTCGCTCAGCGCGGCACACATAGCTCTCCCCGCACCCTGGCGTCAGGGACGTAAAGATGGTATGTCCTGGAAGCAGGAGGCGGGTGCGTGCTCGACGTCCGAGGAATCGAAGTCGTCTACAACGATGTTGTCCTTGCGTTGCGGGGCGTTTCCATCCATGTGCCCGAAGGGGCCATCGTGGCGGTCTTGGGGGCCAACGGGGCGGGTAAGACCACCACGCTGCGCGCGATTACCGGCCTGTTGGACGTGCACGATGCCGAGATCACCAAAGGCACCGTGACCTTCGACAGCGAGCGCATCGACAAGCTGGATGCCAGCGCGATCGTGCGGCGCGGCATCGCGCAGGTGCTGGAAGGCCGGCGCATCTTCAGCGAGCTAACCGTGGACGAGAACCTGAAAGCCGGCTCGTTCACCCGCCGAGACGGCGCAGGGATCAAACAAACCTACGACTGGGTAATGTCGCTGTTTCCGATCCTGGGCGAGCGGCGCAAGCAGGTCGCCGGGTATCTGTCCGGCGGCGAGCAGCAGATGCTGGCGATCGCTCGCGCGATGATGGCCTCGCCGAAACTGTTGATCTTGGACGAGCCGTCGCTGGGGCTGGCGCCGCTGGCGGTTCAGACGATCCGCGACACGATCGTGCAGATCAACCGCTCGGGCACCTCGATTCTGCTGGTCGAACAGAACGCGGCCATGGCCCTGTCGATCGCCACCCACGGCTTCGTGTTGGAGAACGGCAAAATCGTGATGGACAAGCCCGCGGCCGAGCTGCTGGAAGACGAGGACGTGCGCGAGTTCTATCTGGGCCTGGGCGGCGAAGGCGGCGGACGCAGGTCCTACCGCGACGTCAAGCACTACCGGCGCAAGAAGCGGTGGTTGTCGTGACCGAGCCACTGCTCGGCTTCCGCGGCGCCACACTCCGGTTCAGCGGCGTGACGGCGCTGTCGAACGTGTCGTTCGACGTCCGGCCGGGCGAGTTGTTCGCGATCATCGGCCCCAACGGCGCAGGGAAGACCTCGATCTTCAACGTGCTGTCGCGCGTCTACCGGCCGCAGGAAGGCAGCGTGCGTTTCGACGGACAAGATCTGCTGTCGATGAAGCGGCACGAGGTTGCACGCGCCGGCATCGCCCGCACCTTCCAGAACATCGAGCTGTTCCCGTTCCTGACCGTGATCGACAACTTGATGCTGGGCCGGCACCACCTGATGTCCACCGGCGTCGCGGCCGGCGCGTTGTGGGCGGGCCGCGCGAAGCGCGCCGAGATGCAGCACCGCGAAGCGGCCGAGCGGGTGATCGAGTTCCTCGAGATCGAGCGCTACCGCAACCATATGGTGACCGCGCTGCCCTACGGCCTGCAGAAGCGCGTCGAGATGGGACGCGCCCTGGCGATGGAGCCGAAGCTGCTGCTGCTGGACGAGCCGGTCGCCGGCATGAACGTCGAAGAGACCGAGGACACCGCACGCTTCATCCTGGACGTCAAGGAGGAGCTGGGGATCGCGCAGATCCTGGTCGAGCACGACATGGGACTGGTGATGGACATCGCCGACCGCATCATGGTGCTGGATTTCGGCGTCAAGATCGCCGAAGGTGTGCCGTCGGATGTACAACGGGACCCCGCCGTGATCGCCGCGTATCTCGGCGAAGAGCAAAGCGCAGGAGCCGCCCCATGAGCACGACACAGTTGG
>DATLFO010000117.1:0-19039 GCA_035541035.1 Actinomycetota bacterium
ACCCGGGAAGGAACGGCACCAGCCCCGAGCCGAGCACGACCAGGTTGCGCACGGTCCGGACCGGCCGGCGCACGTTGAAGGCGTAGACGGCGCCGTCGTTCGCGGTGAAGTACAGCCGGCCGCCGAGCAGCGCCGGCGAGGACCAGATCTTGTTGTCCACGTCGGCGAGCGGCTCGTCGAAGGTCTTGCCGAACGGCGGGTACTTGAAGGTCTTGTCCCAGACGATCTCGTGCTCCCAGACTTTCTTCGGATCCGACGGGTCGCGCACATCGAAAGCGAACATCCTGTTGTCCCACGTGGGCACGTACAGCACGCCGCCGCCGAGCACCAGCCCGGCGAGCGCATGCTGGTTGTAGTCCCACGGGCCTCCCTCGCCGCGCCGCGTGTAGGGCGTCTCGACCTGTTCGTTGGGTGAGATGCCGATGCGCGCGAGCAGCTTCGGCGCTCCCGGGTCGTTGCCGCGCAAGCCGCCGCCGAGCTCGTTGACCGATAGCACGTACAGCTGGCCGTCCTGCGCGGCCGCGTACAGGATCGGCCGCGCGCCTTTGCCGGCGACGTCCGGATCGAGCGCCATCGGTCCGCCGATCACCGCCTGCGTGATGAAGCCGTGCTCGAGATGGTTCAGGACGAGCGGCATCGTGTCCCCGAGCTGGAACGGAAGCGGCGCCGGATACTCGCGGCGCCACAGCGGCCGATGCTCGTCCCACGACAGCCGGATGAGGCGAGAGTCGAGCGTGCTCACGAGATAGTCGCCGCCCTTGGTGCCGTTGCCGGCGGCGGAGGCGGCCAGCGGCGGGATCGCCAGCCCGATCGCCATGTCGCAGTTGAAGCCGCTCGCCGCGCACATGTCCACCGGATTGTCGTTCGAATCGCGATCGAGCCGCTCGTACTCGGGACCGACGTTGCCGCCGCCGTTCGACTCGCACGGGCGGGAGTAGCCGCAGTTATACGGACCGAGCTTGCCGGTGCGCGGCTCGAGGAACCGCAAGTGCCCGTCCGAGGCAAGGACCAGGAGCTCGCCGTTGCCGCACGCGAGCCCCGGCACCGCCTCGAAGCGGCGCGTGGAGGACCCGAGCGACGAATTCTTCGGGTTGAGCGCCCCGCCCTCCTTGTACTCGGGCCAGACCATCTCGCCCGGGAAGTCGGGCGCGTCCACGTAACGCTTCCACAGCGGCTTGCCCGTCGTGGCATCCAGCCCGTAGGCCCAGCCCGACAGCGTCACGAACGCAGCGACGTTCTCATCCGTGCAGACGGCGCTGCGTCCGTGCGGCTTGGGGTAGTCCACGCCGGGATGCACCGATCCGAACTTGTGCCGGTTCTTCGGCTGCGACGATTCCGTGTAGGAGTCGAGCGCCGCTCGCGGTGGATGGTCGGCATCGCCGGGACGCGACGGCTTGGTGTCACGGTAGCCGTCGGTCGCGCGGAACGACCAGATCTTGCGTCCGGTCTTGGCGTCGAGCGCGTACATGTAGCCGTTGCTGAACGTGGTGTAGATCAGGCCATTGTGGATCGAGGGGGCGTTCGAGCTCGGATATTGCGCGGTGACGCCGTCGGTGCGCGGGTCCGGCGAGAAGCGCCACACTGGAAGGCCCGTGTCCATGTCGAGAGCCAGGAACGAGTTGGTCGCGCCGCCGCCGACGTAGAGCAGGCCGTCGTGCGCGACGATCGCCGCGGTCGGGAACGCGCCGGTGGGCAGGTCGCTGATCTTGGTGACCCACTCCAGCCACGGGCCGTCGGCGTCGCCGGTCTTGCGGCACGCGGTGCCGCGACAGCCGATGAACGGCGGCGGCGTCTCCTGCGGCGCGTAGCCGGTCAGGAAGTTGTCGCCGCCGGGCGACATCGGCCAGCTCGTGTCGGTGTTCGGGATCCAGGTCGAGGGCCGGCGCGTCGCGGCCGGCGCGGGCGGGACGGCCACGCCGAGCACGGCGATCACGGCCGCGGCGACGATCCATCGCGGCTTCACGGTCGGTGCCCTCCTAGGAGACATTGGCCAGATAGGCGTACTTCGCGGGCAGGTCCAGGGACTCGTGCACGATGCTGAAGAATCCGCCGCCGGTGCTGACCTCGGGTGCGAACTCGCCGCCGGGCGCGGCCTGGTTCTTGGTGAAGCCGAGCATCGCGACGTCGTCGAGGTCGATGCCCTCGCGCTTGCCCGGCCCGAAGGTGACGGGCGTGCCCGCTCCTTCGAAGTCCTCGAGCGACTCAAGGCCTCGCACCAGGTTCTCGGAACTCGTGCCGCGGTTGCGAGCGGCGCGGGCGAGCGCCAGGATCGCGTCGTAGACCGACGCGGCCTGCACGGGCGGGATCGAGGAGTTGCGGGTGCGGAACTCCCGATAGAAGCCGACGATGCGCTCGAGCGGGAACCACGGGCCGCCCCACGTGCCGACCGACAGGATGCCGTCGCGGAAGGCGACCGGCGCGACCTGAGAGCTCGCGTTCTTCGCGAAGGTCGGCGTCGCCATGTTGCCCGACAGCACGAGCTGATACGGGTAGGAGGAGCGGTGCACGTCCACGACGACCCGTGAGGCTTCGCCGGGCGAGGCGACCCAGACGATGACCGCCTGGGCGTTGCGTTGCGCCATCCGCGCGAGCGGTGTGTGGACGTCGCCGCCCGGCGTGAACGTCTCGGTCCCGACCGGCGTGACGCCCGCGCCGGCGAATGCCTCGCGCAGCCCGGCCACCCCTTCCTCGCCGAACGGTGTGTCGTCGGCGAGCACGCCGATGCGCGTGTACTTGCGATGGCCGACGAGGAACGTCACGATGCGCGCGGCCTGCAGCCTGTTCGGCGGCGCGAAGCGGAACGCGGACCCGTCGCCGGTCACGGCGGCGTCGGCGGTGATGAACGGATGCATCACCGGGACCGTTGCCCCGCCGAGCGAGCCGGCGACGGCGTTGTCGTCCGTTCCGACCACGACCGCGTCCGAGCGGGTCGCCAGTCCCTGCGCGGCCTCGGCGGCGAGCGCCGGGTTGCCGGCGTAGTCGGCCTCGATGATCTCGATGTCGACGCCGTCCTCTGCGGCCGCGTCCGTCGCGAGCGCCGCTGCGCCGAGCACGGCGCTCGCGAGGTCGCCGCCTTGCCCGGCCGTGGTGTAGAGCAGCCCGACGCGCAGCGCCACACGCTCCTGTGCGACCTTCTTCGGCGCGTCCGTGCATGCCGACATCGTCAGCGCGGCCGCGAGCGCGGCGGCGAGCGGGCGGAGCGTGCGCGGCCTCATGTCGTGCTCACCAGGAAGGTCAGCGTCCAGCGACGAACCGTGGCGGCGATGGCCGGATCGGGAACCGCGAACGTGAACAGTCCGACGTTGCCGGCGAAGTAGTACAGCGAGAAGCCGCGGATCGAGGAGCCGAGCCGGGACGGCTCCTCGATCCGCCGCTGCTCGGGAAGGCTCGGTGGGTTCAGCCCCAGTCGCGTCGGGAAGTACGTGACCGGCTCGACCTCGGTCCACACGCGCACACCGTCGGCGTCGAAGAAGTCGGCACGGGCCTTGAGGTTGCGCACCGGCTCGTCGCCGTCGTTGACCACCGGCACGAGCAGGTAGTACATGCCCAGCTGCGGGTTGATGCCGCTGATCGGAAGCTCGATCAGCGCCGAGGACGATCCGCCGCGAAAGCCCGACCACTTCAGCGCCTGCCGCGCGACCGGCGACAGCGGCGAGATCCGGACCGTGGTGATGCGCAGCCCATCCGGCGCGGCCTCCTCGACGTCGGTGAGCTGCTCGCCGCCCAGCGTCGTCGTCGAGCCCGCGCCGCCGAACTGCGGCTCGGTGAGCATCGCCACACCGTCGTGGATTGCGGCCGCTCGCCGCGGGCCGTCCAATGTCGCGTCGTCGACGCCGCAGCCCGCCGCCGTCAGCGCGGTCGCGAGCACCGCGATCGCGAGGCGGACGCGCCCGGTCAGATCACGTGCCAACGGAACCTCCCGAACAGCGCGAGCGTGGCCAGCAGCAAGGCACCGGCAAACGCGACCGCGGTCTTGCCGGCGCGCGTATCGGTCGCGACCGGGCGCTCGCCGCCGGCCGCGGTCGAAAACGTCACCACGAGCTGGCCGAGCGCCGGCTCGCCATCGGGATCCTCGAACGATCCCATGAACGTGGACATCTGCTTCGCGCGCCGCACCGATGCCGCCTTGACCGCGGTGTCCACGTCGATGGCGTTGATGTCCCACTGAAGGATGTTGCGGGCGCTTTCGACGCCGAAGATAGCGAAGTTCTGGATCGAGTCCGCGACGTACCGCCAGGTCGCGCCGAGTTGATGGAACGCGTCGATCTGCGCCTCGGTGCCTTCGGTGAGCACGTGCAGCGCCTGCACGAGCGAGTTGGGTTGATCCTTGTTGCCGATCGCGGCCTGCACCGCGTCGAAGCCCTCGGTCTTGAGCAGCCAGAGCGCGCGCTCGATCTCCTCCAGGCCGAACGGAAACTTGATGAACAGGTACTTCGAGTACGAGTCGCAGGTCTGCCCGGCGTCGCTGTCCTTGGGCCCGCCGCATCCCGCGAACGGCGTGTTCGCCAGGCCGGCGAGCAGCGCGGTGTCGAGCTCGTGGTTCTCCTTCTGCACCGACTGCAGATCGTGCTCGACCAGCGCGAGCTTGAGGAAGATCAGGTTCAGCGACGTCGCGACCTGCGGCAGCGCGGGGCACGTCATGAGCGGCGTCTCCGGGAAGTAGGGCCGCGTGTCCAGCGACCAGTCCGCCTCGCCGCAGACGCTCGCGAGCGTCTTGAGGTCGCTCCAGATCGAGCCGAGGAGCGCTTCGTTCGCGTTCGCCGGCGGGAACGCCGTCACGATGTTCTTGTCGGTCGAGTACCCCACGAACGCGCGCAACTGCGCCAGCGTCGCCAGCGATCCTTTCACCGCATCGCGAAGAAGCTGCGAGGTCGAGTCGAACACGTTGAACGCGCGGTCGAGCTGCTCGATGCCCTTCGTGAGCGTCCACAAGGCCCACAGCTGGTTGGGCTCGTCGAACGATCCGGCTTCCCGGTTGCCCTTTTCGGGCCCCAGCAGCGGCAGCGACAGGTTCGCGAACGAGTCGTGGAGCAGCCCGAACAGGCCGGTGAGCGCGACCAAGTTCTCGCGGAACAGGCCGAACACGTCGTAGAAGAAGTTGCGGCGGCCGCGCTGGAACTGCGTTCCCTCTGCGTTGAGCGCCTCGGCGTCGAACGCCGGATAGACAGGCTGCGCGACCACCTTGATCTCGGGCAGCGGCGCGCCGCGCGAGATCACGCCCGTCACGATCGCGGTCTGCTGCTCCGGGAAGTCGGGTGGGATCAGGTAGCGCGTCCAGTTCACCACGGTCGCAGCGCTCTGCCGCGTGATCTCGCCGTCGGTTTGAATGCGATCGTAGGCATCGTCGGGGAAGCGGAGGTCGACGATGCGCGCGACGTAGGGCGTGGAGACCGGCGCGGTCGCGGTCATGGTGCGGCCGGTCTGAATGTCGTTGTACGAGACCTCTTCGAAGCGCTTCGTGCGGTTGGTGAGCGTGACGACGATCTTGAAACGCTGCGCTCCGTCCCCGGCGCCGAGCGCCTCGGGCGCGACCTCCGTCTCGGATCCTTCGGCCCCCGTGTAGTAGCGGATGCGGACCTCGACCGGAAGCGGCTTGAGGCCGCTCGCGGTCATCCAGTAGTCGCCGACCTTGGTGACGCGGCCTTCGTAATAGAGATCCTTGAAGCCGGCGGCGCCGAGCCCGACCCGCCAGCGCAGCCCCGCCGGCGTCTCGCGGGCGCCCGGCGTTCCGTCCAGATAGGTCACGCCGGCGAAGCGGCCGGCGTCGGTCAGGGTTCGGGTGCCGCTGCCGCGCAGCCGGATCCAGTTCTTCAGCCACGCGGCTTCGGGCTCGCCGGTACGGTCGATCTTGACCTTCAGGTATTCGGTGTCGGTCGAGCGGCCCGGCTGCACCTCCACGACCGGCTCGGGGGTCGGAGACGGCGACTCGCTCGCGGCCGGAGAGGCCGCCGGGCCGGCGGAGGAGGTCGCGCCGGGCGACGAGTCCGGGGACGGGGAGGCGGACGGTGTCTGGGCCGGGACGGACGCCGGGAGCAGCGCGGCGACGACCGCGACGACCACGGCAATGCCGGCCGCGCGATCCCGCAAGCTCAAGCGACGCCCTCCCCGACGGATGCGAGCATCCGTCCGTAGCCCCGTGACGAGTGACAACGACGTACGGCGGACACGCGGCCGCGCCGCACGCTCCAATCAGCCGGGCCCCGATTCCGAAGCCTTTTCTAAACGTTCGCAGGGGGAGAGGCAAGGACGCCGCCCTCGCTGCAGCGGGTTGACCCTCGTCGCCAGGCGAGCTGCACGAGCGCACGTTCTGTGGACGGCTGGGATCAGCGGCGGGGCTTCTCGGCGGTCACGTACACCTCGGGAACCTCGAGCGTGACCGGGGCGCGGGACGCGACCGTCTCGACGTAGACGCGAAGGATCGTCTCGGGCATGCCGGCGTGAGCCAGTAGCCGTCCCAGCGCGACCGAACCGGGTGCTGCCCCTTCGAACACCTCGCGCGCGGCGCGCTCGTCCTCGACGGTGGTGCGGCGGCGCTCGATCTTGGCGTGCGCGCCAGTGAACCCGGCCGACTCGACGATCGTCTCGAGGCCGTCCCGGTGGAACAGCCCGCCGGGCGCGGCGCGCAGCCGGGCCCACAGATCCCGCATCGCGGGATCCTCCGGCCGTGCCTCGAGCGGGGCGGGCTCGGCGAAGCAGAGCCGGCCCTCGGGGCGCAGGACCCGGAACGCCTCGCCGAGGATCTCGCGGGCCTGAGCCGGCCGGCGCGCGAGCGTGCCCCGCCACAGGACCACGTCGAACGAAGCGGCCGGCAGCGGCAGCCGATCCGGGTCCGCCGCGAGCAGCGTCGCCCCGGTCGCCGGCACGGTCATGCCCGCCGCGATCAGCGCCGGATCGGGGTCGGCGCCGAAGGCATGGCCGGCCTCCTCGCCGGCGGGCCAGGTGACCAAGCCGTACGCGCAGCCGAGGTCGAGCACATCGGCGGTCGGCGCGATGGTTGCCTCCCTGAGCAGCCGGTCGCGGATCTCGGCCAGCTCGGCCATCCGCCGGATCGCGCGGCCTCGGCCGACGGCGGGCTCGAGCACCGTCGCCACGTACCATCGCTCGAAGATCTCCGCGGCTCGCATCGCCCGGATGATAGAGCCCGCAGACGTGACCCCGGCCGGGGATAAACCACGCATAGCCGACCCAAGACGGATCCTGCGTGACTCCGGGCGCGTCGAAGCGTTGTCTAGGCAGGGCGGGCTATGGGCCTCACCGTCCTCTCAGGCTGCAGCGCCACAAAGGACACGTACGAATCGGGAGACACCGGGCTGAAGGCAGTTCTCCCGTAGCTATACTGGACAATTGACTGAATGCGCAGGTCAGGGCACAGATGAGACGACTGGGACAGGGATTCGTAGTGGGGGCGGCCTTCGTCCTCGCGACCGGGTTGTGGGCGCCTGCGGGCGCCGGGATCGTCGAGCACGGCATCGACTCGCCGGCCGACGGCGAGGTGACGTCGACGAACGTCGTCCCGGTGCAGGTCCGCGCGGAAAGCGACTCGAGCGGCGGGCTGCAATATCTGCGTCTCGAGCTCGAAGGTCCCGGCTTTTCGAACCGCGTCGTCTGGTGCGCGCCCGGACCGTTGCCGCAGTGCCCGGCCTTCTCGACCAACACCAAACGCGTCGAGGGTTCCCAGGGCCGCTTCAACTGGGACACGACCTCGCTGACCACCTACAACGGTGATTACACGCTCAAGCTCGTGGTCAAGGACAACGATGGCTCGATCAAGACCGACGTCAAGCAGGTCCGCGTCAACACGCCGCCCGCGCCGCCGTCGTGGGTTTCGGTTTCCCCGACCACCACGGGCGGACAGGCGAAGATGACGCTGAAGTGGCGGGCCAACGCCGAGCCGGACATCACCTCCTACCGGATTACGCGCACGTCCTCGAACGGCGGCCCGAGCACGTTCTTCAAAGTGGAGAAGGACAACCCCGGCGGGCAAGGATGCTCGCTGGCGAGCGGCGCCTTTACGTGCACCGACACCGCCTTCCCAGCGAGCGGCTACGGCGGGACCTACACCTACCATCTCGCCGCGACGCGGCACAGCCCGGTGACGAGCTCCGGGGTGACCTCGAGCCAGTCCACGCGTGCGGCCAGCGTCTCCGAGCCGAAGCCTTCGCCGTCCACCGGAACCGGCGGCGGCAGTGGCGGCGGCCGTGGCGGCGGCGGCGGATCCACCCCCGGCTCCGGCGGCGGCGGCTTCATCACGCCCGGCCCCGGTGGAGCGCCCGGCGCGTCGATGACGCCCACGCCCGATCCGGACGCGGTCGACCCGCGCGAGTTCTACACCGGCATCTTCGACAAGAGCCTGCCCTATAAGCAGCGCATCACGGTCGTGCTCGGGCAGCAGGAGCGCCGCAACGTCGCCGGTTTCGCGAGCGAGGACGACATCGTGCCGCTCGACGTGCGCAAGACGCTCCTGCCCATCGCGGGGGGTCTGTTCACGCTCACCGCCGCCTTGCACTTCCGCCGCGTCATTCGCGACCACTAGCGGAACGGCCCGCCGCGCGGCCCGAGGGCAGCCGGTGCGTTACCCTGCCATCAGGATGAGCGGACCAGTCATGTGCGAGTGCGGCGCCGTGCTCGTCGCCGAGGCCACGCCCTACGGGATCGTCACCGTGGAAGGCGAGTACGTGAAGTTCTCGCGCAAGACGGACTTCATCGCCTGCGCCAAGTGCCTGCGCTCGTATCCCGCCCGCGAGATCCTGCCCGAACCCGAGTTCGACGAGTACCTCGACGGCGACTAGGGCAGCGGCGGCGTCGAGATCGACGGCGTGGGCGTGGGTGACGCCGTGGACGTCGGATCCGGAACGGTGGTTCCGGAGGCGAGCAGGACCAATCGTCCCGAACCCAGGATGCTCGGTGCGTCCGCGCTCGCTCTTCGGTCGAAGGTGTCCCAGGCGAACGCCGTCACCTGATACAGCCCGCCGGCCGCCCCGAACGTGCCGATCACCGGCTTCTTGAAGCTCCAGGTGACCGAGTTCGAGGTGCCGCATCCGTTGCAGACGGCCGGCAGCAGCACGGTGTTGTTCTGGTTCGTCGGGCTGCCCGTGTTGGGGCTGAGGTAGATGAACTGCACCGCGATCGCGCGCACCTTGACGTTGTCGCGCGCGGTGCCGGTGAACTCGAACTCGGAAAAGAAGACCGGCAGCGGGGGCGCGTCGAAGACGATTTCGGGCGGCTCGAAGTCGGGCAGATACTGGACCACCGCCACCTGCGAGTCCGCGCTCACGTAGCCGCGCGCATCCACCGATCGTGCGATCAGCCGTTTGTTGCCGCCGGTATCACCGAAGTTCACGGTCTTGACCGTCCAATCCCCGTACTCGTCCGCGAGCGCCTGGCCTTTGTAGTCGCCGGTCTCCACGGTGGTGCCTTCGGCGAGCGTGATCAACGTGAGCGGGTCGGCCTTGCCCGAGATCGACGCGGGCTTCTCCCGCACGGGCGCGGCGGGCACCGTGATCACCGGCGGAGAGGGCATCGTCTCGATGGACGTGATCGACGCGCACATGCCCGAGCAAACGTTGTTGTTTTCGTCGAGCTTGGAGTTGTGCAGGTTGCGATACCAGATCGTGCCTCCCTGGAACTCCGTCACGTAGACGACCGGGGGCTGGCTTCGGGTGACGCGCACGTCGGGCGAGTTGATCAGGGTCGGGTCGGTGGCGGGGTCGTCGTCGAAGTCGGCGGAGGCGTGCGTGACCAGCTTGAAGTGCCCGTCGGTGAAGGTGAACCGGATCAGGTCGCCCTTCTGCGCCACCAACTGGCGTGGCGAGATGACGGCGGCGAACACCTCGATGTCGATCGTGCGTCCGGCTCGTGACTGGACGGGCGCGAGCAGGGTCGCGAACAGGGCAGCGACGGCAAGGGTCGCGCGAAGACGGGTCATACCGGTTCTAGTACGACACGCCGGGCGAAAGTCCTGACGACGGTCGTTCCGCCTTGGCCGCCTTGGCCCGATTGCCCTGCGAATAGTGCGGATTCTTCGTTATTCGAGGGCGAGCCGCACCGCCTCCGCCGCGTCCGGGACGCGGCGGAGGCCCTCGGCCGCCGCGCCGGGCCGCGCGAGCTCAAAGGTCGATCCCGATGACCGGAATCCGCGTCTTCAGCGCCACGCCGATGGAGCGTCTCATCAGTCGCCGAGCACCGCCTCCAGCAGCCGCACGGCGGCGAGCTTGTCGAGCGGGCTGTTGCCGTTGCCGCACTTGGGCGACTGCACGCACGACGGGCAGCCGGTCTCGCAGGGGCACTGCCGGATCGCGTCCATCGTTGCGCGCTGGTGCGCCTCGGCGGCGCCGAACGCGCGCGCCGCGATGCCGGCGCCGCCGGGGTAGCCGTCGTAGATGAACACGGTGCAGTGCCCGGTGTCGCCGTGCATCGCGGTCGAGACGCCGCCGATGTCCCACCGGTCGCACATCGCGAACAGCGGCAGGATGCCGATCGCGGCGTGCTCGGCCGCGTGCGCGGCACCCGGCACGTCCATCGGATCGATCCGGGCGCGGTCGAGCAGCTCGTGGGGCGCGGTGTACCAGACTGCGTGTGTCGTCAGTGTCCGCGGCGGCAGCTCCAGCGGGGTCACGTCGATGATCTCGCCCGAGAACACGTGCTTGCGCGCGTAGGCGACGACCTGATTGGTGACCTCGACGGTTCCGAAAAACACCTCGGTGGCCCCGAGCGGCGCCTTGCGATCGACCGAGAGCACTCGGATGTCGGTCACGTCGCGCGGCTGCGTATAGATGGGCTCGTCGTTCGGCTCGACCAGCGCCACGCCGGCGTCCAGGTCGAGCGTGGCCACGCGGTATTGCTCGCCCTGATGCAGATAGATCGCACCCGGATGCACCGACCACGGCGCGCGCGCGCCGCTCGCCGTGCCGATCAGCGCGCCGGTCGCGGCCTCGACGATGCGCACCTCGCCGCCCATTGAGCGAATGTCCATGTCCGGGTGCGGACCGGTGCGGCCCGAGTAGAACCACTTGCCGGCGCGCGGCCGCAGCAGGCCCGCTTCGCGCAGCCGCGCGATCGAGCCCGCGAGCGCCGGGCCGAAGTACGCGAGGTCGGCCTGCTCGTCGATTGGCTGCTCGTAGGCCGCGCACGCCACGTGCGGATCCATGATGTTCGGGTTGGAATGATCCAAGATCGCGGCCTCGATGGGCCGGCCGAACAGCGCGTCCGGATGGTTCATCAGGTACTGGTCGAGCGGATCGTCGTTGGCGACGAGCATCGCGAGCGACCGCCCCTGCCGGCGGCCCGCCCGCCCGGCCTGCTGCATCGTCGCGGCGATCGTGCCCGGGTAGCCGGCGATGATGCACGCGTCGAGCCCGCCGATGTCGATGCCGAGCTCGAGCGCGGTTGTGGCCGCGATGCCGGCCAGGTCGCCGTCGGCGAGCGCCCGCTCGAGCGCGCGGCGCTCCTCGGCCAGGTAGCCGGCGCGGTACGCGGCGACACGGCCGGCGAGGTCGTGCCGGTCGTCGCGCTCCAGCCGCGAGCGCGCGACCTGCGCGACCATCTCGGCGCCGCGCCGCGACTTCGCGAACGCGATCGTGTTCGCGCCCTCGCCGATCGTGCGGGCCATCAGCTCGGCCGCCTCCGCGCCCGCACCGGTGCGCGACGGCGGCACCCGGTCGGGATCGACCGGCGGGTTCCACAGCGCAAAAAAACGCGTGCCGCGCGGCGAGCCATCCCGCGTGACGACCTCGAAGTCCAGGCCGGTCAGGCGCGAGGCGAGCTCGCCCGGGTTGCCGATCGTCGCCGATGCGCACGCGAACAGCGGCGCTGCGCCGCGCGCCTCGGCGAGCCGGCGCACCCGGCGCAGCACGTTCGCCACGTGCGAGCCGAACACGCCGCGGAACGTGTGCATCTCGTCCACGACGATCAGCGCGAGGTTGGCAAAAAACGGCGCCCACTTGTCGGCCTGCGGGAGCACGCCGAAATGGAGCATGTCCGGGTTGGACACGATCAGGTTCGCGTTGCGCTTGATCCATTGCCGGTCGGCGGGCGCGGTGTCGCCGTCGTATACCGCCGCGCGCACCCACGTCGCCGCGAAGCTGCGCAACTGCCGCAGCTGGTCCTGGGCGAGCGCCTTGGTTGGGAAAAGGTAGAGGGCGGTGGCTTTCGGGCCGGCCTGGAGTCGCTCGAGCGTGGCGAGTTGATAGCACAGGCTCTTGCCGCTCGCGGTCCCGGTCGCGACCGCGGTGTGGCGGCCGGCGCGAAGATGCTCGAGCGCCTCGGCCTGATGCGCCCAGAGCGCGCCGATCCCCGCCTTCTTCAGCCGGACCGAGATCTCGGGCGTGAGCGAGACCTCGGCGGTTTCGGCGCGGCGCTCCGGGATGCGCTCGACGTGGGCGAGGCTTTCGGGATCCGCGGCGCGCAGTCGTTCCAGGAAGCTGAGGGGATCCACCCGCCAATCGTATCGCCGCCCGGCGACGGCCGGGACGCCGAGATCAGCCGGAAGCGGGCTAGCAGGACCAGGCGCAGCGCGCCACGCCGCCCAGGCTGCGCGCGGCGGCGCCTTCGGGTCGCGCGGCGGCTTGCCGGCGACGCTCGGCCTCGGATTCCGAGAACAGGCGGCGCGCGGTGCTCGCCGACACGTCCCCGATCGTGGCGGCCTCCTCGGGCAGCGGCTCGCGGTGCTCGCGCTCGACGGCGAGCAGGACGCCGACCGCGCGGCTCGCGTCGCTCGGGCGGGGCTCGGCCGGCACCGGAGGCGCCGGCGGGGCGGGTACCTCCGGCGCGGCGCTCGCTTCGGGCGTCGGGATCGGCGTGGTGCGAACCGATGGCGCCGGCGTCGGGGCTGCCGGGACGCGCTTGCGCTCGGGCGCCTTGACGGCTTTGACGGGCTGCTTCTTCACCGCGGGCTTCTTGGGCTGCTCGGCCTGCGGGGCCGGGCGTGCGGCCGCGTCCTCGCGGTCGCCGAACAAGACCGCGACGTAGACCTCGCCGCTTTCGCCGGCCGCCACGCCCACGCCGATCGAGTCCCACGAGCCGTCGAGGATGTTGGCGCGATGCGACGGCGACTCCATGAACATGCGGAAGACCTCGTCGACGTCGCTTCCCCAGCCGACGTTCTCGCCGAGCGCGTACCAGCCTTCCAGCCGCGAGGTCCGGCCTGAGTGGTAGATCTCGCCGCGGCCGGCCATCTCGCGGGCGTGGACCTGTGCGTCGCCGGCCAGGTCGCCCGCGCGCGCGAGCGACGATAGCGAGTGCTTGCTTCGCTCGGTGTCGTGCAGCTGCGTGAGACGGCCCGCATCGGACTCGCCCGCGGCAGGAAGCGCGGCGGCGAGCGCGATGGCGAAGGCCGCGGTCAGCACGGCCAAAAACTTCAGCTGTGAATGCATGCGGTCTCCCCTCCTGCATGCCTCGACGCGGACGAGCCCGGAATCTTGCACGCTCCTTCGCGAAATCGCCAGAAAGGGTCCTGCCTCTGCTTGCCCCGTTGCCCGGGGTGCCAATCGCGACCCGGCGAGCGCTTCCTTTCGCCCGGCTAGAGCGAGGCTCGCGGCGTCGGCGAGGCCGTCTCGGACGGCTGCGGGTCGGGTGTGGCTTCGGCCGACTCCGACGGGTCCGGGCTCGGTTCGGTGGACTCGTCCGGCTCGGGCAGCGGCTCGTCGGTCTCCTCCGGCACGGCGCGCGGCATCGACGGGCGCGGGCCCGGGTCCAGGACGCTCCGATCGTCGATGACCGCGTCGGGCGCGATGTCATCGAAGAGTCGCCGGGCGTTCTTGGTGAGCTGCACCACGCTTGCGCCGTCGGAGGTCATCGTCGGGTAGCCGTCGACGACGACGTTTTCGATGTCGGTCGTTTGGATGCGCGTGACCATCAGGCCGAGCTGCAGGGCCTCGTCGACCGGCAGGTCGGTGTCCACGTACTTGTAGAGGATCCGAAGGTAGTGCAGGAACTTGCCGGGATCCTCGAAGGTCTCGGCCCGCGCGCGCCGCAGCGCGCCGAGCATGATGAGCCCTTGGTTCTCCGACCGCGAGAAGTCTCCGCGCGGCGTGCTGTAGCGGTTGCGCGCGAACGCCAGCGCCTGGAAGCCGCCGAGCACCTGCTGGCCGGCGTCGAATTTCGCGCGGGACTTCGGGTCGCGGATGTCGTAGGGCACGTCCACGACCACCCCGCCCAGCTCGTTGATCATGAACTCGAAGCCCTCGAAGGACACCAGCATCGAGTAGTCCATGGTCAGGCCGGTGAACTGCTCGACGACGTCGACCATGCGGTCCATGCCGCCGGCCGTCAGCGCCCCGTTGATCCGGCCCGCGTAGCCGCGCACGTTCACGTACGCGTCACGGGGGATCCCCACGATCGTGCCGCGCTTGGTTTGCGGGTTGATCGCGATGACGTGGATCGAGTCGGCGCGGCCGCGGTCTACGGGGCCATCGCGCTTGTAGCGCGGCGAGCCGGCGTCGGAGCCGATGGCCAGCACGAAGATCGGCCGGTTCGGCTCGGGACGGAAGTAGCCGTTGTGAGTGCGGCGGATCCGCACGGCCTTCTCCTGGCCCTCGGCCGTGGACAGCGACACCACGCTCCACATCGCCAGCGAGGCGAGCAGCGTCGCCAGCGCGAGCGCCCCGAGGCGCGCCGCGGGGGAAAGGCGCCGGATCACGACGTAGCTCCCGGCGGCGGGTTCTGCGCGTGGTCGCTGCGGGCCTGGTAGGCGAAGATCCGCCAGCCGTCGCTTTCGAGCCGGAAGAAGTAGGTGGCTTTCTGCACGATCGTCAGGGGCACGCCCTCCTTCTTGAGCGCGCCGGTTCCGTGGAAGGAGACGTCGGCGACGGCGTAGTCGGTGCGGCCGTCCTCGCCCACGTAGACCGTGACCTTGACCGTGGCGTCCTCGGGCTTGACCGAGCGGACCTCGTCGCGGGCGTCGCCGATGGTGACCGACTCGATCTCCCGCTTGACCTTGGTGCGGGCCTCGCCCGAGAAGAGCCGAACGACGTCGGGGAACTTCTCGTCGCGCCAGCCCGCCGGGTCCACGAAGGCCCTCTGATACCACTCGGTGATCAGGCCGACGATGGCTCCGCCCTGGTCGCGCGCCTCGGCGGGGGGTTCGGCGTCGCCGGCCGCCACGACCTCGACGCTGTCCTGGAACGCGAGCTGGACGACCTCGTCGCTGCCTGCGGGCGAGCCCGAGCAAGCGGCCGAGCCGAAAGCTGCCAGAATCAGGCATACGGCGAGCACGCGGGAAGAGATGGGACGAGACAAGGGGAGCATCGGCCCGGGAATGCTAACCGGAGGGCCGGAGGGGGGCAAGGCACACCGTCGCGATTTTGCCCTGATTCCAGGGGTTTCCGAACCACCGGCCGGATCGGGTGCCGCCGCTTTGCTCGCAGCTAGCACGCACGGTAGCCTACTCGCGCTTTCAACCTGCCGAAGGCCTTCGCTTACCAAAGAAACCGGGAGGTTTCATGTCAACGATCCTCGCTGCGGAAGGTGGCTCGATCAACGTCATCTTCCGCGAGCTCGAGAACAACATGCTATGGGTCATCCTGGGCATCTCTCTTCTGGCCCTGGCCGTTGCCTACTACCTGGTCAAGGGTGTCCTGAGGGAGCCCGAAGGCACGCCGAAGATGATCGAGATCGCCAAGGCGATCCAGGAAGGCTCCGCGGCCTACCTGAACCGTCAGTTCAAAACGGTCGGTCTGTTCGTCGGCGCGCTGGCCGTGCTGCTGTTCTTCATCCTGCCGGTCCCCCAGCAGTGTCCCGGTGGCGTCCAGATCTCGCTCAGCGAGACCTGCGCGGACAATTCCGAGATGGTGCTCAAGCTGGGCCGCTCGATCGCGTTCGTCCTGGGTGCGGCCTTCAGCGCGCTGACCGGCTTCGCCGGCATGTCGCTGGCCGTGCGCGGCAACGTCCGTGTCGCCAACGCCGCCCGCGAGTCCGGCCTTCGGCAGGCGCTCACCATCGCGTTCCGTACCGGTGGTGTGGCCGGCATGTTCACCGTCGGCCTGGGTCTGCTGGGCGCCACCGTCGTTCTGATCATCTTCAAGCGCGATGCGACGCAGGTGCTGGTCGGCTTCGGATTCGGTGGCGCGTTGCTGGCCATGTTCATGCGAGTCGGCGGCGGTATCTTCACCAAGGCCGCGGACGTCGGTGCCGACCTGGTCGGAAAGGTCGAGAAGGGAATCCCCGAAGACGACCCGCGCAACGCCGCGACGATCGCCGACAACGTCGGGGACAACGTCGGCGACTGCGCCGGCATGGCGGCCGACCTGTTCGAGTCCTACGAAGTCACGCTGGTCGCCTCGATCATCCTGGGTGCCGCCGCCTTCGCGGACCGCGGCATCGAGTTCGCGATCGTCGGGGTCATGTTCCCGCTGATCGTCCGCGCGATCGGCGTCATCACGTCGGTGCTGGGCATCTACATGGTCAAGCCCCGCTCCGAAAACGAGCACGGCATGAAGTCGATCAACCGAGGCTTCTTCGTGTCGGCGATCGTGTCGGCCGTCGCGATCTACTTCGCGGCCGCCTGGTACGTGAAGGACATCCGCGTGTTCTGGGCGACCGTGATCGGTCTGGGTCTGTCCGCCGCGATCCAGGTTCTGACCGAGTACTACACCTCCACCACCCGCAAGCCGGTCATCGAGATCGCCGAGGCCAGCGAGACCGGCCCGGCCACGACGATCCTGTCGGGCTTCTCGGTCGGCCTGGAGTCCACGGTGTGGGCGCTGATGGTGATTGCCGCGGCGATCTTCGGCGCGTTCCTGCTGGGCGACAACCTCGCCGAGCGCCTGTACTTCATCTCGCTGTCGGGCATGGGCATGCTGACCACCGTCGGCGTGATCGTGTCGATGGACACCTACGGTCCGGTCTCGGACAACGCGCACGGCATCGCCGAAATGTCGGGCGGTCTGGGCGAGCGGGCCGACGAGATCATGGCCGGCCTCGACGCTGTCGGAAACACCACGAAGGCGATCACCAAGGGCATGGCCATTGCGACCGCGGTCATCGCGGCCACGTCGCTGTTCGGCTCGTTCTTCGAGGTTCTGAAAGAGGCGGGCTCGCCCGTCACCGCGATTCGCGTGGACAACCCGGACGTGCTTGTCGGTCTGCTGATCGGCGGCTCGATCGCGTTCCTGTTCTCGTCGCTGGCGATCCGCGCGGTCAGCCGCGCGGCCGGCCAGGTCGTGGTCGAGGTTCGAAACCAGTTCCGCGAGAACCCCGGCATCATGGACGGGACCGTCAAGCCCGACTACGGCCGCGTCGTCGACATCTGCACCAAGACGTCGCTTCGCGAGCTGATGACGCCCGGCTTGCTCGCCGTCGCCTCGCCGCTGATCGTGGGCTTCGCGTTCAAGGAAGAGGCGCTCGGCGCGTTCCTCGCCGGCGTGATCGTGACCGGCCAGCTGCTGGCGGTCATGCTCTCCAACGCCGGTGGCGCGTGGGACAACGCCAAGAAGCTCGTCGAGGAAGGCCACCACGGCGGCAAGGGCAGCGAGGCGCACAAGGCGACCGTCATCGGCGACACTGTCGGCGACCCGTTCAAGGACACCGCCGGTCCGGCGCTCAACCCGCTGATCAAGGTCATGAACCTTGTCGCGCTGCTGATCGCTCCGATCGTCGTCGAGCACGCCGGCGATCCGCTCTGGCGCTACGGCGTTCCGCTCGTGGCGGGCACCATGCTGGGCCTGTCGATCTGGCAGTCGAAGCGCCGCAAGATCGACTTCATGGTCTCGGCCCCGGCGGGAGTCGGTTCGGCCGCGCCCGTGACCGCGACCGCAGCCGTGGTCGAGTCCGCGATGGCAACCCTGCCGCCGCCGGTCGAGACCGCCGCCGAGCACCGCGAGGAGCTGGCGGAGATCGAGGGCGAGGACGACGACCTGGACGAGCCGGTTCCTGCGCGCCGCGCGCCGGCCAAGACCGCGACGCGCCGCCCGGCTGCGAAGAAGACCGCCGCGAAGAAGACGGCGGCCAAGAAGACGACGGCCCGCAAGGCTCCGGCGAAGCGCTCGGCGTCCAAGACGACGTCGTCGCGGACCCGCAAGGACTAGCAGGGCCGGAAGAGCACCACCGCGCCGCGGGCCGGGCGAGAACGCTCGGCTCGCAGCGCGTCCGGGTATCGGAGGATCGATGGGGATCTTCGAACGGTTCTTCCGGCGACTCGCGGTCGACGCCGAGTCGATCCGCGTCGCCGAGGTCGGCCGCTGGGCGCAAGAGATCCCCGGCGTCGTTTCCATCGGCGAGGCGGAGCCTCGCGCCGAGGTCAAGGTCGCCGGTGTCGTCGAACGGCTGCGGGTGCGGCCTCAGAAGGGCGTGCCGGCGATCGAGGCGGTGCTGGTGGACGGCACCGGTATGTGCACCGCCGTCTGGCTCGGCCGCCGCTCGATCAAGGGCCTCGAGCTGGGCCGGCGGATGGTCATCGAAGGCCGTTTAGCCGTCAAGGACGGCGACCGTCAGATCATGAACCCGACCTTCGAGTTCGCCGACCAACGCGTCATCGAAGAGCGCATGAAGCGCAAGAAGGACTAGCGGGTTGCAACGAGCCCGGTGACGACGACGTAATGGCACGTCGCCGCGGAGAGCACGAAGACGTGCCAGATCTCGTGGAAGCCGAACGTCGCGGGGCGCAGCACCGGTTTTCGCAGCGCGAACAGGATCGCGCCGACCGTGTACAGGACGCCGCCTGCGACCAGCAGCGCCAGCAGCGCGGCGTGCATGTTGCGAACGATCTGCGGCATCGCCAGCACGACCGTCCATCCAAGGATCAGGTACAGCGCGAAGCCGAGGCCGTCGCCCCATCGCACGCGTGAGGTCTTGATGGCCGTGCCGGCCAGCGCGCCGCTCCACGCGATGCCCAGCATCGTCCAGCGCCACGCGCCTTCCAGCACCAGCAGGCTCAGCGGCGTGTAGGTGCCGGCGATCAGCAGGTAGATCGCCGAGTGGTCCAGCGCCTGCATCCGCACGCGGGCCTTGTCGGACCAGGGGAGCCGGTGGTACGAGGCGCTGACTCCGAACAGCCCGGACAGCGCGATTGCGTAGATGGCGGCGGCGGCGCGGATCGAGCCGGTCC
>DATLFO010000118.1:0-5734 GCA_035541035.1 Actinomycetota bacterium
ATGTACAAGAGCGCGACCACGTACGCCGCGCCGAGCGTGTCCAGGATCACCGAATAGCCCAGGTAGAAGTTGCCTTTGAAGAAGCGGGCATCCTCGCCGAAGGCCAGGCGGATCACGTCGTAGTCGATCGTCAGGATCACCGTGCCGATGAACAGCGCGGTGAACCCCCACAAGATCAACGCGTGCGCGATGCCGGTCTTGATGTTGCGCTTGGCGACCGTCTTGTTGGAGCCAACCTTGTGCATGGCTTTGGCAAGGCGGGTGCCGAGCTTGTCGATCCGGCCGGCCTTGCGACCCTGACGGTACTTGCGGACGCGAACCACGGCGCCGGAAAGGAATGCCGTGGACGCGATGCCCGCAAGCACGTAGAACGAGATCTTCATCCATTCGTCGAAGTTCTCGAAGACCTTTCGGGTCGGCTCCGAGGACTCGACCGCCAGGGCCGCAATCCGACCGAGCATCGTCATCTCCTACTTCAGCCTTTCGGTGATCGCCGGGATGATGTCGAACAGATCGGCCGTGACGCCGTAGTGCGCAACGTCGAAGATCGGCGCGTTCTCGTCGGTGTTGATCGCGATGATCAGCTCGGCGTCGCGCATGCCCTCCAGGTGCTCGGGCGCTCCGCTGATGCCCGCGCACAGGTAGAGCTTCGGCTTGACATTGAGCCCCGACTTCCCGACCTGCCGGGTCTTGGGCAGCCAGCCGTTGTCGGTGATCGGACGAGACGCCGATAGCGCCCCGCCGAGCGCGTCGGCGAGCTCTTGCATGACCTCGAGGTTGTCGGCGCTCTGGATGCCACGTCCGACCGAAACCAGCACCTCCTGAGCCGTGATGTCGACGTCGCCGCCGGCCGGCTCGTGCAGGGCCTTGAACGTGGTCGAGAGGTTGTCCAGCGCCGACGGCGACTTGACCTCTTCGACCTCGGGGCTCGCGGAGCCGGTCGCGGGCGGGAATGACCCGGCCTGAACACTGACGATGCCGGGCGAGTCGAGCACGACCTCGGCGTCGATCTTGCCGCCGTAGACGCGGCTGGTGGCGACCACGTCGGACCCTTCCACGACGAGGCCGGTCGAATAGGCGACCAGCGGCAGGTTCAGCGAGATCGACAGGCCCGCGGCGAGGTCCATGCCTTGCGTGGTGTTTCCGACCATGATCAGCCGCGGCTCGCGGCCGGCGAGCACCTCGCCGAGCGCGGCCTTATAGGCTTCGGGCGTGTAGGACGCGAGCCGGTCTTCGGCGATGACGATGGCGCGCGCCGCGCCCGCGAGCTGCGAGGCCGATGAGGCGATGCCGCTTCCTCCCAGAAGGACGGCGACGGCCTGGCCGCCGAGCGACGGTGCGATCTCCGCTGCCTTTCCGAGCAGCTCCAGCGTGACCGGCGCGACCGCGCCGTCACGCTGCTCGACGATGACGTAGACGTCTCCCATGATTGCCGCCTCCCTTACGCCTTCACCAGGCCGCGTTCGCGCAGAAGCGCGACGACCTTCTCGGCGACGTCGTCGGTGGATCCGGTGAGCATCTCGGCGTGCGAGCTGCTCTCGGGCGTGCGCATGGCGCGCACCTTCAAGCGCGGGGTCTCGACGGCCGGCGCCTCCGCATCCTCGATGGTCTTCTCCTGCTTCATCGCCCGGACCTTGGAGACCGGCGCGTACCGCGGCGACTGCTTCGCGGCCTGGACGCCGAGCACGCAGGGTGTCTTGACCGCGAGCTCCGCGGTGAGCCCGCCGCCGAACTCCTGAGTCACGACGAGCCCTTCGTCGTCCGGGGTCACCCCGGCCACGACCGAGACGTGCGGCAGGTTCAGCCGGGACGCAAGGAGCGGGCCGAGCTGTCCGTCGAGGTCGTCCACGGCCTGGACGCCCGTCATGATCACGTCGTAGGAGCGGCCGGCGAGGACCTCGGCGTAGATCGCGGACAGGGCGTGCGAGTCGAGCGCGCTGTCCTCGAAGTCGCCGGTGACCTTGACGAGGTTGTCCGCACCCTTGGCGGCCGCGGTGAACAGGATGTTCTCGGCCTCTTCTCCGTCCATCGTGACGGCGGTGACGGTCCCCCCGGCAGCCTCCTTCAACAAGACCGCTTCCTCGAGCGCCTGCTCGCAGAACTCGTTCATCACCACGGTCAGGTACTCGCGGTCCAGGTCCGTTCCCTCGCTGTTGATCTCGAGCTCCTCGGCGAGGTCGGGCACTTGCTTGATCAAAACGATGATGTCCATCGCAGTTCTCACTCCTTCGGACAAAGCTCGTCGAGCCGCAGATCGGCTTCGATGCCGCGGACGTCGTCGATTAACGGCAGGAACGGGAAATCACGGAACGGCTCGCTGGGTCGGTACGAGCCGTAGGGTCGGGTGCAGCCCGGCTCACCCTCGGGACCGGGGCAGCCGTTGGTCATGAACGCCTCTCCGTCACGCACATGCTCGTCGAGCCACGCACGCGGCTTGTCGATCCGCACCAGCGCGCCGGCCTCGTCGAAGACCAGATGTTCGTCGCGCAACCCTTCGCGCTCGATCAGATGCTTCACGAGCTGGATGCGTCGCCACCGTCCGAGCGGCGCGCGCGGCGCGACGCCCAGGCGTGAGTCGGGCTCGGGGTTGAACGAGAACAGGTACGGGAAGATCTCGCGGTCGCACAGGCGAATGAACAGCTCGCACAGCTCGCGGTCGGTCTCGCCCAGGCCGACGAGGATATGCGCGTTGACCTTCCACGGTCCGAAGACCTCCCGCGAGTCATCGATGACCTCCCAGTACTTCTTCCAGCGCAGGCCGCCCTGAGGAACGTCGGTGCGGTGCTGGATGAACAGCGGCTCGGTCGCGGCGTCCAGCCCCACACCGATCATGTCCACGCCGATCTCCTTGAAATGCTCGATCTTTTCGCGATCGAGCGTGGGTGGGGCCACCAGGATCGACAGGGGCGTCTTCACTTTGGCGCGGATCCGGCGGGTGATGTCGACCGTGTCTTGGTAGGCGTGGCCGTGCGTGACCATCGAAATGCACAACCGCGTCAGCGTGTCCTCGTGCTTGGCGAGCCGGTCCACGAACTCGTCGGTCTGAACCAGCGGCCAATCGACACGGATGAAGGACTTCTCCTCGTAATAGCCGGGCCGCGTCCGGGCCAGGCCGCAGTACGAGCAGTCCGACAGACAGCCTTCGGCGTAGTTCAGCAGCAGGTTGATTCCGCCGAACTCGAATGCGCGCGTGAAGCGTCCGGAGCGGAACCGCAGCGCGATCGCGCTCGCCATGCTGATGCGAACCCACTCTGGTGAGACGTGCCGCTCGGACGCGAGCGGCAGCATCTCCTTCGTCATTGCCATGCGGGAGCCTCCTCGCGCGTTGACGTGGTCGGGTCGCCGGATCCTTCGTCCGGAGCCGGCGGGTAGTAGCAGGAACCGGTCGTCATGCCGCGGCGCGCGCGGGCGTCGATGACGGCCGCCCAGACCGCTTCGGTCAGGTCGCCGGGCGCGACGCCGTCGAGCCCGCCACCCCGTGACCAGCCGGTCTCGACCGCCTCGCCGACTCGACCCTTGTCGGCGGCCGCCCACTTCAGCGCGGCCTCGATCTCGGCGACGGCGCGCTCACGGGCCATGAAGTCTCCGGCGATCAAGGCATCCTTGATCGCGTCACCGCCGAGCGTCAGCGCGATCCGAAGCAGCCCGCCGGGCGTCTTGAGGATCGCCGTCCCTTCGGGTGTCTCGGCGGCGCGGCCGTAGATCCAGTCGTCGCGGCCGTAGCGCTGCGCCTCGACGTCGCGGGCCGCGGCCAGCTCGGCGGGGTCCAGCGGCTCGGGTCGCACGCGAATCCCGAAGGCATCCTCGAAGCCGGCCTCGACGCACAGACGCAGGTCCTCGGTCGAGCAAGCGCGGCCCCGTTCGGCCGTCACGGTGGTGATCCGCTGCCGGACCGCGTCGGCGGCCTGACCGCCGAGCTTGGCGGCCGGGATGTTGAGGATGCGAAGCATCAGGTCGATGTCGAGGCCGGCGAGCACGCTCGCGTGGAAGAGCACCCCGTCGTTGGCATCGACGTAGATGCCGAGGCCGGCGATCTTTCGCCCGTCCACGGCGATGTCGTTCTTGCCGCGGATCTCGGCCGGAATGCCCAGCCGCTTCAGCCCGAGCAGAACGCCGCGTCCGAACGTGTCGATGATCGCGCGGGCGTGCGCGGGGGTGTTCGGATCACGCAGCGACGTGACCAACGCAACGCCGAGCTGCTGCTCGCCCATCAGGATCGCGCCGCCGCCCGTCGGCCGGCGGTTGACCGCGATGCCTTCGGCCCGGCACACGTCGAGGCGAAGCTCGGCGCGCGGATCCTGGAACCGGCCCACGAGCGCGGCGTGGTCGGCGTAGGTGTAGAGCCGCAGCGTCGGCAGCGGAGGATCGCCGGTAGCATAAAGGCGCATGAGCGCCTCGTCGGTCGCGAGCCCTCGGGACGCGCTCGCGCCGTCGTCGGAGATCAGCCGCCAGGTCTTCATAGGCTGTCGGGGTCCTCGGCGAAGTCGGCCCAGGTCATCGAGCAGCATCCGTCGAACAGGCGCGGCTCCAGGCCGAGGGACTCGGCGTAGGCGATCGTGCCGTCCGCGGGATAGGCGATGCCGTTGAAGCCGGCATCGACGGCCGCGCGGTCGAGCGAGACCTTGATGTCTCCCAGCGGCCGGGCGCATCCGAGATGCACACGCGTGTCGTCCATGCGCCCGCGGGCGGTGTGGAAGAAGTCGATGACCTCGCCCGTGTCCGGCGGAGGCAGATGCCCCATCGGCGTGCCGACGAGCGGGGTGAGCACCACCAGGATCAGGGTCCAGACCGGGTAGCGCGACAGCATCTCGAGCGCGGTCTGCTCGCCGAGGAACTTGCCGTAGTGCAGACCCAGCACGATGTGCGGGATGATCCGCAGGCCGGCATCCGCCAGATGCGCGATCGACCGCTCGACATCGGCCACCGTCATGTCCAGGTGGTAGACGTCGCGAAGGGTGTCGTCCGCACCGATCACGTCGATCATCGCGCCGTCGATCCCGACCGCGGCAAGCGCCGCGGCCGTTTCGGCGTCGGGATACCCGACGTGGCAGACCACGCGCATGCCGAGCTCGTGCTTGACCCTCGCGATCTGGTCGATCTGCGCCAGCAGCGGCACGCCGCCGG
The DNA here is from genome assembly GCA_035541035.1 of Actinomycetota bacterium. Lineage (GTDB taxonomy): Bacteria > Actinomycetota > AC-67 > AC-67 > AC-67 > DASWHR01. The sequence continues at coordinate 5,125 of DATLFO010000118.1, forward strand.
ACCGCTGCGACCCGCCGGAGACCAGCATGCCCTTGGTGCCCTTGGCCTTGAGATCGGAGGCGATCGCGAACAGGTCGCGATCGGGCGAGACCGAGATCATGCCGTCGAGCACCTTCGCGCTGCAGTGATCGCACTGGAGCGCGCACGCGGAGCCGGTCACGCTCACGGGAAGGAACGCGCGTCCGTTCTTGGGCTTCCACTCCGCGGTCTCATAGCGTTTGAGGCCGGGAGCGAAGAAGTCGATGCGGTTGCCGAAGTGCTCCCGCGACGCCAGCCAGCCCCGGCTCGGAGCGGCGACGGTGTCGAAGGCGAGCGTCATTCGGCCACCGACCCCTGGCGCTTGTACTCCTCGAGCGACTCCGCGAACCACGCGTGGATCGCCTCGCCTTCGATCAAGCCGGCCGGCTCCTCGATCGGGTCGATCAGCAGCAGCCATCCTTCGCCGTAGGGATCCTTGGACACCACGAGCGGGTTCTCCAGCACGCGGTCGTTGACCTGCACCACGGTGCCGGCGACGGGCGCGCGAAGCGGGCCGACGAACTTTTGCGCCTCGATGGTGCCGAGCTCGTCGCCCGCGGCCACGATCGTCCCGGCCGGCGACAGGTACAGC
>DATLFO010000119.1:0-2130 GCA_035541035.1 Actinomycetota bacterium
GTCCCGGACTTGTTCCCGATGGCGCGACGAAATCCCTCCCGGATCGACCACGGTCGCGGAACAGGCTATCGCAAAGCGGGACGAACGTTACCCGCCTTTGCGGCTGGCAACCGCAGCGGCGAGCCGCTGCGCAGGACCGAAGACTCCCGCCTTCTCGGCCGCTTCCACGAACGCCGCCGGCAGGCTCGCGGGCAATGCGACGCGCACCCGTCCGATCGGCGCGTCGGAAGCGATGCGAGCAACCTTGGTCGCGCGCTCGACGTAGTCCAGCTGCGCCGCGACCTTCGCGAGCGGGCCGTTCTTCGGCGCGTCCGCAGCGGACGCGGCCGCGACCACCCCCGGCAACGAGCCGTGAGCGCGGATGAGTGAGGCCGCGCTCTTCTCGCCGATCCCTCGCACGCCCGGCAGCCCATCGGACGGATCGCCGCGCAGGACCGCGAAATCGAGATACGCCCGTCCCGGGATCGCGTACTTCGCCTCGATCCAAGCCTCGTCCACGACCGTGAGATCGCTCACGCCCTTGCGCGGATACAGCACCGACACGTCCGGGTCCCGCACGAGCTGGAACAGGTCGCGATCGCCGGACACGATCCCGATCGGACCCTTCTTCGAATGGGCGACGAGCGTGCCGATTGCGTCTTCGGCCTCGGAGCCGGGCGCGCCCGCGCAGGCGATCCCGGCGACACCGAGCAGTTCGCGAACGACGGGAATCTGCTCTTCCGGCCCGGCGATCTCCTCCCCGTCCTCGGCCACGCGCGCGGCTTTGTACTCGGGGAGCAACGCGACGCGCCACTCGGGCCGCCAGTCGTCGTCGAAGCAGCAAACGAGCCCGGCAGGCTGCCGGGTCGCCACCAGACGCGCCAGCATGTCGATGAAGCCGTGCACGGCGTTGACCGGCTCGCCCGCAGGCCCTTTCATCGAATCGGGCAGCGCGAACCACGCCCGATAGATGAGGCTGGAGGCGTCCACCAGAAGCAGGGTCACGCACCGCAATCTACCCCGCCGCGCGGCCGGGCGAAGGGACAGGGCGGCAACGGCGTGAGGGCCCGCGGCGGGGCTTCGCGGCACGCGGCAGACCCCCGGCGCGTCGTTTACGCTTGCGCGAGCCATGGCGCAGACCCCGAAGCAGCCCACGTCCGGCACGAAGCGGTCGCGGGCCGTGCCGCGCAAGAAGGCAGCCGCGAAGGTCGCCCGGCCGCCTACGCCGGAGGAGGCCCCGGAGTTCGTCACGCCCACCGATCCGTGGCCGGTGCGGGTCGAGTATCCGAGCGTCGGCTATTGGATGAAGGCCGCCGCCGGCGTGATCGTGGTGATCGCGCTCGCCAACATGGTCGTGGCGATCAGCCACGTCCTGATCCTGATCCTGATCTCGCTCATCCTGTCCATCGGCGTTCAGCCGGGGGTGAACTGGCTCGTCCTTCGCGGCATGCGACGCGGAAGCGCCGTCGCGGCGATCTTCGTGATCGGAGCCGTCGTCGTGCTGGGCTTCCTCGCGATGATCACGCCGGCGATCATCAACCAGATCGGCCAGCTGGTGGAGCAGGCTCCCGAACGCATCCGCGAAGCGCAGGAGAGCAACAAATTCATCGCGGACCTCAACGAACGGTTCGACCTGACGGGAAAGCTCACGAACCTGGCCGACAACCTGCCTTCGACAGCCTTGTCGCTGGTGCGATCGTTCACTTCCTTCGTGTTCAACCTGCTGACCGTCGTGATCTTGACGCTGTACTTTTCGACGGCACTCCCGAAGATGGAGATCGGCATCGCACGCCTGCTGCGACGCGAGAATCGCGAAGAGTTCTCGACGATCCTCGAGGAGTCCACCAGCCTGGTCGGCGGCTACATGATCGGCAATCTGGTCGTGAGCGTGATCGCCGGCGGCGTGTCCTTCGTGGCCTTGCTGCTGATCGGGGTTCCGTACCCGGCCGCGCTCGCGTTCTGGGTGGCGCTGACCGACCTGATCCCGACGGTGGGCGCGATCCTGGGCGCGCTGGCCGCGGTACTCGTCGCGGCCTTCGCGGGCGTGCCCGAGCTCGTCGGCACCGTGATCTTCTTCACGATCTACCAGCAAATCGAGAACTACGTGATCGCGCCGCGCGTGATGACGCGCACCGTCGAGATGTCGGCGGC
>DATLFO010000120.1:0-29795 GCA_035541035.1 Actinomycetota bacterium
ACAGATGCGGGCGCGGCCGGTCTGGCCGATGCCGGCCAGGAACCACAGCGCGACCGCCGCGTAGACGGCCGTCGATGCGACCAGGCCGCCGGCAATGGGAATCTTGAACGCGACGGGAAGCGCCGCGCCGACGACCCATCCGATCTGGAACAGGGTCTCGAAGCGCGCGAAGACGCGGCCGCGCACGGCTTCGGGCGCTTCGCGCTGCACGATGGAATCGAACGCGAGCCGCGTCGCGGACCCGACGATCCCGACGGTGAACGCCAGCACCATCGCCAGATCCAATCCGAACGATCGTCCCGCGATCAGCGAGACACCGCCGCCCAGGAACAAAGCGGTCGCCGTGATCCATTCCTCGTTGCCGCTGCGGCGAAGCTTGGGCACGATCACAGCGCCGGCGAAGCCGCCCAGTCCGGCGAAGCCGAGCACGAACGCAAAGCCCGCGTCGCTGATGCCCGCACCACGCAAACCGAACGCAAGCAGGAACAGCAGGTAGCCGTTCAGGCCGCGAACGAGCGTCTGCACCTCGGCGGCATGCCGGATCTTTCCCAAGTGCATCAGCGGCTCGATGCCCAGACCGGGCCGGTCGGGCGGCGGCCTGGGCAACGCGAACGAGGCGATCAGGCCGAGGCCGTACATCATCGCCGCCAGCACCAGCACCGCGGACTCGTTGCCCAGTTTCAGCACCACGATGCCGGGCATCGCCACGATCGCGCCGCCCGCGACCGCGGCCTTGGCCAGTCGCGCGTTGGCGAAGACGAGCCGCTTCGGGTTGTCCACCAGCGACGGGACCAGCGCGGCGCGCGCCACACTTTGGGCGCGGCCCATCACCAGCACCGCGAACGCCAGCGGATACAGCAGCAGCGTGTCCAGCGTGGATGCCATCGCGATGCACACGGCCGCTCGTCCGATCATCGACGCGATGACGGCCAGGCGGCGCGAGCCGGTATGACGGTCCATGAACGGGCCGATCACGGGCGACAGCAGCGCGAACGGCGCCATCGTCAGCAGCAGGTACAGCCCGATCTTCGAACGCGCCTGATCGATCGAGACGTTGAAGAACAACGTGCCCGACAGCGCGATCGCGACCAGCGTGTCGCCCGCGACGCCGGATACGTGCGCACCGACGAAGCGGGCGAAGACGACCTGGTCGCTCCGCGGGACGCGCGTCACTCGGCGAGCGCCTCCCGGACGGCCTTGGAGAACCCCAGATGGATCGCGTCGCCGGTATCGATGATGGGACGGCGAAGCCGCTTCGGATCCTGCACCAGGTAGGCCACGATTTGGGCATCGGTCATGCCTTCGACCTCGGCGCGGCGGGTGGGCGCGACCAGCGTGGACGCGCCGCCCGCTCGCTTCGCGAGCGCGGCGATCTCATGTTCGGTCAGCGGCTCCTTGAAGAAGTTTCGCTCGGCGGGCTTTTCGTGCGCGAGAAACTCTCGCGCGTCGCGGCAGCCCGTTCAGCCGGGGCGCAGATACAGGGTGATGTCGCGTGCCATGCGTCGCATCGTACCTCCCGGCAACGACCGCTCGGGTATCGTGAGGTAGGAGGAGGCGAGGCGGATTGGAACCGATCGTTGCGGCGCGCGGATTGCGGAAGGTCTACCACGGCGGCACTGACGTCGAAGCGCTCAAGGGCATCGATCTGGACGTCGCGCCCGGCTCGATGACGGCGATCGTCGGCCCGTCGGGTTCGGGCAAGACCACGCTGCTCAACTGCCTGTCCGGCCTGGAGCGGATCGACGGCGGCTCGGTGATCATCGGTGGGCAGAACCTGGCATCGCTCGACGACGATCGCCGCACCGACCTGCGCGCCCGCACGATGGGTTTCGTCTTTCAGGCCTTCAACCTGCTGCCGGTCCTGTCGGCCGCCGAGAACGTCGAGCTGCCGCTGCTGCTGCAAGGGGTGAGCGCGCGGGAGGCGCGAGCGCTGGCCGTGGCGATGCTGGAGCAGGTCGGGCTCGGCCCGCGTGTGTCGCACCGCCCGGAGCAGCTGTCGGGCGGCGAGCAGCAGCGCGTCGCGGTCGCGCGGGCGTTGGTCCACTCCCCCGTCGTCGTGTGGGCCGACGAGCCGACCGGCAATCTGGACACCGAGTCGACCGAGGCGATCATGTCACTGCTGGAGCGGCTCAACGGTGAAGGGCAGACCATCGTGATGGTCACGCACAATGCGACGCTGGCGGCGCGCGCGAACCGCATCATCCACATGCGCGACGGCCTGATCGAAGGCGTGGAGACGCCGTCCGCGCGAAGCTGACATGGCCGCAGCCGCGATCCCGCTGCTGCTGTTCGCGATCGCGTTCGGCCTCGTGGCCGTGGTCGGGCGGCGCAACCCGATGCTGGCGCGCATGGCGGCGCGAGAGGCCACGCGGCGGCGCGGCCAGACGGCGCTGGTCGTCGGCGGGCTGATGGTCGGAACCGCGACGATCACCGCCGCGCTGATCGCAGCCGACTCGGTCGGCGACTCGACCACCGACGCGTTCGCGTACCGGAACTGGGGATACGTCGATCTGACGGTGATGGCCGACGGAAACCGGTTCTTCGACGCGGGCGTCGCCGCGGCCCTGTCGGCCGACGAAACCGTCCGTAGGGTTACCGACGGGATCGCCGCGGGCATCGAGGTGGTCGGCTCGGCGTCGGATCTGAGCACGCGGCAAGGAACGTCGGGCGTGAACATCGTCGGGTTCGATCCTGCGGCGCAGAAGCCGTTCGGCTCATTCGTGCTGACTGATGGCCGGCGCACGACCGGCGAAGATATGCCCGGCGGCTGGGTGCTGATCTCCCGGACGCTGGCCGACAAGCTGGATGCGAAGCCCGGGGATCGCTTGCGGGTGCGCGCGGTCGCAGCGGGCTTGCAGGGCGCGGCCGGAACGGAACTGGCCTTGTTCGGCATCGCCCGATCGGAGGGACCGGGCGCCTACACGCTCGGCTCGGCCGTGTTCGCGCCGCTGCCGACGGTGCAGAGCATCTTGGGCACCGCGCAGATCAACGTGGTGCGGCTGTCGGCGCCGGGCGGGATCCGAGACGCCGACGATGCGGCGCGCGCCGCCGCGGCGCCGGTTCGCGCGGCCGTTGAGCGCGTCGCCCCGAGCCTGGAGGTCGAGACCGCGAAGCTGCGCGCGGTGGACTTCGCCGCCGAGAACACCATGTTCCTGCGCGCGATGCTCACCGGCATGAGCGCGATCGTGGTCGCGGCGGGCGCGGCGCTGGTGGTCAACATCACCGGGATGCTCGCCGAAGAACGCCGCGCGCGGCTGGGCGTGATGCGTGCGCTGGGCCTGCGGCGGCGCAAAGTCGTCGCGCTGTCGGTCATTGAAGGAGCGATGTATGCGCTTGCCGCCGGCATCGCCGGCGCGATCGTCGGGGTCGCCGCGGGCCGGCTGGTCGCGTCGCGTTTCGGCCGCGCCTTCGCCGAGTTCGCGGGCGAGGACTTCGACTTCGAGTTCTTCTTCTCGCTGCGGCCCGAAACCCTGGCGACCGGATTCGCGGTCGGCTCGGTGCTGACGCTGATCGTGATCGCGATCGCGTCGCGGCGCACCGCTCGCATGACCATCACCGCGGCGATCCGCGACCTGCCCGAGCCGCCGCCCGAGAAGCCGCGACAACAGTGGCCGCGCAACGCGCGCCTGGCCGTCGGGGCGCTCGCCGGGCTGTTTCTGGTGTCGCAATCATCGATCTTTCCGCGGATGGCGGGAGCCGAGCTGTTGACCCTGGTCGCATCGGCGTTCGTCCGGCCGAAGCTGAACCCGCGCGCCCACGGCACGCTCACCGGGCTTGCGATGGCCGCGGTGGCCTTCGGGTTGATCGCCGGACAGGCGCCCGAGGGCGATCCGGCCGCGTTTTTCGGCGGCTTCGTGATCGCGATGCTCTCGGCGGTGTTCGGCTTGACCATTCTGGTCACGGCCAACCTGCACGTCGTCGAGCGCGGCGTGTCGCTCGCCGGGCGCGCGATGTCGCGGCTGATTGCCATCGTGCGGCCACCCATCGCGTATCTGTCGCGCCGGCCGATGCGCACCGGCCTGACGACCGGCGTGTTCGCGCTCATCGTTGCGATGCTGACGCTGTTCGCGGTGTTCCTGGTCATCTTCCAGCCGTCGCTCGAGCAGTTCAGCGCCGGCTACGACGTCCGGCTCCTGTCCACCGGCTCGCCGGATGTGACCATCCCCGATCAAGTACGACCGGACGTGGAGCGCGTCGCGACCATCCCGACGCGCGGCTACGTGGGACCCATCGAAGGAAGTGGCCCGTTCTCCAGCGCGGACCGCGCGTTCGTGCCGCTGCTGGTCGCGCCCTCCGACGCGCCGACCAATCCGCCGGTTCGCCTGTTCGAGCGGTCGCGCCGCTACTCGAGCGACGAAGCCGCATGGCAGGCGATCCTTCGCGATCCCACGCTGGTCGTGTCCAACTTCGGTGAGCCCGACGCCAAGATCACCTTGCGGGGCCAGAACGGTCCCGTGACGTTCACCGTCGTCGGCTCGCACCAGTTCGGACTGCTGGACGGCGTCTTCGCCTCGCCGGAGGCACTCAAGCCGTTCGAGTCGGCGCCGCTCGGCGCGTCGCTGCTGATCGATCTCCGCGACGGCGCGGACGCGCGCACCGCCGCGCGCACCATCGAACGCGAGCTGTTCGGCGTCGGCGTCGATGCCGACAGCACGCAGGATCTGTACGACACCGCGTCGCGCGGCAGCCGAGCGTTCTTCTCGACCATCGACGTGCTGATGCGGCTCGGCCTGGTCGTGGGCATCCTGTCGCTGGGCATCGTCGCGATGCGTGTGGTGATCGAGCGGCGGCAGCTGATCGGCATGCTGCGCGCGATCGGCTACAAGCGAAAGCACGTCCTGGCCGGGCTGATGGCCGAAGCGGCCGCGACCGCAACGATCGGCGTCGCCGTCGGCGCCACCGTCGGGTTGCTGATGGGCTACATCTTCTCGACGCAACAAGAAGGCGCCGCCGGATTCGGCGTGGATTGGGGCTCGTTCTTCGGCGTCCTCGGCGTCGTCTACGTGGCCGTCACGATCGTGGCGCTCGGGCCCGCGTGGCGCGCCTCGCGCCTGCCTCCCGCCGAAGCCGTCCGCTACAGCGAATGACGGCTCACTCGGTGCCGCTGCGGATGCGGCCGAGCTTCGCGGCTTCTTCGCGGCGCAGGCCGGCCTCAACGGTGAGCTGCCCGGCTTCGAGCTGGTCGTCGGCGATCAGGCGCACGCGCAGCTGGCCGGGGACGGTGTAGCCCTGCTCGCGCGCCCACCAGGCGAGGGTGTCCTTGAGCGTGGCGACCAGCTCGCGTTTGCGGCCGTCGAAGCGCGCGAGGTCGTGCTCGGACAGCGCGACCGTATAGACGGTCTGCACGTAGGTCGTGTCGCGGCGCACGAAGCGGCCGGCCTCCATCGTGCGTGCGAGCTCGGTGGCGATGTCCTGCGGCGCCGGACGCGGCCCCAGGGCCCAGAATTCCGGGTCGTGGAGCATGGAGTCGGGCGCGTCCATCGGTCTACTCGAACCGCACGACCTTGAAGCCTTCGCCGGCGGCGTAGCCCGTCGGCGCGCCGATCTCGCCGGCGCGCTGCCGCACCCACTGCTCGATCTCGTCCATGTTCTCGACCTGCGAGGCATGCAGCGACAGCGCCTCGATCTTGACGTCGATGGTCGAGGAGATGTCCTCGACGTGATCCGGCTCGGCGCCCCAGTTCATCAGCAGCAGCATTTTCGGCTTGTGCGGCTCCAAGCCCTCTTGTTCCACCAGCTCGGGGAACATCAGGCGGGTGGACGCGTCGGGGTTGATCGAGAACATCACCAGATCGCCGGCGGCGATGTGGTCCGGGTGGTTGGTGTAGAAGTCCGTGTAGCGCAGCGTCGGGTCCAGGCCGATGATCACGTCGGGCTTGTACCGACGCACCTGACGCGCGACCGCGCGGCGTGACTCTTCGTTCACGACGAGGTAGCCGTCCTCGAAGCCGAGAAACTCGACATGGGCGACGCCCAGCACCTTCGCGGCCGCCTCTTGCTCGGCGCGACGAATCTCGACGAGCTTCTCCCGAGTCATCGCCGGATCGCTCGACCCGCTGCCGCCGTTGGTAATCATCACGTAGGTGACCTCGACGCCGGCGCGCACCCATTTGGCCACGGTCCCCGACGCGCCGAACTCGGCGTCATCCGGATGCGCGTAGATGACCATCGCGCGCGAAATGTCGAGCGTATCGTCGAACCTCATCGCGAACCTCCCCGTGGGACTCTATCAGCCGTCCCGTCCGGCCAACCGCCGGATCAGGCTCGCGTATTCCGGGCCGATGCCGTTGTCCCGCAGCCCGCGAAGGATGACGTCGAGATAACGGTCGGACGGTGGCTCGGGCGAGGAGAAGTTGGCGACGTACACGAGCGCCTCGACAGGCTCGGGCGCGTGCACCGTGATCGTGTGCCGCCGGTAGGCGACCGGATAGGTCTCCCACTCGTCGAGCGCCGCCAGATGCGTATCGTCGATCTCCCAGAGCACGCCGTAGACCTCGGATGCGGGATCCGGCACGATGGTCGCGACGCCTCCGTCGTAGCCGGTCTCGTCGGTGACGAAGCCGAGACGGTAGCCGGGCAGGCGGGCCGGGCCGACCACGCACGCACCGGGACATCGTCCGTCCATCTGGACCAGGTCCATGTTGGATCCGTACGCGAAGTACCGCACGACCGGATCTAGGCTTCTTCGCCCTTCTCCAGCGGCGGCTCGAAGCCGCACTGGTCCATCAAGGCGACGATGTCGTCCTCGTCCCAGCCGCGCGACGCGAGCTGGTCGACCAACCGGAGCGGTGCGAGCGACGCCTGGCAGAACGGACAGTAGGACCACTCGGCCCACGCCTTCGACGGCAAGCGGCCGCGACAGTACGCGCAGCGGGTCCGGTCACCGAGCCACGCGCTCGCCTCGGGGATCGGCGGCTCCGGCGGCGGCTCCATCTCGTCGGCGTCGGCTTCGGTGATCGCATCGAGATAGCCGCGGGCGTAGTCCCAGCCCACGTACTCGTCCGGGCTCGGTTCGAACGCGGGCTCGTGCATGCGCGGCTCGCCCGTCTCGAGCATGTGCTCGAGCGACTCCTTCAGCATCTCCCACTCGTAGTAGTGGTCCTCGCCGCACTCGCTGCAGACGATCACCACGCCCTTGTAGCCGCGCGGCTCGAAGACGGCACGCATCGCCTCGAGGTCCTCGAGATCCTCGAGGATGGACTCTCGCTCTTCCGGATCGATATCGCTCATGTGGCGCTCATGCTAACGCAGCGCAGGGCTCCGATCGTTCCCGAGGCAAGCCCCAGGCGAGACCCTCGCTTGCCACGGCCGGCGGGTTCGGCTGTACCATTTCCGATCGTGGTGGGCGATCCGTCCCCGCCGGTTGTCCGGTTCGACCTTCCGGGCAGGCAGGGACCCGGCCCCCCAAGGGCGAATGGTTCGAATGCTATGAGTGGAGTCCAGGGCCTCGACTCGGGCGGGATCCCCCGCTGGATCACCGGCCTCGTCTTCGCGGCCATCGTCGCCGCGCTGGCGGTCGTCGTCCCGGCCCAGGTCCGCGCGGCCCACACACCCAGCCCGAGCAACCTGTGCGTGTGCTTCCGAATGTCGCCCACCGCGCCGAAGCTGACCTGGAGCGATACCGCCGGGTCCGCCACGATCCAGGGCTACATCCTGCAGCGTTCGCGCACCGCCGACTTCACCTCGGCGGTCATCGAGATCCGGATTGCGCGCAACACCTTCGACTTCATCGACGAGACGATCGAGTTCAACACGCGCTTCTACTACCGGGTCGCCTCGTATCTGGGCAGCGACCGCAGCGGCTGGAGCAACGTGGTGTCGGCGACCAACGGCAACGGCACCTACCCGACCAAGCCCGCAACGCCGAGCGACCTGACCCTGAGCAACGAAGGGGGCGGGCTTCGCGTCTCCTGGTCGAACCCCGCGACGAACGAGACCGGCGTGTGGGTGCAACGCTCGTCCGACAACGGCGCGACGTGGGAGTACCGCGCGTCGCTCGCGATGAACTCGACCTCCTATCACGACAACGACGTACCGGCGGGCGCGCCGATGTATCGCGTCGCGACGTTCAACTCGGCCGGAGCCTCCTACTCGTACTCGGTTCAGTACGTGAACCAGAACGCGCCCGGCGTCCCGACGGTCGGCCCGATCGCGCCGTCGATTCCCGCGATGTCGATTCCGGGCTTCCCCTCCGTGGGCATTCCGTCGGTCGGCTTCCCGACGGTTCCCGGCTTCTCGGTTCCCCCGGGGCTGATCCCGTCGAACCCGACGGCGATCGCGAGCCCGTGGCTGAACATGCTCCCGTCGAACCCGACGGCGATCGCGAGCCCGTGGCTGAACCTGATCCCGTCGAACCCGACGGCGATCGCGAGCCCGTGGCTGAACATGATCCCGTCGAACCCGGCCACGCTGGTGCCGACCGTGCGCGATCCGCTCACCTATCGCGTCTGGATCGGCCTTCGCTTCGGCAGTCCCCAGAACCAGCCGGTAGGCGTGTGGATCCTGCCCGCCACGTGCTTCGGCTTCGGGTGCCCGCCGCCGTCCATGCAGCCTCCATCGAACTGCATCGGATTCCGGGGCGCCCTGGAGCTGTGCTACCTCGCCGACGCGACGCTGAACTGATCCGCGGCTCGCTCAGGAACGTCCGGCAGCAGGCGCGAACGTCTCCAGGATCGCCTCGAACGTCTCTTCGGTGCGCGTCATGTCCGGCGACGCCCACGGCGGGCCGAGGATGAGCTCGTCGGCGCGGCCCTCCCAGCGCTTGACCTTGTCGCGCACCTCGTCGGGCGTGCCGAAGATCGCGTACACCTCGGCCATCTCGTCGGTGACGGTGTCGATCATGCCTTGCATGTCGCCCTTCGCGAACTTCTCGCGCAGCGCGACGGTCATGTGGCCCCAGCCGTGGATCTCGAAGATCTTCGCATAGGTGCGGGTCGTGCCGTAAAAGCCGATCTGAAGCTTCGCGCCCGCGATCGCGGCTTCGGTGGTCTCGGCGATGCTGGTGATCGCGCCTTGGGCGACGCGGCATTCGGAGGGCTTGCGGCCGGCCTTTGCCGCTCCGGCGTCGATCGCGGGCCGCACGATCTCGTCGAAGTACTTGACGCTGCTGAACGGATGACCCAGGTACACGTCACAGACCTCTCCGGCGAGCGAGAGCATGAGCGGATTGACGGCGGCGACCCCCACGGGGATCGGCGACGGCGGGGGTGAGCCGCCCGGAAACGGCGGCATGGTGACCGTGTAGAAGCGGCCCTCGTGCGAGATCGGCTCGCCCGCGTAGGCGTCCCAGACCTTGCGGCACACCTCGATCACCTCGCGGATCTTCGGCGCCGGGTGCTCGAACGGCGTCGAGTAGCGAAGCTCGTTGACCCGCTTGACCTGCGTGCCGAGACCGAGAATGAACCGGCCGCCGGAGAGCTCGGCCAGGTCGCGTGCGGTCATGGCGGTGATCACCGGCGAGCGGGGAAACGCGAGCGCGATCGAGGTCCCCACGGTCGCGGTGGTGGTGGCCTGCAGCGCAACGGCGGCCTGGATGTAGGCGGTGCGCGCGGTCTCGGCGACCCAGATCGATTCGTAGCCGGCCGCTTCGGCGCGTCTCGCCACCGGGCCGATCAGCTCCAGCGGCCCACCCACGGTCATCCCGTACTTCATCGCTCGCGTCCTTTCGCCGGGTTCCCCGCAACTCTATCCGGCGACGCAGCCGCGATACGATTTCGCCATCGTGACCATTGCAGAGACCTTCGCAGAGTTTGCCGCGGACATCACGCTCGCGCGACTGCCGGACGACGTCGTCGCCGCCGTGCGGCGACGCACCCTCGACCTGATCGGCTGCATGCTCGCGTCGGCCGCCGACGGAAGCGCGGCGCCGGTCGTGGACGCGGTGCACGCCTGGGCGGGCTCGCGCGAGACGGGCGTCGCCGGCTACGACTTTCGTGCGCCCGCCCCGCAAGCCGCTTTCGCCAACGGTACGCTCGCCGGCGCGCTGGTCCATGACGCCGTGCACGTGCCGTCGCTCGCGCCGCTGGACGCGGCCGTGATCCCGGCCGCGCTGGCCGTCGCCGAGGAAGCCGGACGCGACGGCGCATCGCTCCTGGAGGCCATCGCGATCGGATCGGAGATCGCGGCGCGCATCGCGGTGGCCGAAGGGACGGTTGCGCTGCCGGCCGGCGCAGCGGCGGCTGCCGCCCGGCTGTGGGGCCTGTCCGAACGCGAGACGGCCGCGGCGATCGCGCTCGCGGCGACCTCGGCCACGCCCGCGTCCGAGCATCGCGCGCGGCTGCGTCGCGGCTGGGCGGCCATGACCGGCGTGATCGCCGCCGACCTTGCGCGGCGGGGCGTCGCCGCCGATGCCGGCGTCCCGGCCCTCGACGTGCCGCTCCGCGACGCCGGCGAGCGCTGGGAAATGCGCTCGGTCGCGATCAAGCGGTACCCGGCCGGCCTGTGGCTGCACGCACCGATGGACGCGGCCGCGGGCCTCGGCTTGAAGGCGGGCGATATCGACGAAGTGCTCTGCGCACTCCCGCCGGGCGCAGCGGCCGTGGTGTGCGAGCCGCGCGGCGAGAAGATCCGTCCGGTCACCGACGACGAAGCGCGCTTCTCGCTGCCGTTCGGGGTTGCCACGGCAATCGTCGGGGGCCGCTCGCCGTCGGAGATGTTCAGCGAGGACGCGCGAACGGACCGCCGGGTTCTCGCGCTCGCGGCGCGCGTCGGCTACGAGGAGAACGCCGCGCTCGACCCCACGGGCGCGCGGGTCCGCATCATGCTCCGCGACGGCCGCACACGGGACGCGGCCCAACAGGCCTGCGACGGCTCGCCGGCCCGCGAGCTCTCCGACGAGGACCTTCGCGCGAAGTTCACCGCGAACGCGCGTCGCCGTCTCGACCAGCCGGCGACCGCGAAGCTCGCGACGCAGATCATGCGGCTGGAGGACCTGGACACGATCGACGAAATCGTCGCCCTCGCGCAGGGAGACGGCTAAGCGAACGCCGCGCGGATCTCGGTCGCGAAGATCTCGAGGGATCCGCTGTCGGGATAGTCGGGGAACCAGGGAATCACGGCCTCGCATCCCAGATCCGCGTAGGCCGCGATCTTGTCGATGACCTGTTGCGTCGTGCCGATCAGGTTCGTCGCTCGCCTTTGCTCCTCGGGACGGCCGAAGATGGACGGATGCCGCTCGGTGAGCGCGCCGAGCGCGGGCTCGTCCGGCGCCACGAGCATCTCGCAGTGAATCGACAGCTTGATCGAGGCGGGGTCGCGGCCCATCTCCTCGGCGTAGCCGCGCATGATGTCGCGCTTGCGCTTGAAGGTGTCCACGTCGCCCATGAAGTTCGCCCAGTCGGCGTGCCCGGCGGTAATGCGCAGCGTGATCTGCTCGCCGCCGCCGCCGATCCAGACCCGCGGGCGCGGGCTCTGCAACGGCTTCGGGTCGTTGACCGCGTCCTTGACGCTCACGTACGTTCCGTCGTAGGTCGCCCGCTCGTCCCGCCACATGCGCTCGACGATGTTGACGGTGTCCCGCAGGTGACCGAGCCGTTCACGCGGCTCGTGGAAGCCGTAGCCGTAGGCGACGTATTCCTCCTCGTACCAGCCGCCGCCCAGACCGAACTCGAGGCGGCCGCCGCTGGCGACGTCCACGCATGCGGCGATCTTGGCCAGATACCCGGGATTGCGATACGGGGTGCACGTCACCATCTGTCCGAGCCGCACCCGCTCGGTTCGCATCGCGAGCGCCATCATGCCGGTCCAGCATTCGAAAACGGGCACGCCCGGCTCGGCCGGCCATGGGACGGCGTGAAAATGGTCGTAGAGCCAGATCGAGTCGAGCCCGAGCGACTCGCAGCGCTGCGCCACCTCGATCATCTTCGCGAACGCGGCCTGCGGGTCAAGCCCGTCGAGATCGTGCTTCCAGCCTTGCGGAACCAGCGCGCCCAAGTGCATCAACCCATCGCCTCCTTATCGAGCGACGATCATCGAGCGGCCGCCGAGCCCGACGTCGGGCAACGGCCAGTCGCTGCGCACGTGCACGCCGCGCGTCTCGCGCCGCTCGAGCGCGGCCGCGACGATCGTGACGCACAGCCGCGCGTGCCACGAGCCGCTGATCTCGTCGAGTGCGACCAGGCCGTGCTTGAGGCCCTCCTCGTCGCGCACCGGGCCGCATCGCTGCCACATGATCGCGGGCAGCGAGGCGGGCAGATCGCCGAGCGGCTCCGGTCCGTCCTCAAGACGTCCCGACGGCGCGGGCAGGCCGCCGAGTCCTTGCCCAACCCGCCGTCCGGTGACGACGGCCTCCAGCAGCGAGTTGCCGGCCATGCGGTTGGCGCCGTGCATGCCGGTCGTGGCGCACTCGCCGGCGGCGAACAGCCCATCGACGCTGGTCGCGCCGTCCGCGCGCGCCGCGACGCCGCCGATGAAGTAGTGCGCGGCCGGATAGACCGGCAGCGGCTGCGTGACCGGATCGAACCCGTGCCGCCGCGCGCCTTCGACGATGGTCGGGAAGCGATCCTCCAGATACGGCACGCCGCGTGCGTCGAGCCACGCTTCGCCGGCGTCGATGATCGCCTTGGCGACGATGTGCCGGGCGGCCATCTCCTCGACGAAGCGCTCGCCGTCGGCGTCGATCAAAGTCGCGCCTTCGCCGCGCAGCGCCTCGGTCAGCAGCACGCGCTGCTGCGCGCCGCCCACGGCCAGCGCGGTCGGATGGAACTGCATGAACTCGAGGTCGCCGATCGCGGCGCCGGCCGCCATCGCGAGCGCGGTCCCGTCGCCGGTCGCGCCGGGTGCGTTGGTGGTGGACGCCCAAAGCCCGCCCGCGCCGCCGGTGGCCAGCAGCGTGGCGCGGCCCAGGACCGTTCCCTGGTCGGTCACCACGCCGGCGCAGCGGCCGTCCTCCATCGCGATCGCGCGAGCGCGAGCGTCCATGCGCTGCGCACGGCCGCGGGCTGCGGCGCGAAGGGCGCGAACGATCTCGGCGCCGGTCGCGTCGCGCCAGTGGACACTGCGCGGCACGCTCTGCCCCCCTTCGCGAGCAAGATCGAGACCGTCGCCGTCGCCCCGGTCGAAGTCGCAGCCGAGCGCCTGCAGCCACGCGACCGCCGCGGGTCCCTCACCGCAGATGTCGGCGACCACGTCGGGATCGCACAAGCCGGCGCCGGCCGCCATGGTGTCCTTGGCATGCAGCTCGGCCGAGTCGTCCGGCCCGACCGCCGCGGCGAGCCCGCCCTGCGCGAGCGGCGAGGACCCGGAGGCGGCCTCGCCCTTGTCGATAACCGCGATCGAGGCGCCCTCGGGTGCGCTCAGCGCGGCGCACAAGCCGGCGACACCGCCGCCGACGATGACCAGGTCGTAGACATCCGCCATGAGTGGCGAATCGTAGTCGAAGCCCGCGCGGGGATGCCGCCTGCTACAGGCGCCAGTGCGGCTTGAGCCAGGTGCGACGGCCACATCCCGGGCACTTCAAGAACGCGGGATACGGACGCGGGACCGCCATCCAGAACGGCATCGCCAGCCGCGGAAGCTCGCGCAGCCGCACCGGCGACTCGCGCTTGCACGAGGAGCATTCGAGTGTGAGCGTGCCCATCGGGCCGGTCCCGCGGGCCCCGACGCTGTAGAGCGCGCGCTTGCCCATCGGATCGGGCTCGCGCTGGCGACGCGAGTAGTCCTGGAGCTGCTCCTCGATCAGGAGCCTGTCCCAGTCCACGGGCCGGTCGTGCTCGCTCACGATGCCGCGTCCTGCTGCGGAAGGCCGGTGAGCTTGCGCGCGACCTCGCGGTAGGCGCGCGTGCCCGGATGCGACGGCGCGAACTTCAGCATCGAGCGGCCCGTACGCGGCGCCTCGGCGAAACGGATCGACTTGCGGATCGCCGGCTCCAGCACAGGAAGGCGATAGCGCCGGGCCACATCATCGAGCACGTCCTTGGAATGCGCGGTGCGCGCGTCGAACATGGTCGGCAGGATGCCGGTGACCTCGAGGTTTCGGTTGGTCAGCCGCTTGATGTCGTCGATGGTGGCCAGCAGCTGGCCGACGCCGCGGTGCGACAGCGTCTCGCACTGCATCGGGATGATGACCTCGCCGGCGGCCGTGAGCGCGTTGATCGTGAGCACGCCCAGCGACGGCGGGCAGTCCACGACGATGAAGTCGTAGTGGCCGCGCACGTCCTCGAGCGCGGCGTTGAGCGTGTATTCGCGTCCCGTACGGGTCAGCAGGTAGGCCTCGGCGCCGGCGAGATCGATGTTGGCCGGAACGAGATCGACCTCGTCGAGCTGCGTGATCACCTTGCCGATCGGGACGCGCCCCACCAGCACGTCGTGGATGCTCGTGTCGATCGTGTCCGGGTCGAGGCCGAGCGAGAAGGTCAGGCACGCCTGCGGGTCCAAGTCGAGGGCGAGCACGCGCGGCCCCTGCTCGGCGATGGCCGCTGACAGGGCGATGACCGACGTGGTCTTGGCCACGCCTCCTTTTTGATTCGCGACCGCGATGACGCGCGCCATCGGCCTCTCCCCTCTCCGGCTTCGCTCAGCCGGTCCAATGTTCGGCGGAACACGACGGGAATCGCAAAGCCGTGAAAATCCCGCCTGCCGCCTCAAGGCCGAGCTCGCCGGCCCCCCGGCTTGCTCGCACCACTGGATACACTACGCCACGGATGCCCGAATTCGACCCAACCATCCTGCCGGGGGCCTCGTCCGAGGCCCCGCACGGCGGCCGTTTGGCGGCCGCGGCGCTGCGCGAGGGCGGCGTGGACACCATCTTCGCGCTCTGCGGAGGCCACATATTGGGGCTGCTGGACGGATGCGTGGACGAAGGCATTCGCGTGATCGACGTCCGGCACGAAGGCGCCGCATCGCTGGCCGCCGAGGGCTGGGCGCTGGCCACCGGCCGCACCGGCGTCGCGGCCGTGACCGCGGGACCGGGCTTCGGCAACGCGCTGACGGGCTTTATCGACGCGGGCGTGTGGACGCTCCCAATGGTGCTGCTGGCCGGGCGCACCGGCGTGGCGCAGCAGGGCCGCGGCGCGGTGATGGACGTCGATCAACGCGGCATCGTCGCACCCGTCGCGAAGTGGTCCGCGACGTGCCTTGCGACACCGCGCATCCCGGCAGTGATCGCCGAGGCGCTGCACCGCGCGCGCGCCGGCAAGCCGGGCCCGGTCTACGTCGAGATCCCGCAGGACATCTTCATGGCCTCGGCCGAGCCGGATTCGCCGCGCGCGGCGGCGGGCGTCCCGTCGGTTGCGCCCGCGCCGGCGGGCGATCCGGCCGAGATCGCACGCGCGCTGGACGTGCTGCAGCGGGCCGAGCGGCCGCTGCTGATCGCGGGCGGCGGCGCGTTCTGGTCGGACGCGGGCGACGCGCTGGCCCGCTTCGCGGAAACGGCTTCGATCCCCGTGGCCACCACGAGCGCGGCGCGCGGCCTGCTGCCGGACTCGCACGAATGGTGTCTGGGCTCCCTGGTCCATGCGGGCGTGGCGGCGCTGGCCGCCGACGTGGTCGTGGTCGCCGGCTCGGCGTTCAACGCGAACATGGCGTTCGGGCAGCCGCCGCTCATCGGCCCGGCCGTGACGGTCGTGCAGATCGACATCCGGCCCGAAGCGATCGGCGGCAACCGCGCCGCCGACATCGGCATCGCCGGCGACGCGGCGCGCGTGCTGGGCGGCCTCGCCGACGGATGGACCAAGACGCCCGACGGCCGCGACGCGTGGCTGGCGCAGGCGCGCGAGCTCGCCGGGCACGGCCTGGCGGCTTGGGATGCCCAGATCGACGGCTATACCGGGCCGGGCATTCACTGCGGCGCGGTCGCGCGCACGACGGCGCGCGTGCTGCGCGAGACGTGCGGCGGCGACGTGACCTTCGTCGCCGACGGCGGCGACGCGCTGTCGTGGGGGCTCGCCTACGGCTACGCGGAGGGCCCCGGCCGAATGATGACCACCACCACCGCGCTGGGCACGCTCGGCGTGGGCATGCCGTTCGCGATCGGCGCGGCCGCCGCACGGCCCGGCGAGCCGGTGGTGCTGCTGACCGGCGACGGGTCGTTCGGCTTGACCGCGATGGAGGTCGACACCGCCGCGCGGCACGGCCTGCCCGTGATCGCGATCGTGTCCAACAACGGAAGCTGGGGCGACGTGGTGCACGAGCAGCGCGCCTGGTACGGCCGCGAAACCGCCAGCGCGCTGAGGGGCGCCCGCTACGACGTGCTCGGAGAGGCGCTGGGCGCGCGCGGCTGGCTGGTCGAATCCTTCGAGGCGTTCGAGCCCGCGTTGCGTGAGGCGCTGGCAAGCGGCGGCCCGTGCGTCATCGACGTGCGCACCGACCCCGAGATCCTATCGGACTTGCTTCGCAACCTTTCATCGATGAACTTGATGTAGCTCCGCCGAGCCGAAGGGACCGCAATGAGCGACCTCATCACCTACGACATCAACGGCGCCGTCACGACCATCACGATGGACGACGGCAAGGTCAACGCGCTCTCGCCCGCGATGCTCGCCGGGATCAACGAAGCATTGGATGCCGCCGAAAAGGAACGAGCGACGGTCGTGCTGGCCGGACGCGACGGACGCTTCTCGGGCGGGTTCGATCTGACGATCCTGCGTGCGGGCGGCGACGAGGCGATCGGCATGCTGCGTGGCGGCTTCGAGCTGTCCGAGCGGCTCCTGTCGTTCCCGACGCCGGTCGTCATCGCATGCACCGGACACGCGATCGCGATGGGATCGTTCCTTCTGGCGTCCGCGGACTATCGGATCGGCGCCGCCGGCGACTTCAAGATCGCCGCCAACGAGGTCGCGATCGGCCTGACGCTGCCGCTCGCTGCGATCGAGATCCTGCGCCAGCGGCTCACGCCCGCGGCATTCTCACGCGCGACGCTGCTCGCGGAAACCTTCACACCCGACGACGCCGTCGCCGCCGGATTCCTGGACCACGTTGCGCCGCCCGCCGACGTCCTCGCCATCGCGCAGACGGTCGCCGCCGGCATGGCGGGCGGCCTCCACATGGATGCGCACGCGGCCAGCAAGCTGCGCGTCCGGGCGGCGGCGCTCGAAGCGATCCGCGCCGGCATCGACGCAGAGTTCCCCGACGGCGAGGGACCAGCCACGGCAATCATTCAGCGGGGCAGGTCGGGCTAGCTAGATCGGGCCCGGCTCGGGGTGGGCGGCGTGATGCTCGGCGCGGATGCGAGCGAGCAGCCACACCAGGCCGGCGAAGCCGACGATCGATCCGCCGAGGAACGATCCGCGGTAGCCGTACAGGTCGGCGAGGAACCCCATCAGCAACGGCCCGGCGAGGAAGCCGAGGTCCACGAACGCGGTGAAGGTGCCGACGACGCTGCCGCGCTCGCGGGCCGGCGCGCCGCGCACGGCCAGGGTCAACATGGACGGGAATACGAACGCCTGGCCGGTCGCGAACAGCATCGATCCCAGCACGAGCCCGAGGCTCCCCCGCCAGGCGAACACCAGGAGCAAGCCGCTGGCCGAGACCATTAACGCGGTCGTGGCCGTGCGGCGCGCACCGAACCGGTCGGGGACGCGCGCGCCCGCCAGGCGGAGCACGAGGATGACGACCGAATACGCGAGGAAGATCGGGGCGGCGTCCATGCCGAGGTTCCGCGCGTACAGCGGCATCAAGGCCGCGTAGCCGGCGAAGCCGATCACGCTCGTGGTCATGATCGACCCGGGCCCGAACGCGGCGCGATGGAAGATCGGCCCACGGCCTTGCGGCCCATCCTTGTCGGGCCGGGTGTCCGGAAGGCGAAGCGTGGCGAGCGCCGCGACACCCGCGAGCGCGCCGGCGGCGAGGAATGCGGCCTTGAACCCCGCGGCCTTCATGATCGCTTCGCCGGCGAGCGGGCCGAGCGCGAGCCCGGAGTAGAGCGAGAGCGTGAAGTAGGACACCGCTTCGCCGCGCCGCTCCTCGGGCGCGAGGTCGTTGATCGCGGAGGCGGCCCCGGTGAAGAAACCCGCCTCGCCAAAACCTGCCGAGAACCGGAACAGGAACGCGAGCCACACGGCCCCTGCGTAGCCGGTCGGCAGCGTCGCCGTCGCGACGATCGCGGCACCGCCGGCCATCAGGATCCCGCGGCCGCGTGCGTCGCCGACCCGTCCCGCGATCGGGCGCAGCACGATCGAGGAGAACGCAAACGCCGAACCGACCAGGCCGACCTCGAGGCCGCCGCCGCCCAACGGCCCGTCCACGAACTTGGGCAGCACCGGCAGCGTCATGCCGTAGGACGCGAAATAGGCGAACGAAGTCAGCGTGATGCGAACGAAGAGCGGCGTGACCAGTCGCGGCGCCGCAGCGCCGCCCCGGCCGCTCATGCGCGCAGCATCGCAAGCCGCTCCGCCGCGGCCTGCAGCGTCTCGAGACGTTTGCAGAAGGCGAAGCGCAGCTTGGTCCGGCCCAGCGACGGATCGGCGTAGAAGGACGAGCCGGGGACGGTCGCGATGCCGGGATCCGCTGCGAGGCGCTTGGCGATCTCGACGTCGTCGCCGTCCCAACCGAACGCCGAGATGTCGGTCATGATGTAGTACGCGCCGGAGGGCTTGTAGACCTTGAAGCCCGCATCTTCGAGGATGCCGGTCATCAGGTCGCGGCGCTCCAAATACTCCTCGCGCAGCGACTTGTAGTAGGCGTCGGGAAAGTTGAGCGCGACCACGCCGGCCTCTTGCAGCGGCGCGGCGGCACCGACGGTCAGAAAGTCGTGCACCTTGCGGATGCCGTCGGTCAGCTCCGGCGAGGAGATGGTCCAGCCGATCCGCCATCCGGTGACGCTGTAGGTCTTGCTCATCGCGTTGATCGTGACGCTGCGGTCTTCCAGGCCCGGCACGGTCATCGGCGGGATGTGCTCGCGGCCGTCGTACACCATGTGCTCATAGATCTCGTCGGTGAAGCAGATCACGTCCCACTTCTGGCACAGGCTCGCGATGAACTGAAGCTCCTCGCGGCTGAAGACCTTGCCGGTCGGGTTGTTGGGCGTGTTGACGATGATCGCGCGCGTGCGCTCGTTGAACGCGGCCGCCAGCTCGGCCTCGTCGAAGGTCCAGTCGGGCTCGTGCAGCGTCACGTAGCGCGGGACCGCGCCCGACAGGATCGCGTCGGGCCCGTAGTTCTCGTAGAAGGGCTCGAACACGATGACCTCGTCGCCCGGGTCCACGATCGCGAGCGCGGCCGCGATCATCGCCTCGGTGGAGCCGCAGGTGACGCAGATCTGACGGTTGGGATCGACCGGGACGCCGGAGAAGCGCTCGAAGTTCGCCGCGATCGCCTCACGGAAGCGCTGGGCGCCCCAGGTGATCGCGTACTGGTTGACGTCGGCGTCGATCGCGGCCTTGGCCGCCTCCTTGAGCTCGGGCGGGCAGGAGAAGTCGGGAAAGCCCTGCGCAAGATTGATCGCGCCGTGCTGCATCGCCACACGCGTCATCTCCCGGATCACCGACTCGGTGAACGAGGCGGCCTTCGCCGAGATTCGGATCTGCCCCACGGTGCTCGTCTCCTTCCGCCGCCTTGTGGTCCTTCGGCACGATATCGGCCCCGACGCCGTCGCGCACCCCGATGGGGATACGTCCCTGGTTCGGGACCGTGCGCCCTCGAACTCGGGACCTTCGGCCTATGAGCCCGCCACCGCGCCGCCCGATATTCATGGCATGCACTCCCCTGGAGGCCCATCACCGTGGCAGGGACTCCTGCATCGGCGCCCCGAGACAGGCGGCGTCGCCATCATGATGGCGATCATGATGCTGGTGTCGCTGGTCATGGCGGCGTTCGCGATCGATCTGAGCAACGCGCGCTCGGACCGGACGCTGGCCGACTCCGCCGCCGATTCCGGAGCACTCGCCGGTGCGCAGTCGCTTCCCGATCCCGCCTTAGCGCGGCTCGACGCGCGCGAGTACGCAACGGCCGCGCTCACCGGAGGCGAGACGGGCACCGGCGCGACGGTCACGGTGACGACGCCCTACACGATGAGCGGCAACGCGTATCCCGCGCATCGGCTCGTCAACGTGCGCGTCTGCTGGAACAGCCCGACCGGGTTCGCCGCGGCGTTCGGCATCCCGTCCGTCAACGTCTGCGGAGTCGCGACCGCCTTCAAGACGAACGGGACCCCATGCGGCCTGTGCGTGCTCGGCACGACCGGGCGGACCTTGTCGATCGCCGGAAACGGCACCCTTCGGGTCACGGGGGCCGACGTGCACGTGAACTCGAACGGCACACCGGCCGCCGGGGTCGAGGGCACCGCGACCGGTGGCGTGACAACCGACGGAGTCATTCGGATTCTCGGCACCTACCAGCAACCGAGCCCGGGGACCTTCAGTCCGACGCCGATCACGGGCGTGCCCGCGATTCCCGACCCCCTTTCGACGATTCCTGTCCCCTCGGTCGCCGGTCCGTATCGCGGGTCGGTCGCGCACACGGGCCCGGAAAATCTGACGCTGCAGCCCGGCATCTACGACTCGATCTTGTCCGAGTCTCGCGGCGTGCTGACCTTCAGCCCCGGCATCTACGTGATCCGAACCGGGCTGACGCTGCAAAAGAGTGCGCAGGCCCCGGTGCCCTCGGTGGTGGGCGACGGCGTGCTGCTGTACTTCGGATGCTCGCTGTACCCGACCCCGTGCCTGTCCGGCGGACAGACCGGCGCCGGGATCTCGATGTCGGGCTCGACGACGTTCCGGATCAGCGGCATGACCTCGGGGCCGTATACGAACCTGCCGATCTTCTTCGACCGGAACAACACCGCCTCGATGACCATCCTCGGCGGAGTGCTGAACCGCATCGACGGGGTCGTCTACGCCCGCTCGGCCCACTACTCCATGGCCGGAAGCTCGGGCTCGATCTCGCACAACGGCGCGGTCGTCGTCGGACGCACGACCACGACGGGGTCATCGAACTTCACTGTCGCATTCACGACCGACTACGCTCATCCGGTCCTGGGCCGCCACACGTTCCTGGTCGAATAAGCAAGCTTGCGGACGCCGCTTTCCGGCACGCGCCCGAACTCGTACAATTCGGTCAGCCGGCAGGGAGCCGGCGGTGTCAGCCGGCAGGCGGCCGGCCCGATCCCGGGGGATGCACGTGACCGACATCGTCCGCTTCACGAACAACTACAGCGATCATTCGACCGAAGCCGGCTATCAGTTCGAGTTCTATTGCATGCGCTGCGGCAACGGGTACAAGTCCGGATTCAACGCCTCGGCGCTGGGCATCGGAAACAAGGTCGTCCGCGGCCTGGGCGGCCTGCTCGGCGGGCGGCTCGGCGGCGCGAGCTACGCCGGCCACGAGCTCAAAGACCTGACCGAGTCGCAGGCCAAGGACAAGGCGCTGCGCAAGGCGGTCGAGGAGGTCTCGCCGCTGTTCAACCAGTGCCACCGCTGCGGCTCGTGGGTCTGCAAGGACATCTGCTGGAACGACGAGGCCCAGCTGTGCGTGAACTGCGCGCCCAAGCTCGAGCAGGAGATCGCCGGCATGCAGCAGCAGCGTCGCTTGCAGCAGGTGAGCGAGAAGATCAACGAGTCCGACTACGCCTCCGACGTCAACGTCGAACGAATGCAGGTCGCGCTCTGCCCGCACTGCGGAGCCGAGGCGCAACACGGCGCGAAGTTCTGCGGCGAATGCGGCCAGACGCTCGCGGTTCAGGTCCAGTGCGGACGCTGCGGCACGACCGCCGCGCCGGGCACGAAGTTCTGTCCCGAGTGCGGGAACGGGCTCTAGTGGCCGCGGTTCCCGGGCAGGTCGCCGTCGGGGGCGGCGACCCGGTCGCGTGCACGGTGGAAGCGGCCGAGGACGGCGTTCGCGTCGGCGGCGGCGTTCAGGCATTCATCGCCTACGACGACATCGACGACCTGCTCGACGACAGCTACACGCTGCGAATCGCGGTCGAGGACGGGTCGCGCTACGACTTCGGCATGCTCGGACGCGCGTACGGCCAGATCGCGGCCGACATCGTCAAGCGCCGCGACGCGTCGCTCGAGAAGAACCTGCTGCTGCGCGGCGTGAACCTGCGTGACACCTATCCGGGCATGCTTCTGGGCGAGGACGCGCTGCAGCCCGTCGGCGCGACATTCCGGCTCTACGAGGATCTGCTCGTGGTGCGGCCGGATCACGGCGTGATGTTCGGAGTGCCCTTCAGCGCGGTGGACGCGGTGGACTGGGACGCCGAGCTCTACCAGGCCCACATCCGGCTCGACGACGGCACCACCGTCACGATCGGCAAGCTCGCCAAGCGATCCGAGGAGTTCACCGGCGAGCTGCGCCGCCTGCTCGACGCGCTCGCCGAGCGCACCCGCGCGACGCTGTCCGGCCTGCTGCCGGACGTGTCGCCCGGGACGATCACCGCGCTGGCCGGCGCGATGCGCGACGGCCGCGCCGTGCAGAAGCGTACCGTCGACGCGATCGACCCCGGCTTGTGGCCCAAGCTCGCGACGGCCGTGCTGGGGTCGCGGCGCGACTCCTACGAGCGACTCGCCGCGATGACGCCCGACGGCTGGGCCGCGTTCGGCGTCAAGGCGCTCAAGGCGGCTGCGAGCGACGAGGCGGCCGAAGAGCAACCACCGGCCGCCGAGCCCGAGGATCCGGAGACCGGACCCGAAGCGGAGCGGACCGTCCCGGGCGGCGGGGAGAACCGGCTGTGGTTCTTCTGCCCGCTCTCGCGGGACGGCGTGCCGATCAACGCGGTCGCGAGCGAGGTCACCTCGGAGTCCGGCCACGCGACCTACGTGTTCCGGCTGATGGAGCCGGAACGGTTCGCGTCGCTGCGTGGCGACGAGCTCGCCGACGAGATCGGACGCGCGATCGGACGGCTCAATCGCGCGCTGCTCCTGCTGAACTTCCGCCGCGAGCCGCTCTACGCCTCCGAGGACGAGATCCGGTCGGGGCGGCTCACGCGCTACCGCGTCGCGCTGCGGCTGCTCCCGTACCTGCGATGGGCTCGCGAATCGTTCCTCGGCCGCGCCGCCCACACGGCCGGCTGGGACGCCGCGATCGACCGAATCCTGGAAAAGGCCTGACCGGACGGCCGAATCGGGACCGCCACCGGCCCGACTCGGGACTTTCGGCCTATCGACCGGCCTGCCCGCGCGGCCGATACCTTCGCTATGAGGGGCATACAGCCGTCCGCCGCGCGCGGCCAGCGCGGCGCGAGCGCGGTCGAGTTCGCGATCGTGCTTCCGGTGATCGCGCTGATGCTGTTCGGCATCATCGACTTCGGCGTGGTGCTCAACAACCAGAACACCGTCAGGGCCGCCGCGCGTGAAGGAGCCCGGCTCGGCGCGGTCGCCCAGTTCACCGGCGGGGCGGGATGCACGATCGTGGGCACGGTCTCGAGCACCGAGACGCGCGGGCTGATGTGCTTGATCAAGGAGCGCAACCATCCGATCGGCGAGGCCGCTCGGGTGCGGGTGATCGTGCCGTCTCCGTACCGGGCGGGCGAGCCGCTCGTGGTCTGCGTGCAGACGAAGATGTCCTCGCTCACGGGATTCACCTCACCGTTCTTCGAGAGCAAGACGGTGACGGCCAAGACGACGATGCGGGTCGAGCGCACCTCGAGCGGCGACTTCGCCTCGGGTCAGGAAACGGCGCCGCCCGGCGGAAGCTGGACCTGGTGCACCTGAGCGGGCGTTAGCCCGACAGCGTGCGCCGGTAGACCACGAACCCGAGCGCACCCAGCACGAGCACGCCGAGGATGGCGATGATCGCCTGCGAGTTGCCCGACGACGGCGAGCCGGTCGTGTCATCGTCGAACGACGGGATCGGCGAGGCCGAGTCGGTCGGCTCGGTCGGCGTGGGCGTGGGCGTCGGGGTCGTGGGCGTGGGCGTCGGTGTAGAGGGCGACGGCGACGGGCTCGGCGAAGAAGTGGTTTTCGTCGGGGTCGGCGACGAGGTGCGACGGCGCGTGGGGGTCGAGGTCGGCGTCGTGGTGATCGTGATCGTGCCCGTCGCGGTCGGCGAGGGTGACGGCGAGCTCGGGTTGTTGGTGACCTTGACGGTCATCTCGTAACCCTCCAGGCTCCGGCCGTCCAGCCGGTATTTGTAGTTGCCGAGCGTGGACAACGTCAGCGGGTTGGTGCTCTCCTTGGGCGCGAGCTGACGGGGCGAGGGCTGCGGCGCGCCGCTCTGGGCGTCGATCGTGTGGGTGATCTGACCGTCATTTTTCCAGATGACGCTGTCCCCCGGGCGGATCTCGATCGAGGTTTGGAAGAAGCCGTCGTCGCGCGCGAGCACGGTGTAGGTGGCGGCGTGGGCCTCGCGCGGCACGAAGACCACGGGCAGCGCGAGCATCGCCGACATCAGGATGCCGGCACCGAGCCGAAGTGTGGGTCGCTTCATTGATCTCCAACCCCCGTCGAACGTTGCCGCGTACTTTACCGCAGTTCTTCGGCCGGGCCCGCGATCCCCGGGACGAACCGGGGGACGCGCTCGATCCGGGGACCGGGGGTTCCGTGCGGGGCCCGCGACCCCGCACGCGCCGAGGCCGGGCGCCGGGGCCCGGCCTCGATGCGGCAAGCAAACGGTGCGATCAGGCGTACATCGACTCGATCAGGTCCGTGTACTTGTCGCTGATCGCGCGGCGCCGGACCTTCATGGTCGGCGTCATCTCGTCGGCTTCCTGCAGGAAGTCGCGTTCGAGCACCGTCCACTTCTTGATCTGCTCGACCCGCGAAAGCTGCTCGTTGACCTCCTGCACGCTGGTCTCGACGAGCTGGAGGATGTCGGGGTGGCGCGCGAGCTCGGCGAAGTCGCCGTGCGGGATCGACTTCTGCTCCGCGAACGCGGTCACCTTCTCCTGGTCGAGCGTCAGGATCGCCGTCAGGTACGGACGGGCGTCGCCGATCACGACGGCCTGAGAAATCCACGGCGAGTGCTTGAGCATGTTCTCGAGCACCTGCGGCGCGATGTTCTTGCCGGCCGCGGTGATGATCAGATCCTTCTTGCGGTCGGTGATCCGCAGGTAGCCTTCCTCGTCGAGCTCGCCGACATCGCCCGAGTGCATGTAGCCGTCCTCGTCGATCAGCTCGGTGGTCGCCTCCGGGTTCTTGTAGTAGCCGGGACCGACGTTGCCGCCCTTGACCAGGATCTCGCCGTCCTCGGCGATCTTGATCTCGACCCCGTCGATCGCCGGGCCGACCGTGCCGATCTTGATCGCGTCCGGACGGTTGATCGAGGTCGGGCCGCAGTCCTCGGTCTGGCCGTAGACCTCGGCGACCGGCAGGCCGATCGCGTGGAAGAACCGCAGCACCTCGGGGTTGATCGGGGCCGCGCCCGAGATCATCGCGCGCGCTTGGTCTAGGCCCAGCGCCGCCCGCGCGATCGCGAACAGCTGCGCGTCGGCCTGCTGGTAGGCGGCCTCGAGCTCGTCGGGAAGCGACGAGCCGGCCTGCGTCGCCTCGACGCGCTTCAGACCCAGCTGCACGGCCTGCTCGGCCTTGACGCGCTGCTCCTCCGGCAGGTTGTCCAGAAGGTTCTTGATGCCGGCGTAGAACTTCTCCCACACGCGCGGCACGCCGAAGAAGATCGTCGGCCGGCATGCCTGCAGATCCTCGCGCAGCGTGTCGAGCGACTCGGCGAACCAGGTCTCGGATCCGCGCCAGATCTGCATCATGTGGCTCGTGACGCGCTCGGCGATGTGCGACAGCGGCAGGTAGGACAGGCTCCGGTCGTCGGGCTGGCCCTCGAGCGCCTTGTTCAGCGACTCGCACGTCCACACGATGTTGTCGTGCGTGAGCATCGCGCCCTTCGGCGGGCCGGTCGTGCCGGAGGTGTAGACGAGCGTGGCGAGCTGCTCGGGCTTGATCGCCTTGACCTGCTCCTCGAAGCGGCCGGCGTTCTGCTTGCCGAACTCGTCGCCGGCGGCGAGCAGATCGGCCCACGACATCACGAAGCCGTCGAGCGTCGCGCCGTCTGTGTCGATGACGACGACCTTCTTCAGCTCGGGCAGCTCGTTGCGCGTCTTGAGAATTTTCTCGACCTGGCCGGCGTTCTCGCAGACGATCACCTTCGCCTCGGAGTGACCCACGATGTAGGAGACCTGCGGCGGCGAGTTCGTCACGTAGATCGGAACGGTGACGCCCCCCAGCGCCATCGTCGCGACATCGGCCATGTGCCACTCGGGACGGTTCAGGGACAGGATCGCGACCTTGTCTTCGGCGCCCAGACCCAGCGACAGCAGCCCGTTGGCGGCCTTCTGCACGTCGCTCGCGTACTCGATCCAGCTGATCGACTGCCATTCGCCGCCGCGCTTCACCTTGAAGGCGACCGCATCGCCTCGTTCGGCAACGGTCTTGAGAAATAGCGATACGACGGTTTCGGTCATTGCGCGCTCCCTCCCGGCTGACGCGGTGGTGGTTTGTGTGCCCTCATTCCTACCGGGTTGAGCCGCTCCGGCGCAACGGCCAGCGCCCTAGACGGATTCTTCGAGCATGCGCTCGTATCGCTCCGCCACCCGGTCCCAGTGATGGTTCGCCTCGACGAACGCGCGCCCCTGCTCGCCCATCGCGGCGGCGCGCGCCGGGTCGGCGAGCAGACCGGCCACGGCTTCCGCGAGCGCCGCCGGATCGCCGCCGGGAACCACCAGGCCGGTCTCACCGGGGATCACGGCCTCGGGCGCGCCGCCCGAGTCGCCGGCGATCGCGAGCCGGCCCGTCGCCTGCGCTTCGAGGTAGACCAAGCCCAGCCCCTCGACCTCGAGGTCCGCGAAGCGGCTGCGGCACGGCATCGCGAACACGTCCCCGGCCGCGTAATGGGCGGCCAGCTCGGCGAACGGCGTCTCGCCGGTGAAGATGACGCGGTCGGCGACGCGGAGCGTGAAGGCGAGCTTTTCGAGCGCGGCGCGATGCGGCCCGCCACCCACGATCAGCGCGGCGGCGTCCGGAACGCGCCGGGCGATCGCCGGCATCGCGCGGATGATCGTATCCTGGCCTTTGCGCGGCACCAGACGGCTGACGCAAGCGAGTACCGGCCGTCCGTCGAGGCCGTGGCGCTTGCGGATCTCGGACCCATCCACGCCCGGATGGAACATCTCCAGGTCCACGCCGGTCTTGAGCATCTCGATGCGCGGACCGGCGCCGACGACCGGCTCGATGAAGCGGCGGCAGTATTCGCTGACGACGGTCACGACACGCGCGTCGGCGCAGACGCGGCGGAGCGCGGCGCGCGCTCCCGGAAGACGCGTGAGCGCGACCTCGAATCCGTGCGTGTGGATCACGTAGGGGCGGCCCAGCTTCGGCGCCATCCAGTTCATCGGCACCACCGCGCCGAACGCGACCACGTCGTGGCGGCCGGCCAGATCGGCGACGCGGCGCTGCAGCCCGGTGCGCGGCCAATAGACGCGCGGGCCGTGACGCACGATCTCGTACGGCTGCTGCGCGTCCCACGCGGCGGCGCGCGGATGCGGCGGCGCGACCACGGTGATCTCGTGGCGCGCGGCGAGCCGCCGGTAGATGTTCTCGAGGTAGACCTGGATGCCGCCGACGCGCGGCGGATAGTCGTTGGTGACGAGCAAAATCCTCACGGCGCGGCCTCCAGTGCGATCTCGATTCGCTCCATCACCGGCGGATGGGTGAAGAACATCCAACGGATGAGCGGGTGGGGCCGCAAGTCGGCGATGTTTTCCCGGGCGAGGCTCACCTCGGTCCGGATCGCCGTCTGGACGTCGCCGGTGAGTCTGACCGCGAACCGGTCCGCGTCGGCCTCGATGGAGCGCGAGAAGCCGTTGGCAAGCGGGAGCGTGACGAGGGTCGCGACGGCCATTGTGAACGCGAGCAGCGGGATCAGGCGCGGATCGCCGGGCCCGGACGCGCCGGCGAAGCGCAGCACACCCGGCCGTCCGGTCAGGAGCCACACGAGCACCACCGCCCCGATTGCGCCGGCGCTACCCAGGATGGTTCCCCTCAGCACGTCGCGATGCACGACGTGCGCGAGCTCGTGCGCGACGATCAGATCCACCTCGTCAGGCGGGCTGCGCTCGAGCAGCGTGTCGTAGAGCACGACCCGCTTGGTCGCACCCAGGCCCGACACGTAGGCGTTGAGCCGTTTTGTTCGCCGCGACGCGTCCGCGACCAGGACGCGATCCACGGTCACGCCGGCACGGTCGGCGAGCGCCACGATCCGCTCGCGCGTCGCCGGATCGACGGGCGTGAACTTGTTGAACAGCGGCTCGTAGACGAGCGGGTACACCACGACCATCACGACGGTCAGCGCCACCATCACGGCCGCGGCGGCGAGCGGCCACGTCACCGGCAGTCGCCGGACGATGAAGAAGAATGCGAGGGCGACCACACCCGCGACAACGACTTGAACGCCCGCTCCCTTGCCCACGTCGGCCAGGAAGCCGCCGAGGCTTTGCGTGGACAGACCGAAGCGCCGCTCGTGCCAGTAGCCGCGCGCGACCGCCAGCGGCAGGGTGGCCAGCACGGGGATGAGCGTGACGACCGCAGCGAGGATGAGCGCGGTGAGCGGCCAGCGGCCGCCGGAGACGCGCTCGGCCCACCCGCCGAGCGCGCGAGCGGCCGGACCGAGCCCGACGATGCCGGCGAGAATGAGCCCGAGCACGAGCGAAGAGAACCCGAGCACGTAGCGCGTGCCGGTGTAGTCGCGGGATCGCTCGATCTGCTCTTGGGTGAAGTAGTCGGTGACGCGGGGCTCGTCCGGTTGCGCGCCGATCGCGGGCGCGGCCAAGGCAAAGCCGGCGGCCGCGAGCGCGGCGGCGATCAGGATGAGGCGGAGGCGCGAGCGGGGGGCGGTCACGCCCCGGATGCTACCGTCGCGTACGGCGCCGCGCAGCGGTGCGCTTCTTGGCGGGTGCCCGGGTGGAGCGCCGTTTGGCGGCCGTGCGCTTCTTGGCGGGACGCCGCGCCGGGGCCGGACGCTTCGCCGCCGTGCGCTTCTTGGCCGGACGCTTCGCCGCGGGTCGCCGGACCGCGGTCCGCTTCTTCGCGGCCGTGCGCTTCTTCGCGGCCGTGCGCTTCGCCGCCGTGCGCTTCTTCGCCGCCGTGCGCTTCTTCGCGGGTGTGCGCTTCTTGGCAGGTGCTTTTCTTGCCGAGGCCTTCTTCGCGGACGTTCTCTTCGCGGAGGCCTTCTTCGCCGGACGCTTGCGGGCCGGCTTCTCGGGTGCTTCGGCGGCCGCGCGGCGGCCGGGCGGCTCGGGGGACACGAAGCGGGAGGTGCGTTCCCCCGTCCGCAGACGTTTGCCGGGCGCGACCCATCCTAAATCGGCGCCGAGACGGTTCGCGGCGGTCACGCTGCGACGCGTCGGGTCGTATTTCCACATCGCGCGCTGCTCGCGTCCGCGGAACCGGAAGCGAAGCGTGATCGTCCACGGCTGGCCCTCGACGCGGGTGGCGTCCCACGCGTTCGTCATCTCCTCGTCGGTCAGCCGGACGTGGCGCGAGCGAAGGTTCGCCTCGACCGCCTCGCCGAGCGGCAGCCCGCTTTCGCCGAGCCGCTGCTTGCTGAGCCACGCGCGCTGCGCCTCGCGCACCATGCCTTGCCGCTCGTAGAGCACCGGCACCAGGAACTGCTCGACCCACGCGATCGGCACGTCGGCGGCCTTGGCGACCTGCTCGGGCGTGCGGCCCGCTCGAAGCTGTCGCTGAACCTCACGCGGCGGAAGCTTTGACTCGACGCGCGGGGCGACCGGACGGGGCGTGTGGTCCTCTTCGTCGTCGATGCCTTCGCCACGACGGCGGCGTCGCACCACGTCCTCGAGCACGTCGAACAGATCGTCGTCGATCGCGACGAGGTGGCTGCCTTTCTTGCCCGTCCGCTTGTTGGAGTAGACGAGATGCTTCAGGTCGGCGCTCGACCCGATCAGACGGAGCTTGATC
>DATLFO010000121.1:0-8521 GCA_035541035.1 Actinomycetota bacterium
GCAGCGGGATCGGCTTCGGGGCCGGTACCCTCGCTATCGCGGCGCGCGACGTTCCGACGGCCGAGGGGGCCTACGGAACCATTCTGATCGACACCGTCGGGATGGTTCATGACAAGCCCTACCGAAACGTCATCGTCGGTGCGCTTGCGTGTGTCGTCGTCGAGCCGGTCGCGGCCACGGGCGGGCACCGGATCTCCACATACAGCTTCGCAGTCGATACGTTCGGTGTCTGGCCACTTTTCGTCACCCTGGACGTCGGACCGGACGGCTCGGCGTCCTTCTCGGCGATCCGCGGCTACACGACGCCGGACGGACCCTGCCGGGGGCCCGAGTGGACGAACGTGCCGCTCATCGGATCCACGGTGTTGGTTCGCGCCGGGCACTTTCCTTCCACCGGCATCGGTCGAGGGTGAGCCGTCAGAAAGAAAAAACGGGTGAAAGTTCGTAAACCGGGCCGCGTCCCGATCCTCGCAGAAGGAACGAAACCGAGCCAAGCGAACTCTCCCGATTGGACGTGTGCGGCACGTCCTTTCTTGGCGATCTCGGAGGACCTCGTGAAGACCCATCTTGCCGTCCGGCGACTGGCGCTGCCCGCCCTCGCCGCGCTCCTCGTCTCGACCCTCGTGTCCTGGCCCGGGGCTCGCACCGACACCCAGGCTCTGGCCTGCCCGCCCGGCTACCACCTCGAAGGGGAGGAGGAGGCCCGTCTCTCGCTCTACGGGGACGTGCTCGACGTGCGAACCGGCACCGAGCTGTGCATCCACGACAAGCATCCCGAGACCGAGCGGGAACTTCGCTACCGCGACTCACAGCGCATGGCGATCGCCTCGGCGCCGGACGGGATCATCCCGGCGGGCGCCTACGAAACGGCATTCCGCCAGCGCACCGCCATGGCGCGCGCGGGACAGTCGGCGGCCAACGACAACCGCTGGCAGCCGGTCGGCAACGGACCGCTGCACACCATGGATGACGGATACGGCGAGGGGGCAACCGGCCGCGGTGACGTGAACGGTCGCGTCAACGACTTCTTCTACGTGCCGCGGGACGACGCGCACCTGCCGGACACGCTGCTCGCGACGGCGTCCTACGGCGGCGTGTGGGTCTCGGACTCCAACGCGTCGAAGTGGACCTCGATCGGCGACAACCTGCCGACCCAGGTCGTCTCGTCGGTCGCCTACACGCCCGAGGGTGGCGGGACGATCATGGTGCTCACCGGAGACGACTCCTTCGGCGCGGACTCGCGCCAGGGCGTGGGCTTGTTCTACACGACCAACCTCGGCAAGACTTGGCTTGCCGCCAAGGGCATGCCGCGGGACGTGTGGGGCTTCAAGCTCGCAGTGGACCAGGCGCGCAAGAGCATCGTCTACGCCGCGACCGGCAGCGGCCTGTACCGCTCGACCGACGCGGGCCGCTCGTTCGTGAACGTCAAGCTTCCCACCGGTGAGTGCGCCGGCCAGTCCAACCGGACCGCCACGTGCGCGTTCGCCAACGTCGTCACCGATGTGATCGTGCAGATGCCGGGCGGAACCACCGACGAGGCGGGCGGCAAGGTCATGGCCGCGGTCGGCTGGCGCGCCGGGCAGCTCAAGTATCCGGGCACCGATATCGTGCAGTCGCCCAACAACGGCATCTACGTCTCGGACACGGGCGCGCCCGGCACGTTCGAGAAGTCGGCGGCCACCGGCTTCGCGCCGCAGGATCGCATCGGCCGGACCGAGCTCGGTCCGGCGGAAGGTCCGGCGCAGAACCACAACTACGTGTACGCGATGGTGCAGGACGCGGTGCTGCTTCGCAACGGCCCGCCCGGCATCGACGTGCCCGAGGCCTACGGCGTGGTTCCGCGTGTGAGCGTC
The DNA here is from genome assembly GCA_035541035.1 of Actinomycetota bacterium. Taxonomy (GTDB): domain Bacteria; phylum Actinomycetota; class AC-67; order AC-67; family AC-67; genus DASWHR01. Next base: position 1,854 of record DATLFO010000121.1, read on the forward strand.
TTCCACGGCCTCTACGTGTCCAGCGACTTCGGCCGCACCTGGCGGATCATGGTGTCGCAGCCCGAGCTGCTCTCGCCCGCGACGGGCTCGGCGCTGACGGCGTATTCGGTGCTGGCGCGCTACGGCCCGGGGATCCAGGCGTGGTTCAACGCATTCGTGCGCCCCGACCCGACCAAGGCGATCAACGGCATCCCGACGCGTGTGGTCTTCGGTCTCGAGGAGGTCTTCCAGAACGAGAACACCAACGTGCCGCAGGACGGGCACTCCGCGTTCAAGGTCATCGGCCGGTACTGGAGCGGTGACAGTTGCATGGGTCTGATGCTGCCGCCCGCGACGACCTACTGCGCGACGCAGCGCGAAGGCATCGCGCGCACGACAACGACGCACTCCGACCAGCACGACGTCATCTTCATCCCCTTCGAGGACGGCAGCGTTCGCATGGTGGTCGGCAACGACGGCGGCGTCTACAGCCAGCGTATCGCGGCCGACGTGTCGGACTTCTCCAACGCCAACTGGGGCTACGGCAACAACGAAGGGTTCAACACGCTGCTTCCCTACGATGCCGTGCGCTCGCGCGACGGCACATTCTGGATGGGTCTGCAGGACAACGGCACCGCCAAGATCACCGACATCGTCCGCAACGGCCGGGTCATCGAGCGCCAGCGCCAGATCCAGACCAAGGGCGGGGACGGCTTCTTCGTGGCGGTGCATCCCGACAACGGCAACATCGCCTACGGCGAGTACACGGGCGGAACGATCGCCTCGACCGTCAACGGCGGCAAGACCTGGAGCGAGATGTCGCCGCCGATCACCTCGGCGCTGTTCTCGACGCCGTTCACGATGGACCCGGCGGACCCGAACCATCTGATGATCGGCGGCAACGAGATCGTGTCGACCCTGGCCGGTCCCGGAACATCCCGCTCCTCGTGGGTCAAGCTGATCGACCTCGGCACGCACTCGAAGCCGGGTGACGAAAAGGCGACGCCGAACGCGCAGGACCCGGTGAACCAGCAAACGGCGGTCGCGCTGCACGGCGCCGCCGGCTACGCCGGTTTCTGCGGCCCGTGCGACGTTCTCAACACCGCGGTTCCCTTCAAGAACGGCATCGCGACCAACGTGGGCGGCTCGCAGCCGCCGAAGAAGGGCGCATCGCAGGGCTGGCACATCGCCAAGGCCGCGGGCTTGCCGAACCGCTACATCACCGGCATCGCCATCCACCCGAGCAACCCCGAGATCGTGTTCGTATCGCTCGGCGGCTACTTCCGGCCGTGGACGAAGCCCAACGTCATCGGTGCCAAGAACAGCCGCGTGGGTGAGGGGCACCTGTACGTGTCCACCGACGGCGCGAAGACGTTCCGCAACATCTCGGCCAACCTGCCCAACACCCCGATCAGCTTCCTGACGCTGCGTCCGGGAACGAACCAGGTCGTGGCCGCAACCGACGTCGGCGTGTTCATCTCGGTGCCCGGCGGCCGGTTCGAGGTGCTGGGCCAGGGGCTGCCGATGGTGCCGGTGCACACGGTGCGCTTCACCAACGGCGACCCCAACACGCTCGTGGCGGCCGCCTACGGCCGCGGCGTCTACATGTACTCGTTCGGTCCCGCCCGCGCTGCCGCGGCCAAGCGCGTGGCTCCGGCTCCGCGGTTCCTGAACAAGGTCGTCGCCGGCCCCTGGGGCTTCGAGACCGGCGAGGACGGGTTCACGCAGTCCTCGACCGGGGCGGCGATCGAATGGCGGCGCGCCTCGCCCGGCAACGACTCCGGCTTCTCGTGGGTGCTGTCGGGCTACGAGGACAGCGCGTCGGCGATCCTGCAGTCGCCGGCGATGAACGTGCCGGCGCGCAGCACGATCCAGGCGAGCTGGTATGAGCGTCACGACACCGAGGCCTGCTGCGACTACTTCTCGTTCGAGTGGTCCTCGGACAACAAGAACTGGCATCAGGCGCGCTCGATCGCCGGTCAGAACCCCACGTTCCCCGGCTTCTCGAAGATGTCGGCGCGTTTCGTGGTGCCGCAGGGCAGGCTGTGGATCCGCTGGCGGATGACGTCGGATTCCGGTCTGTCCACACCGCCCTACACCGGCATCGCGATCGACGACGTTGAGGTCCGCCGTTAAGGCGGCACGGAACTTCGTCGCGGCGGCTCCTTCGGGGGCCGCCGCTTCGCGTCAGCGGGCCGGCTGCGGCGCGGCGGGCAGGTCCTTCTCGAGCGTCTCGAAGCGAAGATCCTGCACCATCGGGGTGCTGCGCGAGTCGGCGGGGAAGGGCGTGAAGCGGCCGGTGCGTCGGTAGCCGCGGCGCTCGTAGAACGCGATCAGCTCGTCGCGCAGCGAGAGCACCGTCATGGTGATGCGCCGGGCGTCCCATTCGCGGCGCACCAGATCTTCGGCCGCGGCCATGAAACGCTTGCCGATGCCGGCGCCCTGCAGGTCCGGCCGGACCACGAACATGCCCAGGTAGGCCGAGTCCCCGTCCCGTCGCAGATGCACGCAGCCGATGATCTCGTCCGCTCGCTCGCACAGCAGGATCACCGATCCGTCGTGGCCGATCAGATCGCGGATCTCGTCTTCGTCGGTGCGCAGCCCGACGAGGAAGTCCGCCTCGGTCGTCCAGCCGGCGCGGCTGGACTCGCCGCGATACGCAGAGTTGATCAGCGCCGCGACGGAGCCCGCCTCGGCGGCGACGGCGGGCCGGTAGGAAAGCTCGGTCATCGCGCACAGGATAAGGATCGGACGCGGCGGCGGCGAGCGGCTTTCGGAATGGACGGCGCTCCCGCGGGGAACATTTCTGCCCGGCATGGATGTTCGCTCACGCCATCCGCGGCTGCTCGCGCTCTTGGGCTCGGGCGAGTTCGAGCCGTGGGCCGCCGAGGTCGACCGCCGCTTGCTCGAGCACGGCACCGGCAGCGGCGGTGTGCTGCTGTTCGCGACCGCGAGCGCCCCCGACGGCGAGCCCGTCTACTCGGCCTGGCTGCGCAAGGGCTCGGACCACTACGCGAGCCTGGGCGTGCCCGTGGCGGTCGCCGACGTGCGCACGCGCGAGGATGCCCGCGACCCGGCCGTGGCCGGCGCGGTCGCGGCCGCGAGCCTGATCTTCTTCTCCGGCGGCAATCCCGCGTATCTGGCGACGGTCGTTCGCGACACGCCGCTGTGGTCGGCGATCGCCGAGGCCCTCGAGCGTGGTGCGGCCTTCGCCGGATGCAGCGCCGGCGCGTGCCTGGCGGGGGACCTCGCTCCCGAGTCGGTGACCGCCGACGCCGACGCGGTCCGCTGGGTGCCGGCGCTCGGCATGCTGCCGGGCACGCTGGTCGTGCCCCACTGGGACGTGCTGGACGTATACCGGCCGGGGCAGCGCACGGCGCTCGTCAACGGGCATGCGCGCGGCCGGACGGTGCTGGGAATCGATGAGTTCACCGCCGCCGTGATCGCGGACGGCGTCTGGCGCGTCGCCGGCGAAGGGCAGGTGCTCGTGCAGCGCGACGTGCGCTGGCGGCGTTTCTCGTCCGGGGCGCCGTTCGATCCCGACGCCGCGCTCGACCATCCTGGACCGCTGTATCACCGGACGTTCGAGGCGGCGCGCATCATGCGCGACGGCTTCACCGATACCGTTGAGGAGCGTCCCGGTGGAGGGACGGCGCGTGGCGTGTGGCTGTCGGACCGGCCGCTGGACGACGAGGACGAGATCCGGGGCGACTCGGTGCTTGCCGTCGAGATCCCCTACGAGGTGGCAGCCGAGTTCGAGTGGACCGACGGGGGGGACCGGTATCGTGAGTTCTGCATCCCCGCCGCAATCGTCAATCGCTCCGCGCCGTTCGTTCTGGTCGATCCGCGCACCGGACCGGCCATGAACCTGCTTCCTGCCGAGACCGGCTGACGCGCGTCAGCGCGGCCGCACCACGACATCGAAGGCGGTGATGTCCGGAAGCGGCGTGCCCGCGCCCAGGACGCGCAGCGGAATCGTCGCGATGTGCTGTCCCTGAACGGCCGGGCCGCTCTCGTCGAGCTGGATCACAGACAAGGCGGGCGCCCCGATGGTCTTGTTGACCACGAAGATCCGGTTGGTCGCCGGATCGTAGGCGACGCCCTCGGGCGCGCCGCCGGGCACGCCCGCGCCGATGCGCGCGACCTCGGCGTGGCACGGCGAGACGGCCGTGGCCGCGCACGCCGCGATCGCGTCGCGGTCGATGAGGCTGACGGTGTCGTCGGCGCCGTTGGACGTGATCATCCATCGCGCCCCCGACGGCGAGTCCGCGAGCGCCGCGTCGATCGGCCCGGCGCCCGGCAGCGGAACCGTCGTCACGGCCGCGGTGTGCCCCCCGCTCGCGAACACGCTCACCGAATCCCCGCGGATGTTCGTGACGTAGGCACGGTCGTAGGCGCCGTCGTAGAGGACCGCGTCCGGGCCCGCGCCGGTCGACGCCGTGCCAAAGGGCCGCATCCCGTAGCCGTCGCCGAGCGCGCCCGTTCCCGCGACGGCCAGCCGCACGAAGGTGTCGTTGCAGTAGTTGCTCGCCAGGACCTCGCCGCGGCGGCCGTCGAAGGCCACCGCGTACGGCACCGGGCCGCCCGAAGACACCGTCGCGAAGCGCGTCGCAACGCCTGCCGTCGCCAGCAGGCGTGCGTCGAAGCCGGTGATTGTGCCCTCCGGCAAGCCGCAGCCGCCGAGCGCCTGGACCGTGTCGGTCAGGAAGATCATCGCGGCGCCCGTGGCGGCGTGCGTGCCGGCCGCGATCCCGACGCTGCCCTGGCCGCCCGAGGCGAACGGCGACAGCGGCAGCTCGGTCACGATCGGGGTGTCGAGGTCGTAGACGCCCAGCGATCCTTGGACGCCGTGGTTGGCCGACAGCAGCAGCGCGCGCGCGCCAAACCGCTCGACCCACAGCCGTACCGGCGAGGTGCCTTTGACCGCGAGCGGCGGCTGCGTCTCGGCCAGCGTCGACGCGTCGAAGACGTGAAGCGTTCCGTTGAGCGTGCTGGACACGATCACCTGCGATCCCGCAGGCAGTGGTGGCAGCGCCCGGGCGGGACCGAGGAGCGAGGCGAGCAGCGCGGCGGCGAGCAGCAGAATCCGAGGCGGCATGGCCGCTAGTTCTTCGCGTGCGCGCCGGCTTCCTGCCTCAGGCCGGGACCGGCTGGGATACGGGCCACCCGGCGGCGCCGCGGAAGTTCAGGATCCGCTCGCGCGGAATGCCCGCCAGGATCGCGGCGGCCGCGCCGAGCGTGAGGTAGTGGAGCTCGTTGGGATGGTGCGCGTCCGATCCGATCGTAAATCGCACGTCGTAGCGCTTCGCCTCCATCAGCAGCTCGACGTCGAGGTCCTGGCGCATCACCGTCGCGTCGATCTCGAGCGCCTTGCCCTGCCGCTCGGCTTCGGCGAAAACGCGCTCCCAATCGGCGTCGAGGCCGGTCCGAAAGTTAAACACGCGCCCGCGCGGGTGGGCCAGCACGTGAATGTGCGGGTTGCGAAGCGCCTTGAGGTATCGCTGCGTCTGATCGCCTTCGACGCGAAGCTTCGAATGGAACGCGCCCAGCACCAGATCCAGCGACCGCAGCGACGAGGGCTCCATGTCGCCCTCGCCTTCGGGTGTGAGGTTCATCTCGATGCCGCGCAGCACCAGCGGCGCCTCGCCGCGCGCGTTGATGCGCCGGATCGCCGCGCCCTGGCGCGCGAGACGCGCCTCGTCCATGCCGTTGGTGATTCGAAGCGCCTGCGAGTGATCGGTGATGGCGATCAGCTCGTGCCCGAGCTCCCGGCACGCCTCGACCATCGTCTTCAGCGAGACCGAGCCGTCCGTCTCGTCGGTGTGCATCTGAAGGTCGGCGCGCGGCATCCATTCGGGATGGGCCTCCACGACCGAGCGCGCGATGGCCATCGTCAGGAACCCGCGACGCAGCGGCGGCGGCACCGGAACCTCGGGCGGGTCGGCGAGCCAGTCGCCGATGCGCCGGGCGAGGTAGGGCCCGACGCCGGGCAGGACAGTGAGCTCGCGGCCGGTGGCGAGGATCTCGGCTGCCTCCTCGGGCCAGATCAGCGCGCGTCCGGCCGCGCGGCGCAGCGCCTTGTGCTTGGTGCCGGTCTCCTGCCCGGAAGCGAGCGCGAGCAGCTCGGACAGATCCGCGTTCGACAAGCTCATGCCGTGATGACTACCCGCGGCTGCCGAAAGTACCCAGGCGAACCTGGGCGAGCGCGCCGTCGATATGAGCGCGATGCCGTCTACCCGCCGCGCGGCCCGGCCGCCAGGATGAGCCCATGAACGAATCCTCGATCGCCTCCGCTCGTCCCGGCGCCGCCGGCCTGGCGGCCGCAACGCCCGCATCCCGCGACCGCGTCGCCGACTTCCTGCGGCTCGCCGCGATCGTGGTGGTCGTCGCCGGCCACTGGCTGATGGCCGTGGTCACCTGGCAGGACGGCCGCTTCGCCGGCGAGAACGCGCTCGAGACGATTCCGCACGCCTGGGCGCTGACCTGGCTGCTGCAGGTGATGCCGGTCTTCTTCTTCGTCGGCGGGTTCGCGGACGCGGTCGCGTGGGACGCGCGGCGCCGCCGCGGCGAGGGCTACGGCGCCTACCTGTCGTCGCGGCTGGAGCGTTTGATGCGCCCGGCCGCGGCGTTCGTCGCGGCCTGGATGGCCGCCGCGGTCGCGCTGGCCGCCGCCGGGGCGACCGAGACCT
>DATLFO010000122.1:0-2367 GCA_035541035.1 Actinomycetota bacterium
CACGGCCAGCAGCATCGACTCGTCGGAGCACATGGCCGAGCGCATGCCGTGGTTCTTCCTCGCCGTCCTGGCCCTGTCGTTCCTGCTGCTGATGGTCGTCTTCCGGTCGCTGCTCGTCCCGCTCAAGGCCGTCTTGATGAACCTGTTGTCGATCGGGTCCGCGTACGGCATCGTCGTGGCCCTCTTCCAGTGGGGATGGCTGTCGGACCTCACCGGCGTGCAGCCTGCGCCGATCGAACCGTGGGCGCCGATGATGCTCTTCGCGATCGTCTTCGGCCTGTCCATGGACTACGAGGTATTCCTGCTCTCTCGCGTGCGTGAGGAGTGGCGGCGCACCGGCGACACGAAGACCTCGGTCGCCGACGGGCTCGCCGCGACGGCGAAGGTGATCACCGCGGCCGCCGCGATCATGGTCGTCGTGTTCGGCTCGTTCATCCTCGAGGCCGACCGGGTCGTCAAGCTCATGGGAACCGGCCTGGCGATCGCGATCCTGCTCGATGCGACGATCGTGCGCATGATCCTCGTCCCGGCCACGATGGAGCTCCTCGGCGACCGGAACTGGTGGCTGCCGAAGTGGCTCGACAGGATCCTGCCGCGTGTAGACGTCGAAGGGTCTGCTTCGATCGAGCCGGGCGGCGAGCCCGCGCCTGCCGAGGTCCGCGACTAGACATCCCACGGTCCTAACGTGTCAAGCCGCGGCTTCGAGTTGCGGCGGCCAGGCGACATCTTCCCGGTAGAGGGTTTGCTGCTCGAGGCAGCCGTGCAGGATCCCCACGAGCCGGTTCGCGACGGCGCGAAGCGCTTGATGGTGCGTCTTGCCGCGCGATCGATGGGCGTCGTAGTAGCGGCGGCAACCGCGTGAGCTGTTGAGCGCAGCGAAGGCCCAGAGGTAGCAGGCGTCGGCGAGCCGTTTGTTTCGAGCGAGCCGTGCGAGCACGATCAGGCGTGTCCCCGAGGCTCGCGTGATCGGCGCGGTGCCTGCGTAGGCCTTGCGACCCTTAGGATTGGCATAGCGGGTTCGGTCGTCGCCGAACTCAGCCAGCGCCCGGGCGCCGAGGACATCGCCGAGTCCAGGCAGACTGAGGTAGATCTCGGCGTCCGGGTGGCTCCTAAAACTCTTCGACAACTCCGCGGCCAGCCGTTCGATCTGCTCGGTCATCGATCGGATCACCGGCATCGTGGCGGCGACGCTTGCCGCATAGGCATCAGCCACGAGCCGCGGGGCTTCCAGCTGTGGGGTGCGCAGTGCGTCTTTGATCTCGCCCGCACGCTTGTCGAGGTTGCGCTGGCGGCCTCCTTTGCGCAGAGCCGATGCGATCTGAGAAGCCGATAGCGCACGACCTTGCGCCGGTGACGGCGCACGTTCCAGCACCGCCAGTGCGTCAGGATGCGCAAGATCGCTGCCGAACGCCGCGATCGCAGCGGGATAGAACTCGCGGAGCTGGTTGCGGAGATGGTTCACCTGCCGCTGACGGGACCAGATCAGATCCTGATGCGCTCTGGCCAGCACCTTGATCGCCGCATCGCCGGCGACAGCGAGGCGGCGATGGTTGTGGCGGTCGGTGCGCACCAGATCGGCCAGCACCTTGGCGTCGCCGGGGTCACTCTTGGCTCGCGAGGTCGCGTGACGATCGCGATAGCGGCTGGCGGCCATCGGGTTGATCGCGAAGACCTCGTAACCGGCTGAGACCAACGCCTCGACGAGCAGACCCCGATCGATCTCGATGCCGACCACGACCTGCGCAGGATCCTCGGCGTGGTCGGCGATCATCGCGTGCAGGCGACCGATGCCCTCCACGCCGTCAGGAACCCGTTGCTTGCCTAGGACCGCACCGGCCTCGTCGACGATGCACGCGTCATGGTGCGCCTCAGCCCAATCGATACCAACGAAGATCACCCCGTCGTCTCCTCTCCCTCGACGTCGAGCCCGAGGAGACCTGCGGCGCGCTAATGGATCAGTGCTCGAGGCACGACATCCCACCAGCCGTCCAGCCTCCTCACCGACCAGCCGGGGCACTCTCTAGTCGTAGAGCTCGAGGCCCTGCCGCTCTCAGTGCTCACCGGCTGGCGGCTCGGAGCCAGTCTCTCATCAAGACCGGTCGAGTCCCATTAGCCGCGCCTAGCGCAACGCCGCGCGCTCGTACTGCCGCACGGACAGCGGGACGAAGATCGCGAGGATCACGCCGACGCAGATGACCGTGTAGAGCACGGGGTGGTTCAGCGACCACGCATCCGACACCGCGGTCGCCGCCACGTTGTTGCCGAAGCCGTTGCGCGCGGCCTGCACCGCGGCCGACACGGGGTTCCACTCGGCGGCAATACGGAGCACCGAGGGAAGCGTCTGGGACGGCACGAAGGTGTTCGCGA
>DATLFO010000123.1:0-3246 GCA_035541035.1 Actinomycetota bacterium
GGCCCAGCGAGGCCGAGGATGACCGATCGCGATCCGGGCGACATCGAACAGCATGGATTCAACGACCAGCTTCTTGGCCTCGGCGTCCCCGGCCCGCGCCGATCCCAACAGCCGCGCCGCTCCGGCTGGTTGCGGCGCGAGAAATTCTCCACTTCCGCGAGATACTGCTCAAGAGCCTTGCCCGGATCCATCATCGCCGCGAATCGTACTTCGCGTCGTCACGAGGAACCAGGTTTATCGGTGGAGGTGAACGGATTCGAACCGTCGACCTCTGCGTTGCGAACGCAGCGCTCTACCAACTGAGCTACACCCCCGAGATCGAAGGAGCATGGTAGCAAACCAGGTGGCCGGGCGAACGGCCGGCACGGCGACGGGAAGGGGTCCGGCAATTCGGGAATCGGACCGAGCGGAAGGGCCCGGTTAGCGCGGCAAGCATCCCGGGAATCGCCATAGCTGAGGTGATGCCCGATGGATCGCTCATCGAACAAGCACGGCCCGCGCATTGACGACGAGATACGCAAGGAAACCGACTCGATCACGAAGGGATCTCCGGCCGAGACCCGGGTCGACGCAGCGCGCCGCAAGGAGGACCCGGGTGACGACCAGCCCAACGTGGAGCAGGTGCTCAACCGGACCGGCCACGTCCCCGAGCACTTCGATCCGCGGAGGGAAGCGACGGCACACGGCAGCCGGCCGGACGTCCCTTGAGGAAGCCGGCCGGAGCGGGAAAGGGCTGTCAACAGGGTTCGTTGGTCATATGACTCCGATATCCGGAGTCATATGACCAACAAACAACCAACGCCGTCTAGGAGCTGAACACGGCTTTGATGGTGCCGGTGGTGGCCGGATCGCCTTCGCAGTCGCTGGAGAACGCGAACGCCTGGTCGAGCCAGATCGACAGTTCGGCCGCGCCGCGCGGTACCGAGACCGTGAACGAGCCGCAGAACGGCGTCTCGACGTCGCCGATCATGTTGCCGTCCGCATCGCGGAACGCCCAGAACCCGCTCGGGTTCGCGAACTCGTCGTCGTGCACGGTCACCTTGACCGTCCGCTCTCCGGAGCGCACCTCGAAGCAGCCGCCGCCCACGTAGGGCTCGGGAAGCGGATCGCCGAAGCAGGCGGTGCTCAGAAGATCGCCGCCCGTCGCGATGTAGGACTGCTCGGCGGTGCGGTTGCCCGCGGCCGGCAGGCGCGGCGTGCGCGTCGGTGTGCCCGGTGGCGGGATGACGCGCTCGAGCGTCGAGGTGACCTCGACCTTGAATCCGTCGGTGGTGCCGGCGAAGAGCACGATGACCGCCCATGCCGAGCCCGGCGGGATCGGTCCGGCCTCGTCCGCCGACGGCGAGGCGATCGCCCCCGTCATGGAACAGTCCGGGCCGTAGAAGTAGGCGTCGAGGTCGCGGGCAAGCTCCTGCCCGCCCTTGGTCGCAAAGTTGTGCACGCCGTCGCCCGCGCCGCGCGGCAACGCGACCACGTACGCGTCGAGGCCTTGCGACAGCGGCGTCATGCAGCCGAGCGAGAATTCGTTGTAGGTGATGCTCGCGTCGGGACCGGCCGCGTTCGCGACGGCGACCGAGCCGTCGGAGTCGACGAAGGGTTTACCGCCGCCGACCGGCGCGACCGCCATGCCGGGCGCACTGCCGAGCACCTGGATGCCGCTCAGGATCGCCCTCGTGTTCGCCAGCGCCGAGGTGACGGTCACGCGCACGTACCGCGCCTGCACGTTCATTCCCTTGGTGGTTCGCGTCCAGTGCATCGCGATCGGACGCGGCTTGTAGCGCTTCACGCCGCCCGTCAGCGCGGTCCGCCAGCTGCGTCCGTCGATCGAGGTCTCGACCTTGTAGCCGGTCGCATTCTGCGAGGTTCCGCCACCCGCGGGCTTGGTCGATACGGCGATGCCGCGAACCGTCGCCGGTCCGGTGCCGCCGAGCATGATCGTCACGGGCTTGCCGACCTCGACGATCTGGCCGGTGAACTCGTGGTCGTCGAGCAGCGCGGTGCCGGGATCGCCCGCTGCGAGGCCGCCCGCGATCAGCGCGCCCCATCCGGCGCTCGCCAGGTTCCGGTTCAGCGCGATCGGCCTGATGGTGGTGGTCCTGCCCGCCGACACGACCACAGTGCCGATCTTTTGAAGCCCGTAGCCGGCGGCCGCGTAGGTGACGGTGTAGCGGCCGGGTGTCATCGGGATGCGGAACTGGCCGCTGCGCGGGGTGACCGCGACCGGGGTGGGCTTTCCTTCGCCGAGGCCGACCAGCACCTTGGCGATCATGCCGCTTCCGCCGATGTCGCGGATCGTGCCGGCGAGATAGCCGTTGGGGGTAACCGAGTCGAAGCCGGGCCGCGGGTTGACGTCGTTGGCGTCGATCGAGCGCGCGCTGCGGCCCATGCCGCGGCGCGCGAACACGTCCCAGATCAGCGCCGCGTCGGCGCCCTTGTAGCGAACCTGGTTGGCCTTGAGGATCGCGTCCCGCCCGTCGAGCATGTCGGGAAGCCGCGTCTGCATCGCCATGCCGTCGAACACCAGGCGCATCGCCTTGTCGATGCCGCGCGCCTTGCCCTGCTTGGCGACGAGCGCGACCTTCAGGTCCCACAGCGTCCCGGACCAGATCTCGCCGTCGTCGTGCACCTCAGGTCCGAAGCGGCCGAAGCCGATGTCGCCGTAGGTAAGCGGATTCTTGTCGAGCGCGAAGTGACGGATGCCGGTGATCGTGTTGCCGGTGATGTAGATGCCGTCGGCGGTACGGTCCTCGAGGCCTTCCTGCTCGAGGATCATGTGCGCGATCCAGTCGCTCCACGCCTCGCCCATCGAGCCGGACTGGTGCGCGCTGAGCGCGTCGGCGTCGTCGCCGCCACCGGTCATGCGGTTCGAGATGCCGTGCGCATACTCGTGGTAAGCCGTCGAGGCGTCGAAGTCGCCGTCCACGCACGGCGCCTGGAACGTGGGCACCGGCTTCCACAAGAACATGCCCGAGAACGGCGGGATGAAGCTCGTCGCGCGGCCGATGGTGCGGGCCGGCTCGGCCGTGTCGATCAGATCCTGCGGCTCGCCGCCGTCGGCGGGCGTGAACATGAACGCGTTGTCGAACTGGCCGTTGAGCACGCCGGCCATCGCCATGAAACGCACGGCGTCGTGGCCGCGACCGCCGCGGTCAAAGTTTTCGGACTGCATATTGCCGAACTTCTCGGTGAAGCCGTAGCGGTAGGCGACATCGTGGATCCTGTTGCCGAAATAGAAGATGTTGGTGA
>DATLFO010000124.1:0-2113 GCA_035541035.1 Actinomycetota bacterium
GGCGTAGTCGCGTCCCGATATGCCGGGCAGATACTGCGAGAGAGGCGCGGCCGGCAGTTGCTCGTTCCTTGAAAGGTTGACCTCAACCTCGCCGATGGAGCCGGATTCGGGCTGGACAAGAGCCGAGCCGTACGCTTCGGAGATCACGACGCGGACCGAGGGCGGAAGATCCCGAAGAATTGCCAGCAACTGGCTCCGATCGGATGAGGAGGCGATGTCGCCGTCGACTCGCATGTACGAGATTCCCGGCGAGATGACCTGCAAAGTTCGAATTGCTCCGGGCGTGTGAACGAAGGTCACGTCGTCCGGAAAATCAGGCACAGTGATTCGAAAGTCGAACGTCTCGCCGGGGGTGGTGCGGCTGAGAACGGCGCTGACGCTCTGTGCCGGGGCTCTCATCGTCGCCGTCGTGACCGAACCCGCCTGCCGAAGGGTCAGCGAGGCCGAGCGCGACTGTTCCGCGCCTGCGAACCCCAGCGTTAGCCGCGCATCGTCAACGGTCGAAGCCGTCAAGAAACCGGTTTTCAGAACAATCGAGCCGATCGCCGAGGCACCGGCCGCCTCGATGTTCACGGTTGTCGTCGTATCGCCGCTCGGGTCGTGCGCACGGATGGCCCGGATTTGAAATGTCTCGTAGCTCTCACTCATCTCGTAACCAATCTGCATGAAGCCTGCGGCGACTCCGATCCCGACCGATATGCCATGGGGTCGGAACCGCCCAACCGTCACGGCACGGTGCGGATTGGACGGGGTGATGGGCGCGCTTTGGATGAACAACGACTCGACTCCGGCGGGAAGCTCTCCAACTTCTGGAACCGCCTGCCACACCCATGACGGGACGTGCTGCGTTAACCGCTGACCCTCGCGAAGCACCGATTGCACATGGTCAGACGCCGCCTGCCAGAGAGGATTGACGATGCTGCGAACCGGTCTCAACTCGTTCGCTGAAAGCACTGAACCTGTCCGGGGCACCCCGCCGACCGTCACGGTTCGGTCGTAGATTCCGTCGAAGTTCGAGTCGACGGGCACGGGCGTCATGTACGGTGCGCGGACCGTCGTCGACTGACCCGCGAAGTCGTAGACGGTCAGTATGTACATCGCGTCGTCTTCTGGTCCCGCCAGCACATGCATCGGTGCCGCTACGACCACCACGAGCAGCGCGGCGAATATGCCTCGCCTGGACTTCATATCTTCCCCCCCGAGTTGTCAGACATGATCCCCCGGACCGACTTCACATCGTTCGCCGTGATGTGCACGGGCCCTGAGCCCCCGGCTCCGACGGCGCCCCGCTGTCCTCGCTTTCCTTTCTGTGCCGAAGAGCGCCTCAATAGGGAAGGGCTCGCCCCAGCGCAAGGATGAGCGTCCCACGCGCAAGGGACATCTGATAACCCGCGTCCCCGGCGAAGACTGCTTGGTACCCCAGGCCGACGATCGTGTAGACCTCTGGCTCGACTCCCCCACAGGTAGCCCGGCCACCGCTATTGGTGACCGCGCTGCACAGCCATCGCCTTCCGATGCCGAGTCCCGGTAGTCCATCGGCGAAGAAGTCGATGATCTTGCCGGCGATGGCCTGTCCTGTTGCGGCGTCGTATAGGACCGCCGAGAAGTTCGGGAAGTACACCGCGTGACTGCTGCGCGGCGGGATCGCCGGGTAGACATCGACGGATGCGATCGCCGGTGTCGCGTATAGCCCCGTTGCTCGTTTGAGCGGTCCCGGGACACCGGCCAGACACGAGCCGGCTTCGACCTGGATGGCGATGATGCGGTTGCCGCCGTTGTCGCGCAGCCAGTTCACCGGCAATCCGAAGGTCGTGTCATCGCAGGCAATGTCGGCCGGCTCCGACGCGCCGGACATGGACACCGATCCCAGAAGCGTTCCCGATGTCGAATAGCGGAAGTAGGAGGTGCAGCGGCCCGTCACGTAGATCGCGTCGCTCCGCGCGGAAAGGCCGTTGATTCGGTTGATACCGTTGCAGCCCGGTGCCAGCGCGTTCGGTGAGTCGTTCGTGTCGAAGTGGCCGAGATACGAACCCGTCATCGAGAACTGATACGCGCGCTCGCTCGCCTGCGGCGCGAGCCAGAGCGTGTCGTCGCTGTTGCTGTAGGTGAGCGC
>DATLFO010000125.1:0-13659 GCA_035541035.1 Actinomycetota bacterium
CGCCGAACGGATCGAGGCGATGGCGCGGCGCATCGCCAGGGTCGGTCCGTGCACCAGCTTCGCGGCGATGCGCCGCGCCATCGCCTCGATCCGTTCGGCGTGCTGCGGCGCAAGGTCCATGCCGCCCAGCGCGCGAGCGGCTTCGGCGCGGGCGACGCGCTCGGCCTTGGCCCGCAGCGCCGCGATGTCGCGGCGGCGGCCGCTGGGATCCAGGCGGCGGATCAGCTCGGCGGTCGCGGCGCGCACGGCTGTTTCGGCGTCGGACACGACGGCCGAGGCCGCGACCGGTGACAGGTCGTCCAGCGTGCGCACGTGCACGTGCGGGTGGTCGCGGACGGCGACGGCGCGCGGCACGGACACGTCCACGATCGCCAGCGGCGCGGTTCGTTCGACGATGTGGGTGGGTCGCACCAGCACGCCGCCCGCGACCGCGACGACCGCGAACTCCGACGTCGCCAGCGCGGCGGGAAGCGCGTCCATCGGTCGCGGGTCGCCATCGACGCGCGCGGCCAGCGCCTGCGTCGTGGCCGGGGTCCGGCCGACCACGATCAGCCGGGCGCCTGCGGTGCGCAGCGCGATCGCGGCGTCGGCCGCCGCTTCCCCGGAGCCGACGATTGCACCCGGGCGTCCTCCCAGGCCGTCGAGCCGCGCCGTCAGGTCGCCGGCGACCAGCGCGCCGATCGATGCGGTGGCCGTGCCCGGCAGAATGCGCGAGCGGGTCAGCCGTCCGACACGGATCGCCTCCGAGAAGATGGACCCCAGCACCGGACCGGCCGCGCCGTACGACGCGGCGGTCTGGAACGCGCGCCGGACCTGTCCGAGGATCTGATGCTCGCCGACGACCAGCGAGTCGAGGCCGCTCGCGACACGCAGCAGATGCTCGATCGCTTCGCCGCCGCGCCGGAAGCGCAGCTCCGCCTGATCGCCGGGGCGGATCGCGGGAAGCAGGCGTGCGAGCACGTGAGCGGCGTCCGCGTCGGCGATGCCCGCGGTCGTTGCGTACAGTTCGGTGCGGTGGCACGTGCTCAGCACGACGAGCTCGCCGATGCCGGGCCGCGGCGTGGCCAGCACGCGATCGAGGCCGGCCGTGTCCAGCGCGATCCGCTCACGCAGCTCTCGGGACGCGTCCCTTCCTGCCCCCAGCGAAACGATCATGCCTCCGCCCCCCGTCCGGCTCACGACGCGACGCGCCAGGAAGCTTCCTCGGCGAGCACCGCGTCGGCGATGGCCCGGCACAGTCTCGGGTCGGCGTTCGGTGACGGGATGCGCCGAAGCTCCACGCCGAGCCGTCCGGCGGCCTCGACCGCCTCGATGTCGATGTCGAACAGAATCTCCAGGTGATCGGCCACGAAGCCGATCGGCGCGACGGCCGCGCGGCGGCCACCGTCCCCGGCGAAGATCGACAGGGCGTCGAGCAGGTCGGGGCCGAGCCACGGCTCGCCCGTCTGGCTCGCGCTCTGGAACGCGAAGGACCAATGGCGGATGCCCGCGCGCTGCGCGATGCGCTCCGCCGAGGCCAGCAGCTGGTCGCGATAGGGGTCGCCGGCGGCCAGGATCCGCTCCGGGAGGGAGTGCGCGGTGAAGAAAACGTGCGTGGCGGGATCGGCGGGATCCCAGCCGTGCATGGTCTCGCGGAGGTTGTCCGCGACGAGCGCGCTGTAGCCCGGCTGCTCCCACCACGACTCGATCATGCGGAAGGTGAAGCGCGCGCCGGTCTCCTTCATCGCGCGCTCGACCCGGCCGGCGTAGCCGCCGATGCTCATCGCCGAGTAGTGCGGCGCGGCCGCGACGCCGATGACGCGCCGCACACTCGACGCATCGATCTCCTCGACGGCCTGGCGGATCCAGGGCTCCCAATGCTTCATGCCCACGAACACGCGGTAGTCGCCGTCGTCGGAGAGCGCGCGCTCGATGCCCGCCGCCTGCGCGAGCGTCACGTCGAGCAGCGGCGAAGGAACGCCGACGGCGGAGTAGCGGCGGATCAGATCCTCCAGCAGCCCGTCGCGGATCGGGCGGTCGCCGCGGATATCCCGCAGATAGGGCTCGATCTCTTCGATCGAGTTCGGGCTGCCGTAGGCCATGAGCAGAACACCGGTCGTCATGCGGTCTCCTCGTGTACGAAGTCGACGAGTCGTTTGATGTTGTCCAGCGGCGAGTCGGGAAGCACGCCGTGGCCGAGGTTGAAGACGTGACCGGGGCGGCCGTCCGCGCGGCGAAGCACGTCGCGGGCGCGCGTTTCGATCAGCTCGGGCGGGCCGAGCAGCACCGCCGGATCCAGGTTGCCTTGAATGCCGAGATCGCCGATCGCGCGCCAGGCGTCGTCGAGAGGAATGCGCCAGTCGACCCCGACGACGTCGGGTCCGGCTTCGGCCATCACGTCGAGCATGTGCGCCGTTCCCGTGCCGAAGTGGATACGTGGCACGCCGCTCCCGTCGAGCGCGGCGAAGATCCGTTTCGAATACGGCAGGACGTAGGTGCGCGTGTCGTGCGCGGACAGGGCGCCGATCCACGAGTCGAACAGCTGGACGGCTTGGACGCCCGCGGTGATCTGCGCTCGCAGGTACGCGATCACCAGCGTGGTGAGCCGCTCCATCAGCGCGGCCCACACCTCGGGGGCGCCGAACATGATCGCCTTCGTCTTCGCGTATTCGCGCGACGGGCGTCCTTCGATCAGGTAGCTCGCGAGCGTGAAGGGGGCGCCGGAGAAGCCGATGAGCGGCGCGCGGCCTTCCAGCTCGCGCCGCAGGATGCGGATCGCCTCGAACACGGTCGGGACGGACTCTTCGATCGGGATGCGGGCCATCGCATCCACCTGTCCGCGGCGGCGGATGGGCTCGTCCACGACAGGACCGATCGACTCGACGATCTCGAATCGCACGCCGAGCGATGCGAGCGGGAGCATGATGTCGGCAAACATCACCGCCGCGTCCAGATCCATCTCGCGCATCGGCAGCATCGTGACCTCGGCCATCAACGCCGGATCGCCGATCACCTCGAGGAAGCCGTACGTTTCGCGCAGGGCGCGGTAGGCGGGAATCGTGCGCCCGGCTTGGCGCATCAGCCAGATCGGCGTGTAGGGGACGGGCTCGCCGCGGCATGCGCGAAGGAACGGCGACTGCGACGACGAAAGCGTTTCGCGAGCGCTGATGGCGGCCACGGCGCGGAACATACCACGGCGCAATAGCACGTGTTGCTTGACGACGTGTCGTCATCTCGATGGCGACAGCCGGTCGTAATGGTCGCGACGTGCGGTCGCGAAACGGGACTGGTTCCCGGCGGTCTGCGGTAGTCTGGTGCTTGCTATGGCACGCACCGGCGGAGAGGAACGCAAGCGCAGCCTGGTTGCTCATGCGGTCCGGCTGTTCGGATCGCTCGGCTATGACGGCACGTCGTTGGACTCGGTCGCCGAAGCGGCCGGTGTGCGCAAGCAGACCCTTCTGTACTACTTCCCGACGAAAGAGGCGCTGTTCGAAGCGTGCGTCGAACAAGTGGGTGCGCGTGCCGCCCAGGCGCTGGAGGCCGCGCTCGAAGGACCGGAGGAAGGATTCGGCCGCGCCGAGGCCGTGATCCGGACCATCTTCCGATTGACGGAAGAGTGGCCGGAGTTTCCGACCTTCATTCGCGAGGCCTCCCGCAATGGCCCGGCTGCGGTCGGCCGGATCGCCGGCACGCTCGAGCCGCTGCGAAAGCGGGCGCTCGTCTTTCTCGAAAAGGAGATGGCCGAGGGCACCTTCCGCCGGCAGGATCCGACGCTGCTGCTGTTCACGCTCTACACCGCCGTCGTCGGCTCGGTCACCGAAGCCGGCGTGCTGCGCGCGGTCGGCGGGGGAGCGGTCGGCCGCGACGCGTTGAAGCGGCGCGAGGAAGAGCTGATCGGATTCCTCCGGGTCGCGCTCACCGGCAAGAACTAAGCATCGGTCCACCTCTTGACGGAATCAGTCGAGCCCTGATATATCTACTGGCGATATAGCGACGCTCGATAGAGAGGACGGGGATGGGCGATCTCGAAGGCCCGCTGCCGGCGGCGACCTTTCACATCCTGCTCGCGCTTACCGATGGCCCGAAGCACGGCTACGCGATCATGCAGCGGGTCGAGGATCTCAGCGACGGCTCGGTGCGCATGGGACCGGGCACGCTCTACGGCACCGTCAAGCGCATGGTGACCGACGGCCTGATCGAGGAGGTGGCCGGCCCGGACGGGGAAGACGACCGCCGCCGCACCTACCGGCTGACCGCGGCCGGGCAGACCTCGTGCGCGGCCGAGGTCCGCCGGTTGTCCAAGCTTTTGTCGGACGCCGCGGTGAAGCGATGGTCGCGCGGTCTGAGCCCCGGCACCGCATGAGCGCGCCTCGGTGGTATCGCGCGGTGCTCCTGCTGTACCCGCGGACCTTTCGCCGTGAGTACGGCGACGAGATGGTGGCCGTGCTCGAAGACATGATGGCCGGCGGAGCGCGCGGCCCGGGACTGGTGACGAGGATCGTGCGGGACGTGGTGGTCTCGGTGCCGCGGATCCGTCGAGAGGAGACGACGATGGCAACGAAAGCAATCATCGCAGGCGTGCTGGTGCTGACCGTGGGGCTGGCAGTCGCCGGAACGGGGTCGGTCGCGCTGGGCGGGATCGTGTCGGGGACCGTCCTGGCCGTGGTGCTCGGCGGCGCGACGCTGCTTGCGCGGCGGGGCTCGGCATCGACCGAGGCGGCCTACCGGGCCGCGCGGCCGGTCTGGCCCGTCGCCGCGGCGTTCGTCGGTGCCTACGCGCTGTTCACGGCGGTTCAGCAGTACGTGAGCGAGCCGACGGCGGCAAGCCGCTCCCAGCTTCTGTTCGGGCTGATCGCGCCCGCGCTGGTGGCCGGCGGCCTGTGGGCCCGCGCGGCGGGACGGCGATGGGCGGCGATCCCGATCGTGGCCGGATGCGCGCCGCTGCTCGTCGTGTTCTGGTTCGTTCCGGTGCCGGTCGCCGCGCTCGTCGCGGTCATCGGCTCGATCGCCGAGTCGATGCGGGCATCGAGCCGCCCCCGGCCGGCCGTCTAGGACGCGGCGGGAATCAGCCGGGCGGAAGGTTCATGAGCTTCTGCTCGTCGCCCTGATCACCCTTGGTCCTCAGGTAGGGCTCGTGCCCGCAGAGGGGGCACTTGCCTTCGACGACATCGTGCTCGGCGTCGCCGTCGACGATATAGAAGCGGCTGCCGAGCGCGGTGAGTTGGATGACCCGCTCGGGGGAGAGCATGATCGGCTCGGCCGCCAGGTGCAACGAGTGATAGCCGACGAGCTCAACGTGATCGTGCTTGGCGTCGGCCTGCTCGAGCCGTGACGCGACGACCTTCAGCGATGCCACCGAACCTCCCCTCGAACCGATCCGTGCGGAGCATAGGTTACCGGCTTCCGAGGCGCACGCGAATCGGTTCGGAACCCTTGCGCGGCGGCCCGGCCGCACCGACAATCAGTCCACGGAGAACCGGGGGAGGGCGGGGGCCATGGGAGTCGATGACCGTCGCCGAGCGGGCCTGGACCGCAACGACCGAGCAGGAGCGGTTGGGCCTTCTCGTCGATGTTCTTGGACCCGACCGGGCGGCCGAGATGACGTCCTCGGACTTCGCGCGCATCGTCGACTTCGGCCGCGTCAACCGCCAGGCGGGGCGGCGGGCGACCGTGCTGGCCTGGATCGCATTCGCGATCGTGACCGCGGTGGGCATTCGGCGCACGCGCAGTGAACGCGCGCGATCCCTTCGCCTCCGTTTCACCCTGACCGGCGCGACGCCTCTCGAAGGTTCATCGCGGCCTGGATCAGCCCGAGGTGGCTGAAGGCCTGCGGGAAGTTGCCGAGCAGATCGCCGGTCTCGGGATCGACCTCTTCGGAGAGCAGGCCGAGATCGTTGGCGTGGCCGAGCATGTTCTCGAACAGCTCGGTGGCGCGCTCGACCTCGCCGGCCTTCGCGAGCGCGCCGACCATCCAGAACGTACAGATGACGAACGCGCCCTCGCCGCCGGGCAGGCCGTCGTCGGTCAGGTACCGTCGCACCAGGCAGTCCTCCATCAGCCGCTCCTCGACCCGCCGGATCGTGGCGAGCACCCGCGGGTCGTCGCCGGGCAGGAAGCCGGTCAGTGGAATGAGCAGCAGCGACGCGTCGGGCTCGTCGGTCTCGGGGCTCTGGCGAAAGGCGTTCGTGGCTGGATCGACGCCGTTGGTTTCGATCCAATCGCGGATCTCCTCGCGCAGCGCTTCCCACCGTTCGAGGTCGGCGGCAAAGCCGGAGTCTTTCGCGAGGCGGATGCCGCGGTCCACCGCCAGCCACGCGAACAGCTTCGAGGCGACGAGCTCGCGCGGCTCGCCGCGCAGCTCCCAGATGCCCCGGTCGGGCTCGCGCCAGCAGTCCGCCACGACCGACACGACGCTGCACAGGAACTGCCAGAACGGCTCGTCGATCTCGCCGCCGTTTCGATGGTAGAGCCAGACCGTGTCCATGAGCTCGCCGTACATGTCGAGCTGGAACTGGTCGACCGCCCCGTTGCCGATGCGAACGGGCGCGGAGCCGCGGTATCCCTCCAGGTGGCCGAGCTCGATCTCGGGCACCATGCGCTCCCCGCCGACGCCGTAGAGCACCTGAAGGTTCTCGGCGGTCCCTGCCGCGGTGCGCTGCAGCCACTGCATGAATGCATGCGCCTCGTCGATGTAGCCCAGGCGGAACAGCGCGCGCAGGTGGAGCGCCGCGTCCCGCAGCCAGGTGTAGCGGTAGTCCCAGTTGCGCACGCCGCCGATCTGCTCGGGAAGCGAGGTCGTCGGCGCGGCGACGATCGCGCCGGTCGGGTCGTAGGTCAGCGCCTTCAGCACGAGCGCGCTTCGCAGGATCTGATCGCGCCACGGCCCGTCGTACCGGCAGCGGCCCGACCAGGCCCGCCAGTATTCGAGCGTCTCCCGGTACCGCCGGCCGATGACGTCGTGCTCGACGCGAATGCCATCGAGATCGGGAGGATCGACGTGGGTGAGCACCACGTATCGCTCGTCGCCGGCCCGAAGCGTGGTGCGGATGCGCTCGTCGCTGATGTCGGTCTGATCGAGGCCGATGTCGGTCTGCAGCACCAGCGCGTCGGCGCCCCCGAAGACGATCGCGCGATCCGGCTCACGCACCAGGACGCGCGGCCGGGTCAGGCCGTACTCGAAGCGGGGCGAGAAGTGCTTCTCGATCTCCACGCTTCCCGACTCGCATCGGATCAGCCGGATCAGCTGCTCGTAGGGATGGGTGTGCTCCGGGCCGGATCTGTGCGGTGACTCGACCGTGAGGAAGTCCGTGAGCACGATCACGCCGCCGTCGGTCTCGAATCGCGTCTCGAGCACGTTGGTGCCCTCGATGTATCTGCGCGTCACCGTGAAGGGATCGGTCGGCGCGATGCGGAAGTGCCCGCCCTTGACGCGATCCAGGATCGCGGCGAAGACCGGCCGGGAGTCGAACCGGCGGAAGCAGCACCAGTCGATCGACCCCTCGCGCGAGACCAGCGCCGAGGAGTGACAGTCGCCGAGCAGCGCGTACGACGCGATCGGCGGATACTCGTTGAGCGACATGAGCGATCCGGGCTCACCTTACCGGTCGCACCGCACCCGCGCTGGGGCGCGGTGTCAGGCGGTGCCCGGTGCGGAGCGACGCGACTCCAGCCGGCGCACGCGGGCGGCGTCCTGTAGGCGCGCCGTTCTTTTGGCCCGGGCGGTCTCGATGACGAACGCGACGATGAGCGGCGTCGTCTCGGCGATGTTGTAGAGGAAATGCAGGTCCGCACGCTTCAGCGGAAGGCCGCCGCCGATCACGCCGCCGGCAGCCAGCAAGCCGGCCGACCCGGCGTCGCCCGTGGACAGATACACCGACATGATCCAGGTGTGCTCGGCCTGATGCCAGATCGCGAGTGCGAACGCCGCGAGCAGCAGCCGGCTGTGCCGATAGGCGGCGAGCAGCGAGGCGGTTGCGAGCAGGATGAAGGTGTTCCAGCCGAAGTGGACCCACTCGACGTCGAGCGGGCCGAAGATGCCACGCGAGTGCGCCGGCGGCAGATGCAGCAGGTGCAGCTGAACCATCTGCGTGACGTGCTCGACGAGATGGCCGCCCTGGCTGACCGCGACCACGTAGAAGAGCGCGAGCCATGGGTTGCGGCGGGCGACCTCGGCGACGTCGCGCAGGTAGAGCGGAATCCACGGGCCGAGCGTGATTAGCGCGACCGACCACAACGGCCATGCGAGCGCCGAGGCGGCGAGGCCGGCCGAGATCGACGCGCCGCCCGCGATGACGAACACGCGCAGCGGAAGCTCGGCGGAGGCGGGGACCAGGCGAAGGGGAGGAGGCTGGGCGAGCCGCTGCTCGCGCGGCGGGGACGCGGGTGCGACGGCGACGGGTCTGCTCACGAAACGGCCTCCTCCCTCGCGAGTGGAAACGAGGCCGGGGCCGCCGGCGTTCTACCGAGCGGCCGCGCGCATAACGGAAAAGGCGGAAGGCCCGGCGAATGCCGGGCCTTCCGTGATCGCTACGATCAGTCGCAGAAGGGGAAGTCCTTCACGATCGGGTCGTCGACCGCGGCGAGCCGCTTGAGCCCGGTCGGCGCCGAAGCGTCCACCGAGTAGATCGCGGTGCCCGTGGCCGGAACCTTGTCCTCGCACTTGGTGCCGTACGAGATCGGGTTCAGCAAGCCGCCCATGTCCACGTCCGACAGGCTTTCGAAGGCCTTGAGCACGCCCTCGCGGGTCAGGTCGCCCATGGTGATCGCCTTCTCGAGGATCTGGTGGACGATCTTGGCCTGCGTGTAGCCGAACTGGAAGTAGGTGTCGGGGGTTTGTCCGCCGCCGTACTTGGCGAGGTTGTCCACCATCTCCTTCATGCCGTCACAGCCCGCGGCGGTCGATCCCCAGTCGCAGGCCGCGTCGCCGGTCGCCCAGAAGTACGCCTTCAGGTAGTCGGCGAGCGGGCTCTTGGCCAGCGCGCCGATCCACGCGGGCGACTGGCCGATCCACTGCGGCGTGTATTTCAGCTGCGCCGCCGCACCGAGGATGCCGCCGGTGGCGCTGGGCACGGTCACCAGGAACACGTGATCGGCCCCGGCGTTCTTCATCGCCGTCACCTGCGAGACGAACTCGGTATCGGTCGGCTTGTAGGTTGCACGCGCGACGATCTGGAAGTTCAGCTTGCCGGCCGCATACACGACGCCTTTCAGTCCGTCCGCGCCGTAGTCGTCGTCCTGGTAGATGACCCCGACCTTCGGTGTCTTCTTCTGCTCGTTGACGACATAGGCGAATGCGTTGATCGCCTGCACCGGATACGGGGCGCCGGCCGGGATCACGTACTTCTCTTTCAGCCAGTCGCTGGACAGTGTCGCCGCGCCGGTGAGGATCTTGTCGGCACGCACCTGCTCCAGGATCGCCTTGGTCGTGGGCGTTCCCAGCGACTGCGCGATCAGCAGCACCTTGTCCTTCAGCTTGCCGTACTGCTCGGCATGCGTCTGCGGCACGTATTGCGTGTCGAGCGTCTCCAGCTCGACCTTGAACTTCTTGTCGGCAGGCAGGTTCTTGCCGACGCCGCCGAGCACCTCGTTCACGTACTGGAAGTAGACCTCGTGGCCTTTGGTCAGCGGCTTGCCGATCACGGCGACCGGTCCGGTCAGCGGCGACAGCTCGCCCAAGGTGATGGTCTGCCCCGTCACGCCGACACCGGTCTTGATCTCGCCGCTGGTCCCGTTGCCTCCGTCGCCCGAGGACCGGCACGCAGTTGCGACCAGTGCAAGCACGGCGACGGCTACGATTGTCCGAACACCTCGACGCATGTGTCCTCCCCTGATGCGGTTGCTCTCCGAGTGCTCCATTGCTCCTCCTCCCGCCCGGCCGGTCAATAGCTGAACGGCCATGTCTTGAAATAACTCTTCGCGCGTCGCCACAAACCGGCGCACCCGTACGGCTCCGCTACTAGGAATACGATGATCAGGGCTCCGAAGATGATCTGATTGAGCTCGAACACGGTAATTCCTTCCGCGGTGGCGGTCGTCGCCACGAACGGCAGCCTGTCCGAGAACTCTTCGACCAGCCTGGGAACCAGCGCGATGAAGAACGCGCCGAGGATCGCTCCGAACACCGTACCGATGCCGCCGATGATGATCATCGCCACATACTGGATCGACAGGAACAGATCGAACTGGCTCGGGGCGGCGAAGCGAAGGTACGAGCCCAGCATCGCGCCGCCGATGGCCGCGTAGGCGCTGGAGATCACGAACGCCGCGACCTTGTAGCGGAACAGGTTCACGCCGATGATCGATGCGGCGATCTCGCGGTCGCGGATCGCCTGGAACGCGCGGCCCGTCCGCGACCGGACGATGTTCTTTGCGATCAGCGCCATCAGCACCAGCATGGGGATCGCCAGCAGATAGAAGCTTTGATCGCGCGAGAACGTTCCGATCGCGTTGAACGAGATACCGCCGACCTCGGGCGCAGGAATCGAACGCCCTTGCGGCCCGCCGGTCACGTCGCGCAGATTCAAGAACAGATGCTCGCCCAAAAAGACGAGCCCCAGCGTGACGATGGCCAGGTACAGCCCTTTCAGGCGAAGTGCGAACGGCCCGACGATCAGCCCGACGATTCCGCCGAGGATGCCCGCGGCCGGCAACCAGACCACGAACGGCAAGCCGTGATTGCCGCCCAGATATCCGGCCGTGTATGCACCCAGTCCGATGAAGAACGCGTGCCCCAGCGAGACCTGACCGGTGAAGCCGGTCAGCAGGTTGAGCCCGATCGCGCCGATAGATGCGATCGCCGCGAAGTTGATCACCGCCAGCCAGAAGTCGGTGAGCGTGAAGGGAAGCACGACCACGACGACGGCCAGCAAGGCCATCCCGATCTTGGCGCCTCGGGTGGGAAAGATCGAAACGCTTTGGGCGTACGAGGTGTGCAGCGTTTCGGGCCGGCGCGACGTGAGCGCGTTCATACGCGTTCGACC
The DNA here is from genome assembly GCA_035541035.1 of Actinomycetota bacterium. Classification (GTDB taxonomy): domain Bacteria; phylum Actinomycetota; class AC-67; order AC-67; family AC-67; genus DASWHR01. Next base: position 10,959 of record DATLFO010000125.1, read on the forward strand.
TCCCGGGTACCGAACAGGCCGTAGGGGCGGATCATCAGCACGACCACCATCACCGCGTAGGGGGCGACCACGTGGAAGCTATTGCCCAGCCACGACGGCTGGTAGGCCTGGGTGAGCACCTCGATCAGTCCGATCGCCAAACCGCCGATCACCGCACCGCCGGGCGAGTCGAGCCCGCCCAGGATCGCCGCGGGAAACGCGCGCAGCGCAACGAACCCGACCGTCGGAGACAGCGACTTCGGAAACGTGGCGATGAACACGCCGGCGACCGTCGCCGTCGCGCCCGCGATCGCCCATGAGATCGCGGTCATGCGCCGGACCGAGATCCCCAGCGACAGCGCGGCTTCCTGATCGAACGCGGCGGCGCGCATCGCGACGCCCGACTTGCTCGAGCGGAAGAAGATGAAAAAGCCCAGGAGCACCAGGCCGGTCGCCACCAAAGTCCAGATGCTGGCCGCGGTGACGCTCAGCGCGCCGACGTCGTAGACGGTCGCGCCGAACGGATCATCGATGTGGCGGTCCGCGAAACCCCAGACCGAGGTCACGATCTGCCGGATGACGATCGCGAGGCCCAGCGTGATCATCACGATGGCGAACACGGGCCGGCCGACCATGCGGCGCAGCACGACGCGCTCGATTCCCAGGCCGACGCCGGCCATAATGACGATCGCCAGCAAGAGCGCGACCGCGAACGGCAAGCCGATCTGGTTGCGCCACAGAAAGACGAACGAGCCCCCGAGCAGCACCAGCTCGCCGTGCGCAAAGTTGATCACCTCGCTGGACTTGTAGACGATCACGAAGCCCAGCGCGATCAGCGCGTAGACGGCGCCCAACACCACGCCCTGATAAACGAACTGAAGGAACTCCGTCACTTCTTGTACATCTCCTCGACCAAGGACTCGAAGCGTTCGGCCAGCACGCCGCGCCGGACCTTCTGCGTGGCCGTCAGCTCGCCGTCTTCGTGGTCGAGCTCTTTGGGAAGCAGCCGGAAGGTCTTGATCTGCTCGACGGGGGCAAGCTCCTTGTTGATGCGATGCACGTGCTCTTCGATCAGCCGCACCACTTCCTGCTTGGCGGCCAGATCGCCGTAGGTCGTAAACGGAATCCGCTGCCGCGTCGCCCAGTCGCCGACCGTGTCCAGCTCGATGCCGATCAACGCCACGCAGTACGGGCGCCGGTCGCCGACGACGATCGCTTCCTTGACGTACGGCGACTGCTTCAGCTTGTTCTCGATCTCGGACGGAGAGATGTTCTTGCCGCCGGCGGTGATGATGATGTCTTTCATGCGGTCCACGATGTGCAGGTGGCCGTTGTCGTCGAAGCGGCCGACGTCGCCGGTGTGCAGCCATCCGTCACCGTCTACCGTCTCGGCGGTGGCTTTCGGGTTGCGGTAGTAGCCGGCGAACACGTGCGGGCCGCGCATCAGGATTTCGCCGTCGTCGGCGATGCGGATCTCGACGCCTTCGAACGCTTTGCCGATCGTCCCGATGCGGATGTCGTCGCCGGGGCTGATCGTGCCGACGCCACACGACTCGGTCTGTCCCCACCCTTCGCGGACCGGCAGTCCGATCGCGTGGAAGAAGTGCAGCACGCCGGGCGCGATCGGCGCGGCGCCGCTGACCGCGATCCGGCAGCGGTTCAACCCGAGCCGCTTCTTCAGCGGCCGGTAGACCAGCAGCCAGCCCAGCGCATATAGCGGGGCAACCGACGCCGGCAGCTTTCCGCCGTTGGCCAGGCGGCGTTCGGCGTACGTCTGGCCGCGTTTGAGCCAGAACCGGAACAGTGCGCGCTTGACCGGCGAGGCGTCGCGCATGCGGATCTCGATGCCGGCGGCCATCTTCTCCCAGATGCGCGGCACGCCCAGGAAAATTGTCGGTTCGACTTCACGCAGGTTCTCGGGCACCGTGTCGATCGATTCGGCGAACGAGGCGCTGACGCCGAACGCGATCGGGAAGTAGATGGTGAAAATCTTTTCCGCGACGTGGTTGAGCGGCAGATAGGACAGCACCCGGTCGCCGTCGGTGATCTCGTCCCAGGCGGACTTCGTCAGCGCGATCGACGCTGCCAGGTTCGCCTGCGACAGCATCGCGCCCTTGGGCGGGCCGGTCGTACCCGAGGTGTAGACGATCATCGCGATCTCGTCGGGCGTGCGCTCGGACACCAGGCGTTCGAAGTGCGACGGATCGGCGGCGTGCATCTGCGCGCCCGCCGACAGCACGTCCTCGAACGGCATCAGCCGCGGATCGTCGTAGCCGCGCAGGCCGCGCCGGTCGATCACAACGATGCGCTCCAGCGACGGCAGCTTCACCTCGAGGATCTTGTCCACCTGCTCCTGGTTTTCGGCCACGACCACCCGGGCGCCGCTGTGCTCGAGGACGTAGCCGACTTCGGCGGCGGGGCTGGTCGGGTAGACGCCGACGCTGGTCGCCCCGGCGGTGACGGCGCCCAGCTCGGCGAAGACCCACTCGGGCCGGTCGTCGGAAAGGATCGCGACGCGGTCACCCGGTTGGATGCCCAGCCACACCATGCCCAGCGCGATCTCGCGCACGCGCGCCTCGTAATCGGACCAGCTGTGCTCGCGCCAGATGCCGAAGGCTTTCTCGCGCAACGCCACGTTGCCGGGGGCGAGGCGGGCGCGCCCGACGAACAGCGCCGGCAGCGTCGCCGGCTGCTGCGCGGGCTGCCGGCGCTGTTCGTCGGG
>DATLFO010000126.1:0-10931 GCA_035541035.1 Actinomycetota bacterium
GAGCGGCGCGGGTGGCTGGTGGAGCGGCGCGGGTGGCTGGTGGAGCGGCGCGGGTGGCTGGTGGAGCGGCGCGGGCATCGTCCTCTCGGCCGGCGCGCCCAGCGGCCGCGGCGGGATCAGCGGAGCCGGCGCCGATGCGTCACCGAGCGGCTTCGGTGCGGTGAACAGCGGCGGCGCGGCCGGAAGATCGGCCGGAGCCGGGTGGGGCTCTTCGGAACGCTCGACCTCGGCGACCGCTGCCGCGATCAGATCCGGCGAGATCGAGGTCGAGATCGGGGCGGGCTCCTCGTCGCGGGAGGCGAGCGGCGGCGCCACCACCGGCGAGGGCGGACTCATCGCGGCAGGCTCGAGCGACGAGGAAACGGACGAGGAAACGAAGGCATCACTGCCATCAGTCGTGACGGGAGCGGGGATCGCAGATCCCGCGGCAAAGACCCCATCGGGCAGCACGTGCCCGAGGAAACACTTCCCGTTCGGGCCGGCGGGAACGTCCATCCCGCACCACTCGCACCGAACCATGCCAAGCCTCCTATCGCCGAATCGATTCTCCCCATTGAGTCGGACCACCATCGGTCCGTCTTGAAGGACGTCCACGGGGAACGCACCTGTTTGGTGCGATTTGTTCCGCCGCCAGGACTAGTCTGTGGACCATGTTCCGCCGCCGCCCCCCACACCCGGTCCTCGAGCCGTTCCTTCACATGGCCGCAGCGCTCGACGACGCGCAGCGAGCGCTGCTCGCTGCGATCCCGACCGCACGCGACGACGGGATTCCGCTCGCGGAGGCGATCGTCGCGTTCGAACGGGGCCTCGCGGAGACCGAGGCGAGGATGCCGGCGTGGCGCACGCCCGCCACCGCTGCGATGCACGACGAGTGCGCGGCTGCGATCCGGGCCGCGCGCGTCGAATGCGAGACGCTCCGGTTGGAGCCGGAAACGCTGAGCTTCGAGGCGCTCAACGCCCGCATCGGCGACGTCCTGCATCCGCTCGAGGTGTTCGCCGACACCGAGCGGGCGCTGCGCCGCGGCGGCTCCTAGGCCTTGGAGAAGGCGAGCGCCTCGTCGCCCGCGTCGATCTCGACACGATCGCCTTCGGCGAACTCGCCCTGCAGCAGCCGCATGGCGAGTGCATCCTCGATCTGCTTGCGGATCAGACGCTTCAGCGGCCGGGCTCCGTAGGCCGGATCGAAGCCGCGCCCCGCCAGCCATTCGCGGGCCTTGTCGGTCAGTGAGATCTCGATCTTGCGCTCGGCGAGCCGCCTTTCGAGCCGCGTCAGCTGGATGTCGACGATCCGCCGCAGGTCGTCGGGCGAGAGCCGGTGGAAGATCAGGATGTCGTCCACCCGGTTGATGAACTCCGGCCGGAAGCTCGCGCGCATCTCGGCCATCACGGTCTCGCGCATCCGCTCGTCCGGCAGCGCCGGATCCATGATCGCGGCGCTGCCGAGGTTCGAGGTCATAATCACGATGCTGTTGCGGAAGTCCACGGTGCGGCCCTGCCCGTCGGTCAGGCGTCCGTCGTCGAGCACCTGCAGCAAGATGTTGAACACGTCGGGGTGAGCCTTCTCGATCTCGTCGAGCAGAATCACGCTGTAGGGACGGCGCCGCACCGACTCGGTCAGCTGGCCGCCCTCCTCGTAGCCTACGTAGCCCGGCGGCGCGCCGACGAGCCGCGAAACGGCGTGGCGCTCCTGGTACTCGCTCATGTCGATCCGGACGAGCGCACGCTCGTCGTCGAACAGGAACTCGGCCAGCGCACGCGCCAACTCGGTCTTGCCCACACCGGTGGGGCCGAGGAAGACGAACGAGCCGATCGGCCGGTTCGGATCGGCGATGCCGCTGCGCGAGCGCCGGATCGCGTTGGAGATCTCCGCGATCGCCTCGTCCTGGCCGACCACGCGGCCGTGCAGGTTCTCCTCCATGTGAACGAGCTTGGCGACCTCTCCCTCCATCAGCTTGGCGACGGGAATGCCGGTCCATGCGCTCACGACCTGCGCGACGTCCTCCTCGTCGACTTCCTCCTTGAGGTACTGGCGATCGGTCTGAAGCGACGCCAGCGTTTCGGTGGCGGACGCCAGATCGCGCTCGAGGCTGACGAGCGTTCCGTATCGCAGCTCGGCGGCACGCTCGAGGTCGCCATCGCGTTCCGCCAGCTCGGCGCTGGTGCGCACGTCCTCGATCTTGGTCTTGAGGCCCCGAATCGCCTCGACCGCTTCCTTCTCCTGGGACCAATGCGCCGTCATGGAGGTCTCGCGTTCGCGAAGCTCGGCGAGTTCGGCGTCAATGCGCTCGAGGCGTTCCTTCGATGCCTCGTCGGTTTCCTTCTTGAGCGCGGCCCGCTCGATCTCGAGCCGCATGATCTGGCGCGTGAGATCGTCCAGCTCGGTCGGCATCGAGTCGATCTCGATGCGCAGGCGCGATGCGGCCTCATCGACCAGATCGATCGCCTTGTCGGGCAGGAAGCGGCCCGAGACGTGCCGGTGCGACAGCATCGCGGCCGCGACGAGGGCGGCGTCGGTGATGCGCACGCCGTGATGCACCTCGTAGCGTTCCTTGAGTCCGCGCAGGATCGAGATGGCGTCTTCGACGCTCGGCTCGCCGACGAAGACGGTTTGGAAGCGCCGCTCCAGCGCCGCGTCCTTCTCGATGTGCTTGCGGTACTCGTCGAGCGTGGTCGCGCCGATCATGCGGAGCTCGCCGCGCGCGAGCATCGGCTTGATCATGTTGCCCGCGTCCATCGAGCCTTCGGCCGCGCCCGCGCCGACGATCGTGTGAAGCTCGTCGATGAAGGTGATCACGCCGCCTTCGGATTCGGCGATCTCCTTGAGCACGGCCTTGAGCCGCTCCTCGAACTCGCCGCGGAACTTCGTTCCGGCGACCATGCCGGCGAGATCGAGTGAGATGACCTTTCGGTTCTTCAGAGCCTCGGGCACGTCGCCGGCGGCGATGCGCTGGGCGAGACCCTCGACGATGGCCGTCTTGCCCACGCCCGGCTCGCCGATCAGCACCGGGTTGTTCTTGGTGCGGCGCGCCAGCACCTGGATGACCCGCCGGATCTCGTCGTCGCGTCCGATGACGGGATCCAGCTTGCCGGACCGCGCGACGGCGGTCAGGTCGCGGCCGTACTTTTCGAGCGACTGGAACGTGCCCTCGGGCGTCTGCGACGTGACGCGCTGCGATCCGCGAACCTGCTGCAGCGCTTCCAAGACCGAGTCGCGGGTGACGCCCGCGCTCTTGAGCAGGGATGCAACCGGTCCGGCTACTTCCGTCAGCGCGAGCAGCAGGTGCTCGGTGGAGGTGTAGTCGTCCTTCAGGTTCCTCGTCTCTTCGACCGCGTGCTCGAGCACGCGCGCAAGCGCGGGGGAGCCGGCGACCTTGGCCTCGCCGCCCTCGACGAATACGCGTGGGATGCGGTCGAGTATCTCGCCGTTGCGGTCGCGCAGCGTGCGGGGCGACGCGCCGATCCGCTGGACGGCCGGGAAGACGATTCCTTCCGGATCGGCGAGCAGTCCGTCGAGCAGATGCTCGGGCTCGACGACCTGATGGTTGCGCGACGCGGCGAGGCGCTGCGCGCCCGCCACCGCCTCCTGCGCCTTGAGCGTGAATCGTTCGAAATCCATGGGGAAGTGCCTTTCCTAACCGGCGCCGAACAAATCTTGGATGTCCCGGCGGAGCACCAGCGCGCCGCCGCTGGATGCGGCTCGCTCCTGCTCTCGGCGCGCGCGGTCGACCTCGTCCTCGAGCTGGTCGAGCCGGCGTTTGGCCTCGTCGAGCTCGCGCTGGAGCGAGATCACGACCTCGACGGCCGCCAGGTTCATGCCGTGCTCCTGCGTCATGCTTTGGATCAGCCGCACGCGTTCGATGTCGCGCTGCGAATAGCGCCGGTTGTTTCCGGCCGTTCGCTGCGGGCTGATCAGCCCCTTGCGCTCGTACATGCGCAAGGTCTGCGGGTGAACGTCGGCAAGCTCGGCGGCGACCGAGATCACGTACAACGCGCGGTCGCGGTCGTCGGTCAGGCGCTTGGCCGTCTTCGGCGTGGGAAAGTCCACCGTCTTCACACCCCCAGATGCGCGCGAAGCGCGCCGTTCTGCCGCGCGCGCAACTGCTCGAGCAGCGCGCGCTCATCGTCGGAAAGGTTCTCGGGCACCACGACCCGAACGGTCGCGAGCAGGTCGCCGCGGCCGCCCTTGGGCTTGGGCGCGCCGCGTCCCTTGACGCGAAACGTGCGGCCCGGCTGCGTGCCGGCCGGGATTTTCAACGTGACCGGCCCCTCCAGCGTCGGGATCTTGATCTCTCCGCCCAGCGCGGCCTCGGCATAGCCCACCGGCACGTCCAACGTCAGGTCGGCACCGCTTCGGCCGAACACCGGATGCGGCGCGACGCGAACGACGACGAAAAGATCACCGGGCTGGCCGCCGCGTGGTCCCGCGCCGCCGCGGCCGCGTGCGCGGATGCGCGCGCCGTCGGCGATGCCGGCGGGGATCCGGACCTTCACCTCGTCATTGCGCCGCACCGATCCGTCGCCGGCGCACGCCGGGCACGGCGTGTCGATCACCCGGCCGGCTCCGCCACACGCGCCGCATGGCCGCTGGAACGAGAACAGTCCTTGGTTCTCGCCGACCATGCCGCTGCCGCCGCAGCTTCGGCACGCCGACGGCGCGGTTCCCGGCGCTGCCCCGCTCCCGCCGCAGGTGTCGCAGGGCGTGTCCCGCTGCACGCGCACGGCCACCGTCTCGCCGGCCATGGCCTGATCGAAGGTGATGCGGGCTCCGGTCTCGAGGTCGGGTCCGCGCGCGGGCCCGCGACGTCGGCGGCCGCCGCCGAATAGGTCGCCGAAGATGCCTCCGAGGTCCCCGAGGTCGCCGACGTTGAAGTTCGCGTTGCCACCGCCACCGCCGGGCACGCCACCGAAGCCGCTGCGAGCCATCCGGCGCATCTGGTCGTACTCGCTGCGCTTCTTCGGATCCGACAGCACGTCGTTGGCCTCGGAGATCTTCTTCATCGTCTCCTCGGCGGCTTTGTCACCCGGGTTGCGGTCCGGGTGATGCTTGCGCGCGAGCTTTCGATAGGCACGCTTGATGTCTTCGGCGCTCGCGTTCTCCGCCACGCCGAGGATCTCGTAGAAGTCCTTGTCGAGCCAGTTCGCGTTCATCGTCTCTCGCGCGTCGCCTGCATCAGCTCTTGCCGACGGACACCATCGCCGGCCGGATCACGCGTCCCCGAACGGTGTAGCCGGTGCGCATCACCTCGGCGACGTGCCCGTCGGGAACGTCGGGCGAGGAAACCTGCATCACGGCCTCGTGGACCTCGGGATCGAAGGGCTTACCCTCGGCGTCGATCTCCTCGAGACCCTCCTTCTTAAGCACCTCCAGCAGCTCGCCGTAAACGAGCTCGACCCCGCGCAGGAACTCCCGGTCGTTCTTGGTGCGGTCGGCCGCGACCAGCGCGAGCCGGAACGAATCCAGCACCGGCAGGAGCCGCTCGATCAATCCGCCGGAGGCGCGCTCGACGATGGTGGTCTGCTCGCGCAGCATGCGCTTCTTGTAGTTCTCGAACTCTGCCTTGATCCGGCGAGCGTCCTCCAGGTGCGCCTGCGCCTCGTCGCGAAGACGGCCGATCTCCCGATCCATGCCTTCGTCGGTCCCTTCGCCGGTCCCTTCGTCGGCCTCGGGGGCCTCGGACGCGTCTTCGCGCATCGGGGGAGATTCGGAGTATGCGCGCGACCGTTCGTCCGAGGCCTGCGAGGCCGTGCCCGAGGCGGCCTCGGGCGCGGCCGGCTGCTCGCCGTCCTGCGTCCTGCGCTCCTCCTCGGGCGTCCGTGCCTCGTCGGTCATCGTCCCGCCTTGATCTCGATGCGTCGCGGCTTGACGGCCTCCGCCTTGGGGACGTCGATGGTCAGAAGACCGTTGTCGAACGACGCTTCGATCCTGTCCGCCTGCACCTGCGTCGGAAGCGCCACCGTGCGCTGGAACGCGCCGAAGCGGCGCTCCACGCGGTGGAAGCTCTCCTCCGCGACGTCGGTGTAGAACTTGCGCTCACCCTTGACCGTGAGCGCACCGTCGGTGACGGTGACGTCCACCTGATCGGGTCCGAAGCCGGGCAGCTCGATGACGACGCGGTAGCCGTCCGGCGTCTCGGCGATGTCGACCGGCGGCGCCCACATGCGCGCTCCGGTTCCGTTGTCGCCGTACGCACGGTCGAACAAGCGTGTCATCTCGGTTTGGATACCGAGCAGATCCCGGAAGGGATCCCACTTGCTCAGGTTCGTCATGGTATCCACCTCCTCGGGGTTTCCCCCACTCGTCCGGCGGCCCTGCGCCGCCGGAATCCTGCGAACGAACGCGATCGTCATGCGCCCTCACCCTCGTCCACGATCTCGGCGTCGACGACGTCGCCCTGCGGCGGCTCGTTCGCGGCCTGGCCTTGCTCCGCCCCGGCCGCACCCGCGGCCTGCTGCGACGCGTACATCGCCTGCCCGATCTTCTGCGCGGCGGTCGAGAGCCGTCCGGCCGCGTCGTTGATCGCCTGTGCGTCCGAGCCCTTGAGCGCTTCCTTGGTCTCGTCGATCGCATTCTGGATCTCGTCCTTGTCTGCGGCCGGCAGCTTGTCGCCGTGCTCACCGAGCATCTTCTCGGTCTGGTAGACGAGGTTGTCGGCCTGGTTGCGCGCCTCCGCTTCGGCGCGGCGTTTCTTCTCGTCGTCGGCCGACGCCTCGGCTTCGCGCATCATCCGGTCGATCTCGTCCTTCGGCAGCGCGGTGCCGCCGGTGATCGTCATCGCCTGCTCCTTGCCGGTCGCGGTGTCCTTCGCCGAGACCTGCACGATGCCATTGGCGTCGATGTCGAAGGCGACCTCGATCTGCGGCATGCCGCGCGGCGCCGGCGCGATGCCGACGAGCTGGAACTTGCCGAGCGAACGCACCGCCGGCGACGTGGCCATCTCGCCCTCACCCTGCAGCACGTGGATCTCGACGGTCGTCTGACCGTCCTCGGCCGTGGTGAAGACGTCGCTCTTTCGCGTCGGGATCGTGGTGTTGCGTTCGATCAGCTTGGTGAAGATGCCGCCCTTGGTCTCGACGCCCAGCGTCAGCGGCGTGACATCGAGCAGCAGCACATCCTTGACCTCGCCCTTGAGCACGCCGGCCTGGATCGCGGCGCCGACCGCAACGACCTCGTCGGGGTTGACGCCCTTGTGCGGATCCTTGCCGCCGGTGAGCTCCTTGACCAGGTTCTGGATCATCGGCATGCGCGAGGAACCGCCGACCAGGATGACGTGGTCGATGTCCTTGACGTCCATGCCCGCATCCTTGATGGCGAGGTTGAACGGCACACGGCAGCGCTCGACCAGATCGGCGGTCATGCGCTCGAATTCGGTGCGCGTGAGCTTGAGCTCCATGTGCAGCGGGCCGTCGGCGGTCGCGGTGATGAACGGCAGGTTGATCGTGGCCTCGGTGGTCTGCGACAGCTCGATCTTGGCCTTCTCGGCGGCTTCCTTCAGCCGCTGCAGCGCCATGCGGTCGTTGCCCAGGTCGACGCCGTGGTTGTTCTTGAACTGCGCAACCATCCAGTCGATGACGCGCTGGTCCCAGTCGTCGCCGCCGAGCTGCGTGTCGCCGTGCGTCGCCTTGACCTCGAACACGCCGTCGCCGATCTCGAGCAGCGACACGTCGAACGTGCCGCCACCGAGGTCGAAGACCAGAACGGTGTGATCGGTCGTGTTTTTGTCGAGGCCGTAGGCGAGCGCGGCTGCGGTGGGCTCATTGATGATGCGCAGCACCTCGAGGCCGGCGACCTGCCCGGCTTCCTTGGTGGCCTGCCGCTGCGCGTCGTCGAAGTAGGCGGGCACGGTGATGACGGCCTGCGTGACCTTGTCGCCGAGGTAGGACTCGGCGTCGCGCTTGAGCTTCATCAGCACCTGCGCACTGATCTCCTGCGGCGTCCACTTCTTGCCGTCGATGTCCAGCGTCCAGTCCTTGCGGCCCATCTCGCGCTTTATGGAGCGGACGGTGCGGTCGGGGTTGGTGATCGCCTGACGCTTGGCCACCTCGCCGACCAGGATCTCGCCGGTCTTCGAGAAGGCCACGACCGACGGGGTCGTGCGCGCGCCCTCGGCGTTCGCGATGACGGTGGGATCGCCACCTTCGAGCACTGCGACGACCGAGTTGGTCGTGCCCAGGTCGATGCCTACGACTTTGGCCATGTTCAGATCTCCCTCGTCCACTGCCGGACCCCGGGCCCACGCCTCGGGAAGCTTGACGAAGGAGAGTTTAAGAACTTGAGCCTGTCTATGTCAAGTTTCATGCTCGCCACAGGCTAAAGACGGGAAAACCCCTGGTGGAATAGCAGAAGGCCGGGCAGATTGTCGGGATTGTCGGCTAACGTGGGGGGCCTTCAGAGGCCCGCCGGGCCTTGCGTGCTGCCTGCTCCTCGGCGAGCCGCCGCTCTGCCTCCTCGAACGTCGGAGCCGCTCCGCCGAGATGGGCGGGAAGCCACCACCGGTCGGCATCGCCCCGAGGCTTCGCCGGGTAGATGCGCTGCGCGTGCTCCAGCAGCTCGGTGATCCGAGCCATGAGGCGCGTGGTCGCGGCCTCGGCGTCCTCACCCTCGATCATCTCGAGCGGCTCGCCCACCACCACCACGATCGGGATGTTGCGCTTGAAGTTCCGCGGCCGCCACTTCGTCAGGATCCGCTGAGTGCCCCAGACCGCCACCGGGATGATCGGCGCGCCGGTCTCGCGCGCCGCGCGAACCGTGCCCGTCTTTCCCTTGCGAGGAACGAACGACGGGCTGATCGTCGCCTCCGGGAACATCCCGATGACCTCGCCCGCCTGCAGCGCCGTGACGGCGGCCCGCACGCTCGCGTCGGCGGCACCGTGCCGGTCCACCGGGATGTGGCCCATCTGCCGCATGAACCAGCCGACGCCGCCCTTGTCGAAGATCTCCTTCTTGGCCAGGAAGCGCACGCGCCGGCCCTGCTCGCGCGCCGCGTAGCCGCCGAACACGAAATCCAGATACCCGATGTGGTTCGACGCCAGGATCGCCGGACCGCTCGCCGGCACGTGCTCGCCGCCCACCACGGTCACCGGCCACCTCATCGACTTGATCATGCCGAGCGCACCGGCGATGACCACGCTGTAGACCCGCTCTCCCATGCTCGCTCCCGTTCGGTGCCGCTTTGACTGTCGCGAGGCTACCGCCGCGCGCGTCCGGTTTCACATGCGGCCCGGCCGAACGGGTCACACCGGCTGCGGGACGCGGCCTTCGACCTCGACCCGCGCTCCCGGTCCGAAGCCGGCCAGAGCGGTCAGCGGCACCTCGAGCGCCCGATCGTAGGGCTCGTCGGGAATGGTGAGCGGGCAGGGATCGGCCGTGCAGGGCTGCATCTCGCGGACATCCACCACGGTGCCGGCACGAATGAAGAAGATTCGAAGCGGCACGAGCGTGTTCTTCATCCAGAAGCCGCCGCGCGTGGGAGACGGAAAGACGAAGAGCATGCCGCGTGCCTCCGGGATCTCGCGGCGTCCCATCAGCCCGGTCGCCCGCTGATCGGGCGTGGACGCGACCTCGGCGGTGACCACCGCGCGCCGCGCGCCTTCGATGATCGCGACGCGAACCTCGCCGTCGCCGTTCGAGCCGCCGCACGCGGCGAGCAGCAGGATCAGCCCAACGAACAGGGCTCGGGCGGATCGGCGCATCGCCGCATGGTATGCCCGCCGCGCGCCGGCCGGTATGCTCGGCCTCATGCACGTGGCCGTCACCGCCGTGGGCCGGGATCGTCCCGGCATCGCCGCCGCCGTCAGCAAGGTCCTGTTCGAGCACGGCGCCAACATCGAGGACTCGCGCATGGCGATCCTGGGCGGGCATTTTTCGATGATGCTGATCGTGGCGACCGACGCCGACGCGCAGACGCTCGAGCGAGACCTCGCGGCCGCGACCGCGAGCCTGGACCTGACCGTTGCGGTGCGCGCGGTCGAGGACGCGGCGTCCGCGGCGTCCGAAGGCGCGGCGTTCACGCTGTCGGTCTACGGCGCCGACCATCCTGGGATCGTCTACCGGGTGACCGAGGCGCTCGCGGAACGCTCGATCAACGTCACCGATCTCGCCACCCGCGTGATCGGAGACGACCCGCCCGTCTACGTGATGATCATGGAGGTCACCGTGCCCGCCGGGCTGAACGCCGCAGCCCTCGACGACGGCCTCAAGCATCTGGGAGCCGACCTCGGCGTGGACGTGTCGCTGCGGCCGGCCGAGGCCGACACGCTGTAGCGGTGGCCGTTCGCGACGTCGTTCGCTACCCGGCCGCGGTGCTCAAGAGCCCGGCCGCGACCCTCGATCCGGGACCCGAGGCCGAAGCCATCGCCGCGGATCTGATCGAGACGATGCGTGCCTCTCCGGCTTGCGTCGGGCTTGCGGCTCCGCAGATCGGGCTCGGCGTGAGCGCGTTCGCACTCGACGTGACCGGCCACAAGAAAGCCCGATCGTGCGCCGGCCTTGTCGTGATGATCAACCCCGAGATCGTCGCGCACGACGGCAGCGAGCTGGCACGCGAAGGGTGCATGAGCTTGCCCGACTTCACCGGCAACGTGCGCCGAGCGCAATGGGTCCGCGTGCGCGGCCTGTCGCCGGCGGGCGAGACGGTCGAGATCGAGGCGGACGCGTTCGAGGCCCGCGCGTTCCAGCACGAGATCGACCACGTCAACGGCCTGCTGTTCCTCGACCGGGTCGTGTCGATGACCTCGGACGTGTTCGAGCGCAAGCGCTACCGCTAGCGAGCCCTGATCAGCCGCCGGCGCCGAGCTTCGCCAGCTCGGAGTAGTCCGAAGTCTGGTCGGCCGGAGGCGCCGAGACCTCGACCTTGGTTCCGAAGTCGAACAGGTCCATCCCGATCGTCATCTCGCCGCCCGCCGCCGAGCTCTCGCCCTCGCCCTCATCGGTG
>DATLFO010000127.1:0-5660 GCA_035541035.1 Actinomycetota bacterium
GCTCTACACGACCGGTGTCCTGTGGCAGCCGGGCCTGGAGTGGTACCGCATCACCACGCTCGCCTACCGCGAGGACTTCCCCACCGCAACGCTGACCCGCGTCGCGCGCTGGGTCCAGGAAGGCAAGCATGCCGCCGCGTCCCGAGCCATGGAGTACTTCTCGATCGGCGACTTCCAGCGCTGGGCGCAGGCGCAGGACCCGTCGTCGCTCGGTGCGACTCGCGCGCAATGGGAGGGCGCGTCGGATTCGGGCCGCGCGTACGGGCGCGCATGGATCGACACGTCGTCGGATCCGCCCGTGGGCGAGGAGAACTTCGTCGGGGCTATCACCTCGCTGCAGCGAGACGTCGCAGCCGGAAACTACGCACTGGTCCGCGACTACACCGGCGTCCGAATCTCGCTCTTCGACGGGTTCATTCGCGCTCAGTACTACATCTCGCACGACCGGCTGATCCCGCAAGGCGGCTACGTGTTCGTCGGCGAGGCCGGGATCGGCATCCCCCCACCGCCGGTCTGATTCCGTTGCTGAATCCGGAAATGACGAAACCCCTGCTCACGCGGGGGTTTCTGTTTGGAGGCGGCGTCCGGAATTGAACCGGAGTGCAGGGATTTGCAGTCCCTTGCCTAACCACTCGGCCACGCCGCCAGACTTCGGGCCGGCACAAGTGCCGGCCCGAAGTTGTTTCGATATGGAGCGGGCGACCAGATTCGAACTGGCGACCCTCACCTTGGCAAGGTGATGCTCTACCACTGAGCCACGCCCGCGTGGAACGGAACCGCGATTGTACCAACCTTGCGGCGGCCTGCACCACATGCACCGCAGAACGGGAAAATCCCTGCTAGCGGCCGCTCGATCCGAACCCGCTTTCACCGCGCTCGCTCCCGGGCAGCTCGTCGACCTCGATGACCTGGACCTGCGGAACGGGCAGGACGACCAGCTGCGCGATACGGTCCCCCCGGGATATCTCGACAGCCTCACTCGGGTCCAGGTTGACGAGCACGACCTTGATCTCGCCCCGATAACCCGCGTCGATCAGGCCGGGCGAGTTCACGATGCCGAGCCCGTGCCGTGCGGCCAGCCCCGATCGTGGCTGCACGAACCCTGCGTACCCCTCTGGGATCGCCACCGCGATCCCCGCCGGCACGACGGCCCGCTCCCCCGGCTTGATCGTCAGATCCAGCGTGGAGCGAAGATCCAGCCCGGCATCCCCCCGGTTTGCCTGAACGGGCAGATCGATTCCCGGATCCAGCCTCTTGATCGAAAGCTTCATGGCTCCCCTTGAAATATGTCGCGCCCCCGACTCGTGGGCCGCACGAATGCGGAGCCGGGGGCGCGACGACTATCGGATCAGCTGCAGCCGGACGTCGATCCGCAGGATTCGCACACGAAGCACGAGCCGGCGGGCCGCATCTGGTTGCCGCAGTTGTAGCAATAGGGCGCATCGGCGGCCTTGACCGACGGCGCGGCCGGACCCGATCCGGCCGGAGCCGGGGTGATCTCGACGGTTGCCGCCTGCGGCTGCGCCTTGCCCGCGACCTCGTCCTTGCGCTCTTCCGTGGTCCGGATGCCGAGATCCGCGCGCACCTCTTCGGGCAGAAACTCGATCGCCAGACGGCGGAAGATGTAGTCCACCAGCGACTGCGCCATCCGGATGTCGGGATCGTCAGTCATGCCGAGCGGCTCGAAGCGCATGTTGATGAACTTCGACACGTAGGCCTCGAGCGGCACGCCGTACTGCAGCCCAATCGACACGGCGATCGCCAGCGCGTCCATGACACCTGAGACGGTCGAGCCCTGCTTGGATACCTTCAGGAAGACCTCGCCGACCCCGTCGTCGGGGTACATGCCGGCGGTCATGTAGCCCTCTTGGTCGCCGACGCGGAACGAGATCGTGCGCGACGGACGCGACTTCGGCAGACGCTTGCGGTCCGCGAGCGTCTTGGGCGCGTCAACCGGTTCGGCGCTCGCGGCCGGCGCGGCCGCGGTCTTCTTCTTGTCGGCCGACAGGGGCTGGGCGACCTTGCAGTTGTCGCGGTAAATCGCGACGGCCTTCAAGCCCAGACGCCATCCTTCGACCAGCAGGTCCTCGACGTCCTCGACCGTCGCGGACTCGGGCATGTTAATGGTCTTGGAGATCGCGCCGGAGATGAACGGCTGCACCGCCGCCATCATCTTGACGTGGCCCATGTAGTGAATGGTGCGCTCACCCATCGCGCAATCGAACACGGGATAGTGCTCGGGCCGCAGGTGCGGCGCGCCTTCGACGTTGTTGTGCTCGTGGATGTAGGCGGTGATCTCCTCGACCTGCTGCTGGTTGTAGCCGAGGCGCGTCAGCGCGCGCGGCACGGTCTGGTTGACAATCTTCATCGTGCCGCCGCCGACCAGCTTCTTGGTCTTGACCAGCGCGAGGTCCGGCTCGATGCCGGTGGTGTCGCAGTCCATCATCAGACCGATCGTGCCCGTCGGGGCGAGCACCGAGGCCTGCGAGTTCCGATAGCCGTGCTCCTCGCCCATGGTGATCGCGTCGTCCCACGAGCCCTTGGCGGCTTGCAGCAGCCCTTCGGGGACCAGCTCGGGGTCGATGTCGTCCACCGCGGCGCGGTGCTTACGCATCACGCGCAGGTGCGCCTCGCGGTTCGGCGGGTAGCCGTTGTACGGGCCCTTCTTTTCGGCGACCTTCGCGCTGACGCGATAGGCCCAGCCGGTCATCAGCGCCGTGATCGCGCCGGCCCACGCGCGGCCCCCCTCGCTGTCGTAGGGCAAGCCACGGCTCATCAGCAGCGCGCCCAGGTTGGCGTAGCCGATGCCGAGCTCGCGGAAGTCCTCGGCGTTCTTGCCGATCGCCTCGGTCGGGTACGACGAGTTCGACACCAGGATCTCCTGCGACAAGAAGATGATGTCCACCGCGTGGCGGAACGCCTGGATGTCGAAGTTCAGGTCGGCGTCGAGGAACTTCATGAGGTTCAGCGACGCCAGGTTGCACGCCGAGTTGTCCAAGTGCATGTACTCGCTGCACGGGTTCGACGCGTTGATGCGCCCGGACGCCGGGCACGTGTGCCAGTCGTTGATGGTGGTGTCGTACTGCATGCCCGGGTCGGCGCACTCCCACGCTGCCGTTGCGATCTGGCGCATCAGATGACGGGCGCGGATCTGTTCGACCGGCTCGCCGGTCTTGACCGCGCGCAGATCCCAATCGGCGTCATTGAGGTACGCCTGCATGAAATCGTCGGTGACGCGGACCGAGTTGTTGGCGTTCTGGTACTGGATCGAATGCGAGTCGCTGCCGTCCAGATCCATGTCGAAGCCGTTGTCGCGCAACACACGCGCCTTGCGTTCCTCGACGGCCTTGCACCAGACGAAGTGCTCGACGTCGGGATGATCCACGTTCAAGATCACCATCTTGGCCGCGCGGCGGGTCTTGCCACCCGACTTGATCGTGCCCGCACTGGCGTCCGCGCCGCGCATGAACGACACCGGCCCGCTCGCCTCGCCGCCCGAGGAGAGCCGCTCCTTCGACGACCGGATCGTGGACAGGTTGATGCCCGAGCCCGATCCACCCTTGAAGATCGTTCCCTCTTCGACGTACCAGTTCAGGATCGAGCTCATCTTGTCCTCGACGGCCAGGATGAAGCACGCGCTGCACTGGGGATGATCTTCGCTGCCGACGTTGAACCAGACGGGAGAGTTGAATGCGGCCTTCTGCGTGACCAGGATGTGCTTGAGCTCGGCGTTGAAGGTCTGCCGGTCCTCCTCGGTGGCGAAGTAGCCGTCCTTCCAACCCCAAGCGGTGATGGTGTCGGCGACCCGGTCGATCAGCTGGCGAACGGAGCTTTCGCGCTGGGGAGAGCCGAGCGGCCCGCGGAAGTACTTCTGCGCCACGATGTTGGTGGCGTTCATCGACCACAGCGAGGGGAACTCCACCGCGCGTTGCTCGAAGGCGTTTCCGCCGTCCTTGTAGTTCGGGATGATTGCGTCCCGGACGTCCCACTCGATCTCGTCGTAGGGATGCTTCCCCTGCGTGGTGAAGTACCGCTTGACCTTGAGGCCCTTCTCCATCGCTCGTTCCGTCTTGGCCACTGTGCCCCTCCCCTGAACCGTTCTCTCGCCGTCAACCAGGTCCTGTCGCGTTCCGGCCCGCCGGTATCCGTCCTCGCCGCTATCCGTCGGGGCCGTTCGTCTGGGATCCGGGGCCCGAGGACTTCGGAGGCGTCTTCTTCTGCAGCAGCAGGCCCACCTCGCGCTCGAAGTCGGTCAGTTCCTGGAAGTCCTTGTAGACGCTGGCGAACCGGATGTAGGCGACCTCGTCCAGCTCGCGGAGGCGATCCAGGACGGCGATACCGACGTCTTGGCTGCGGACCTCGTTCACACCCGGGGCCCTCATCGCTTCCTCGATCTCGTCCGCCACGCGCTGGATCTCCTCGCTCGCCACCGGCCGGTTCACACACGCCCTCCGAAGGCCTTCGACGACCTTGCTGCGGTCGTAGGCAACCCGCTCACCGGAGCGCTTCACCACCCAGAGCGTGACCCCTTCGGCCCGCTCGAAGGTCGTGAACCGCTTTCCGCATGCCAGGCATTCGCGTCGCCTCCGGATCGCGGCGCCTTCCTCGGCCATCCGCGAATCCACGACCTTGTCCTCGACCGACCTGCAGTAAGGGCACCGCACCCGAACCCTTTCGATCGCGATCCCATCCGCCGGCGCATCCCCGTTGTCCACCGCTGTGGACAACATCAGGGACTACATGTTGGGGATACCAGCCGGAAACCACAATATCTTGTGGTTGGAGAGAATCTATCACACAAGATACGCGCGTTCAAGGATCATGGAAGAGGCGGAGAAAACTGCTGGTCAGGGCGCCGGAATTCGCAACTTCTGCCCCGGGCGCACCACCGACGACCGCAACCCGTTCTCGGACTTGATCCTCGAGACCATGCGCCTCGGGTCCGAGCCGGGGTGGGCGTCCTTGGCGATTTCCCACAGGGTTTCCCCAAGCCGGACCTGGTGGACGGTGCCCCGGAACGGCGCCGGGTGGTCTTGGCGCGCGGTCACGTTGGCCGCCCCGCCGATCAGGATCCCCACGGCAAGCGGGATCGCGATCCAGAAGCGTTTCAGGCCCTTCATGCTGCTCAGCTCCTTCGATCGATCGAGACTCTTCCGGTCGAACCCAGGCTAGACCCGGGCACCGACACTATCGAACAGGCGTTCGGTCCGGTCAAGGCCGAAATCGAACAGATGTTTGATCCGAACGCACGTTCGTGGTAGCGTTTGCTCGCTTTCCGCCGACACGGCCGACCGGGAGGACCGATGAGCGACCTGACCAAGCGCCAGCAACAGATCTTGGAGTTCATCCGGACCGTCACCGAAGACCGCGGCTATCCGCCGTCCGTCCGGGAGATCGGTGAGGCCGTGGGCCTGAACTCCCCTTCCAGCGTGCACGCGCAGCTCGCCACGCTGGCCCGAGCGGGCTACCTATCGAAGGATCCGTCCAAGCCCCGGGCGATCGTGGTGCGCATGGACTCCGAAGGCATGCCCGTCGAGGCCGGCAACGTCGAGCACGTCCCACTGATCGGCCGGATCGCGGCAGGCGGGCCGATCCTTGCGACCGAGAACCTGGAGGACACGCTGCCGCTCCCCCGGGACCTGCTCGGGCCGGGCACGCTG
>DATLFO010000128.1:0-7789 GCA_035541035.1 Actinomycetota bacterium
CGCAGCCGCACGCGCCGGCTCGCCCGAGCATCGCATCGGCGACTCGCCACGCGGACGGCGGCTCTTCGTGGCCGCTCCCATCCCCAGCATGAACGGCGTGCTGTGGGTGTCGCTGTCGCTCGATCCGGTGGAGCGGCTCAACCGCGAGACCTGGATCGTGTCGGCGACCGTCGGCGCGCTCATGCTCGTGGTCGCGGCCATCGTGGGCTCGACGCTCGCGTCGCGGATCACCCGGCGGCTCGAGCAGGTCGCCGACGGCGCCGCCCGCTTCGGCGAAGGACACTGGGACGAGCGCATCCCCGTCGAAGGACCCGACGAGATCGCGGCGCTCGCCGCGCGCCTCAACGAGATGGGCTCCGAGATCGGCCGTCTGGTGCGGCGCGAGAAGGACTTCGTGGCCGCGGCCTCGCATCAGCTGCGCACGCCGCTTGCTGCGATCAAGATCCGGATCGACGAGATCCGGGCGCTGGGCGCGATCACCGACGCGCAGGCGCTGGAGGACCTCGACGAGATGAGCGAAGAGGTGGACCGGCTCACCGCGCTGACGCGACGCTTGCTGGATCTGTCCGCCGCCGAGGCCGCGCTCGAAGCGCGGCCGGTGCCGGTCGGCCCGGCGGTGCGCGAGGTCGTAGGGCGCGTCGGCCCGCTCGCCGAGCTGCGGCGCATCGCGGTGCTCGTCGGCGACGATCCCGACGACGCCGTGATCGCCGCGCCCACCGGCGCGTTCGAGGAGGTCCTGTTCAACGTGCTCGACAACGCGGTCAAGTATTCGGCGCCCGGCGCGCACGTGGACGTGCGGGTATCCGGCGGGGACGATCGGGTCGTGGTCTCGGTCGCCGACCGCGGTCCCGGCGTGCCCGACGGCGAGCGCGACCGGGTCTTCGCCGCGTTCTACCGCGGTTCGCGCAAGGAGCCGGGTCATGGTCTCGGTCTGGCCATCGGCGCACGGCTGTGCGCCCGGTCGTCCGCCTCGCTCGCGCTCGAGCCGCGTCCCGGCGGCGGAACGGTCGCTCGTATCGAATGGCCCGCATGGACGCCTGCGCCGCCGCCCGAGGCCGGATAGCACCGGTCCAGCGGGGCTTCCCGCGCGATCGTGGGCGGCGCCGGTACGCTTGGACGCCGTGACCGGCCCGTCAACGCAGACCGACGCGCGGCGCGCGCTCTTGGGCGCGCTCTTCGACGACGCCGGCTTGTTTCCACCCGCGTCGCTGGCGATGCCCGATGCCGTGGCGGGACACGAGCGCGCACGCACCGGCCCGCACGCCTGGATGCTCGGCCGCTTCGTGTGCCCGGCCGTCAAGCTCGCCTCGCTGATCGAGCACGCCGCCGGGAGCCCGGTTCGTGTCAGCGTGATCCTGGACACGCCCGACGCGGCCATGAGCGCCGGGGACGCGGCCGACCGGTCCGGCGGCCGG
This sequence comes from Actinomycetota bacterium, assembly GCA_035541035.1. Classification (GTDB taxonomy): domain Bacteria; phylum Actinomycetota; class AC-67; order AC-67; family AC-67; genus DASWHR01. The sequence goes on from DATLFO010000128.1 coordinate 1,416, forward strand.
ATCGTCATCGAACAGTCCGAGGCGAAGCTGCCCGCGGTACCGCCCGAGGATGCGGTCGCGGGCCTGCTCGCGCGCGCCGGCGAATGGCCGCTTTACGTCGAGATCCCCGCCGCTGCGCTCGCGGTCATCGAGATCGTGAACGGCCAGCCGGGCATCGGGGTGAAGATCCGCTGCGGCGGGGACGCGATGCCGTCGCCGGAGTCGATCGCCGCGACGATGGTCGCCTGCCGCGACGCACGCGTGCCGATGAAGGCGACCGCCGGGCTGCATCACCCGTATCGCACGGAGTCGCAGCACGGGTTCCTGAACATCTGCGCCGCCGCGGTCGCCGCCTGGACGGGCGCGGACCAGGTCGAGGTCGCATCGATCGTGGACGAGCGCGACACGAGCGCGATCACGCTGACGGCGGCCTCTCTGACCGTGCGCGGCCGCGATTTCGACGCGGCGGCGTGCGTGGGTGCGCGCGAGCATCTGTTCGCGTCGATCGGATCGTGCTCGTTCGACGAGCCCGTCGAGGATCTCATCGCTCTGGGAGTGCTGCCGGCGTGAGCGACAGGATTCGCACCTGGGTTCCGAATGCCGAGGACTCGGGCTATCCGATCGAGAGCCTGCCGCTGGGCATCTTCCGCGCCGGAGGCGCGCCGCGTGCCGGTGCCGCGATCGGCGATTCGATCCTGGATCTGACGGCCTGCGACGAGGATGGGCTGCTGCCGGTTCCGCGCGGCACGTTCGCGGGCGACACGCTCAACGGGCTGCTCTCGCTCGGCGCCGGCGCGTGGCGCGCGCTGCGCGCGCGCCTCGCCGCGCTGCTCGCCGAGGGCAACGACGAGATCCGGCTGGCCCGGCCCGGAGCGCTGGTGTCGATGCGCGAGGCGACGATGCAGATGCCGGTCGCGGTCGGCGACTACGTCGACTTCTACTCCTCGATCCAGCACGCGACGAACCTCGGACGCATCTTCCGGCCGGACGCCGAACCGCTGCTTGCGAACTGGCGGCATCTGCCGGTCGGCTATCACGGACGCTCCGGCACGATCGTGGTGTCGGGCACGCCGGTCCGCAGGCCCGCCGGGCAACGCAAGCCACCGGACGCGGACGCGCCGTCCTTCGGGCCGTCGGTGCGGCTCGACTTCGAGCTCGAGCTCGGATTCGTGACCGGCGACGCGAACATGCTCGGCCGGGCAGTGCCGGTCGCGGCGGCCGAGGAGCACATTTTCGGCGTGGTGCTGGTCAACGACTGGAGCGCGCGCGACATCCAGGCCTGGGAGTATCAGCCGCTCGGCCCGTTCCTCGGCAAGTCCTTCGCGACGTCGATCTCGTCGTGGGTCGTGCCGCTCGACGCGCTCGCGCCCTACCGCGTGCCGGCGCCGCCGCAGGAGCCGCCGCCGCTGCCGTACCTGCGCTGCGACGGCGACCGGGTCCTGGACGCCGACCTGAGCGTCGAGCTGACGGCCGGCGGCGGTGCGCCGACGGTGATCGCGCGGACGAACGCGCGCAACCTGTATTGGACGATGGCGCAGCAGCTCGCGCATGCGACCGTCAACGGGGCGACCGCGAGAGCCGGCGACCTGTTCGCGTCCGGGACGATCTCGGGCTCGGAGGCGGGCACGTTCGGCTCGATGATCGAGCTGTCCTGGAACGGCGCGGCGCCGGTTCCGCTGCAGGGCGGCGAAGAGCGCGCCTGGCTCGAGGACGGCGACACGGTCGTGATGCGCGGCGTGTGCGGGGGCTACGACGGGCTGCCGCGGATCGCGCTCGGCGAGGTCTCGGGCACCGTGTTGCCCGCCGAATCGTAGTACGGCGGGTTTGCCGGCTTGTTGTCCCCGGGGGCGCGGCTCCCTGATGATGGCGGTATGCGCTTCGACGGCTACGACCTTGGGGGCTTCTACGACGAGATGTTCCAGGCCCCCGGCGTGCCTCGCGAGGCCTACCGCGCGCTGATCGACCGGATCGAAGGCCTATCCGAAGGCGAGCTGCTGCGGCGACAGCGCGCCGCCGAGGCCGCGCTGATGGATTTGGGCGTAACCTTCAACGCCGGCACCGACGGCGGCACCGAGAAGATCTTTCCCTTCGACCTGGTGCCGCGCATCATCCCGGCCGAGGACTGGGAGCCGATCGAGCGCGGCCTCGCGCAGCGGATCATGGCTCTGAACTTGTTCCTCGACGACGTCTACCACGATCAGCGGATCGTCAAGGACGGCATCGTTCCCGCGCATCTGGTGGAAGGCGCCAAGACCTACCTCCCCGCGTGCGAGGGCCTCAACCCGCCGGGCGGTGTCTGGTGCCACGTGACCGGGACGGATCTGATCCGCGACCGCGACGGACGCTGGTTCGTGCTCGAGGACAACCTTCGCAGCCCGTCGGGCGTGTCCTACGTGCTCGAGAACCGGCAGCTTTTGAAGCGCACGTTCCCGGCCGTGTTCGCGGCGGCCGGCGTGCGCGCCGTCGAGGATTACCCGAGCCGGCTGCTCGAGACGCTTCAGCGCCTCGCGCCCGCGGCCGTGTCGAACCCGGTCGTGGTGGTGCTCACCCCGGGCCTCTACAACTCGGCCTACTTCGAGCACGCGTTCCTTGCGCGCCAGATGGGGGTGGAGCTGGTCGAAGGACGCGACCTGGTCGTCGAGGGCGGCTTCGTCACGATGCGAACGACGAAAGGGTCCCGCCGCGTGGACGTGATCTACCGGCGCATCGACGACGACTTCCTCGATCCACTGACGTTCCGGCCCGAGTCGGCGCTGGGCGTGCCCGGCCTGATGGACGTCTACCGCGCCGGCCGGGTCGCGCTCGCGAACGCGCCCGGCACCGGGATCGCCGACGACAAGGTGATCTACGCCTACGTGCCGCAGATGATCCGGTACTACCTGGAACAGGATCCGATCCTTCCGAACGTGCCGACCTACGTGTGCGGCGAGGACGAGCAGCGCCGCTACGTGATCGCCCACCTCGACGAGCTCGTCGTCAAGACCGCCAACGACTCGGGCGGGTACGGCATGCTGATCGGCCCGCACGCCACCGCCGAGGAACGCGACGAGTTCGCGCGGCGGATCGAGGCGAACCCGCGCAACTACATCGCCCAGCCCACGATCGCGCTGTCGCGGGTGCCCGTGATCACGGAGGACGGCTCGTTCGCCGGCCGGCACGTCGATCTTCGGCCGTTCGTCCTGCACGGCGAGACGCCCTGGGTCATGCCGGGCGGGCTCACCCGCGTGGCGCTCACGCCGGGCTCGCTGGTGGTCAACTCCTCGCAAGGCGGCGGGAGCAAAGACACCTGGGTGCTGTCGAGGTAGGCATGCTGAGCCGCGTCGCCGATGCCATCTACTGGATGAACCGCTATCTCGAGCGGGCGGATAACATCGCACGCTTCATCGACGTCAACTATCACCTGACGCTGGACGTGCGCACCGGCGACGAGCAATGGCTGCCGCTGATCGCGACCACCGCCGCGCTGCCGCAGTTCCACGCCCGCTACGACAAGCCCACGCGTGCGAACGTGATCAAGTTCATGGCCTTCGATCGCGAGAACCCGAACTCGATTCTGAGCTGCGTCGAGCGCGCCCGCGAGAACGCGCGCTCGGTCCGCGACCAGATCACGATCGAGACGTGGGAGGAGATCAACGGCTTCTACCGAATGGTGCGTCACGAAGCCTCGCTGGGCAGCATCGGCTCGGATCCGTACCGCTTCCTGGCCTCGGTCAAGCGCACCGGCAGCCTGATCCAGGGCGTGGTGGACGCGACCACCTCGCGAAGCGAAGGCTGGCATTGGGGCCGCATCGCGCGGATGCTCGAGCGAGCGGACAAGACGTCGCGGATCCTGGACGTCAAATACTTCATCTTGCTTCCCAACGTGACCGACGTGGGGACGCCGCTGGACGACCTGCAGTGGACGGCGCTGCTGAAATCGGCGAGTGCGCTGGAGATGTATCGCAAGCGATACGGGCGAATCGCCCCGGAACGGGTGGCCGGGTTCTTGCTTCTGGACCGGGAGTTCCCTCGCTCGGTGCAGTTCTGCGTCCACCTGGCCGATCTTTCGCTCAGAAGGATTACGGGAACACAGAGCGAGACCTTCTCCAACAAGGCGGAGCAGATGCTCGGCAGGTTAGGCTCCATGCTCGCTTACTCCGGGATCGGCGAGATCGTCGCGGCAGGCCTGCACGAATTCTTGGATCAGCTACAGAGGGACCTGAATACGGTGGACGACGCCATCTACGAAGGATTCTTCGCGCTCCGGCCGGCCGGGGTCGCCAGGGGAGGAAATCAATGACGTTCTGCCTCGGAATGAAGGTTCGCGACGGCATCGTGGGGATCGCCGACACGCGAATCACCTCCGGCGCCGAAGCGATCACGGCACGAAAGATTTCGATCCGTGAGCACGACCGGCACTCACTGTTCATGATGACGTCCGGCCTGCGGTCGGTCCGCGACAAAGCCCTGACCTACTTCGACGAGATCGTGGCGCGCGACGAACCGGCGTTCACGCGCCTGTATCAGGTCGCGAACGCGTTCGCGGAGCAGGTCCGGCGCGTTGCGAAGGAGGACGGCGAGGCGCTCGCCGAGGCCGGTCTCGCGTTCAACCTGCACACGCTCGTGGGCGGCCAGCTCGATGAGGACGCCGAACCGATGCTCTACATGCTCTACCCGCAGGGCAACTGGGTCGAGGTCACGCGCGGCACCCCGTACTTCATCATCGGCGAGACCGGCTACGGCAAGCCGCTGCTCGACCGTGCGCTCGGCTACGACGCGCCGCTGGAGCAGGCGCTCAAGATCGGCTATCTCGCCTTCGACGCGACCCGGACGAGCGCGACCGACGTGGACTTCCCCATCGACATCGTGGTGTACCGGAACGACTCGTTCTCGATGCGCGAGCACCGCTACGAGTTCGAGGAGCTGAGCGAGGTGTCGCAGATGTGGAACCGCAACCTGCGACGGCTCATCGACGAGGTTCCCTCGCGCTGGCTGGAGGCCGTCTTTCCTTCCGTGACCAAGCCCGACAACGTCCGCCCGATGCCGGGCGCATCCCGCGAGTCCTGAGACGGCGGCCGCATGCGCTTCCGGGTTCGTCACCTCACCCGATACGGATACGACCGCGCCGTGCCGCTCGGCGCCCTGACCGTTCGGCTCCGGCCGCGTGACGACGGCACGCAGCGGCTCGCGTCGTTTTCGCTTGCGTGCGACCCGGCGCCGTCGGGTCGCTCCGAGATGCTCGACGCCGAAGGCATCTCCGTCACGCGTTTGTGGTTCGAGGGCGAGACCTCGTCCTTGACGGTCGAGACCTCGTTCGAGGCCGAGACGCTGCGGGCCAATCCCTACGACTGGGTGATCGATCCCGGCATCTGCGTGGCGCCGATGCGCTACGGCCCGCGCGAGGCGGCGGCCCTGACGCGCGAGCTTCGCTTCGGCGGCGATCCCGCGGCCGCCGATCTTTCCGATGAGATCTTGAAGGAGTCCGCAGGATCCGCGTCCGCGTTCCTGTCGCTGCTGTGTTCGCGCATCGCCGCCACCGTTGTGCACGAGCGGCGGCCCGAAGGCCCGCCTCGCCTCCCATCCGAGACGTTGTCGGCCGGCCACGGCGCGTGCCGCGACGTTGCCGTCACCTACGTCGAGAGCGCGCGCGCGGCGGGATTCGCCGCGCGATTCGTCAGCGGCTACACAACGCCTGAAGACGGATTTCCCGGCGAGCTTCACGCCTGGGCCGAGGTCTACCTGCCCGACGGGGGGTGGCGTGGCTACGACGCGACCGGCGGCATTGCGGTCGCCGACACGCACGTCGCGGTCGCGGCCGCCGCCGACCCGGCCGCGACCGCGCCCGTCGAGGGAACCTACGGCGCCGGCGCCGCGTCCGCCCTGAAAACCGTCGTCGACATCGAGACGAGCTGACCCCGGATGCGACGCAGGGAGGCCGCCCTGCCTCTCGACGAAAGCGGCCGGATCAGGATGAAGAATCGGTGATCGCGATCAGCCCGCCCAGGACTCCGACGTAGGCCGTGCCGTCCGGTCCGAGCGTCACCGGCGCGTAGTTGTTGTTGAAGCCGAGCCCGAGCCCGGTCCGGACCTTGTAGACCGTTGCGCCCGTCCGGAAGTCCAGCGCGGTGAAGTACCAGGCGTCCGAGCCGTCCGGTTGCGGATCCTTCGTGTACGTGTAGACCAGGCCGTTGGCGAGCGAGACCTTCGGCACGACCGAGGGGGCGCGCTCGTTGCTCGTCCACGCCACGGTGCAGGTGCCGGCAGACGGGTCGACGTCCACGCGCGCAAGCCCCGGCTCGGTCACGCCGCCGCTCTGCGTCGCGAGCGGACCCGAGTAGCCGTAGTTGTTCTCGGCGATCAGCGAGTTGCCGACGGCGATGAGCGACTGGTCGGTGTTCGACACACCGTCGGCGAAC
>DATLFO010000129.1:0-3667 GCA_035541035.1 Actinomycetota bacterium
CGGAGAACCCTTGCGTGCGCCGTCAGTGTTTGCGCAGACGATGGAGGTTCTGCTCGCGACGTATTCGGCCGTCTTCTTCGCAGCGCTGGCCGCCGCTCTGGGCGCGTACTTCCTCGAACACAAGCACGAAACCGGATAGCCGCCCGACCGACGAAGTCACTCGGTCTCTGCGAGCAATGTGAGCAGATCGGCGGCAAGCAGGTCAGGGCGTTCCTCCGGGATGAAATGGCCCGCTCCGTCGTAGACCACGAAGCGCGAATGGGGAAGGACGTCGGCGGTTCGCCGGCCTTGCTCGACATCGAAGAACGGGTCCTTATCCCCCCACACGACCAGCGATGGCACCGCCACCCGCGAAAGAGCGTCCCGCACGGGCGGATACAGGGTCGGCAGCCCGCGCAGCGCTTCGGCGAAGATCATGCGGATCGCCCGCCGTTGACCGGCATCGCCCAACGCCGCGGCCCGGTCAGGCGTGGCGCCTCGCCCGCTCGCCATCCGAAGCATCAGCGAAAGAGAGACCGTCGAGAACACGGCACGCTCGGCGATCGATCCCAAAGCCGGATGAACGACCAGCGACAGAGGGAACGGGATCGGCGTGTCCGGGAACACGTTGGTTGCGGCGATCGCAAACCGGGTCGCTCTGGCAGGGTCATGTGCGAGCAGCGAAAGGATCACGACCGCGCCGTAGTCGTGGCCGACGAACGCGCAGCGGCGCACCGCGACGGCGTCGAGCGCCTCGGCGAGCGCTCGGGCTTGTCCGCTCATGAGCAGCGAGGCCGATGCGGAAGGACGATCGCTCGCGCCGAAGCCCAGCAAGTCGGCTCGTACGACGGTGTGCCCGGCCTCAAGGCGAGCCGCTACCCGCTCGAAGGACTTCGCGGAGCCGGGGATGCCGTGAACGAAGCAGACCGGCGAGCCGGTGCCGGAGATGTGCAGCGCCATCTCGCCGTGCGACGTCGGGACTCGAACCATCTGCTGCCGTGACTTCATCTCGATCAGCTCCGCCGCTCAAAGGTTAGACAAGAAACTAAAGTACTCCGACGAGAAAATCAACTTAATATCGGCTATGCTGGCGTCGTGGCGGCCTACAACCAGTACTGCGCCCTCGCCCAGGCCCTTGACCGGATCGGCGACCGGTGGACGATGCTCATCGTGCGGGAGCTGCTCGTGCGGCCGTGCCGCTACTCCGACCTTCGCGATGCGCTGCCCGGGATCGCGACCAATCTTTTGGCGGAACGGCTCCGGCGCCTCGAAACGGACGGCATCGTGGAGCGCCGTGAGCTCGGCCCGCCCGTGGCGACGACGGTCTATGGATTGACGGATCTCGGCCGCGCGCTGGAGCCGGCGATCTTGTCCTTGATCCGCTGGGGAGGAGCGTGGATGCAGCGACGCCGTCGCGGCACGGGATTCCGTGCGCACTGGCTCGGACTCGCGCTTCGCGCGTTGCTCGAACCCCCACCCCAGTTCGACGCCATCGTCGCGATCGTGACGGAAGGCGAACGGATCACGCTGCACGCCAAGGACGGCGAGATCGCCCTGCGCGATGACGACGTGCCCGTCGCGGGAGAGCTCAAGGCGGCCCCCGACGTGATCCTCGGCATCGCGGCCGGCAAGATTCGCCTCGCGCAAGCAGAACGTGACGGCGCCGCCGCAATCACAGGCGACCGGCGCGCGCTCGGCCGTCTCCTCCGCCCGCCGGCACCGGCCACTCAACCCCTGCGGATATGACGATATTCCCTTCGACACGACCGGTTTCGAGGGAACGAATCCTCGAGAGATTCGCCGCGACGCACGATATCTCGTGGAGTCCATCGTGGAGTTCGGCCGCGCAAAGTACGACTACGACGCCGAGTTCGCTTTTGCCCTGGATCTGATCCTCGACGGCCTAGACGATTTCTCACCGCCCAATCGTCTCGCGGCCTCCCGGCTCGGAAAAAGAACGCGCCCGGCGCATGAGGTCGCCGGTTCCGGCATCGAGCTCCTCGACCGCGGCGTGAAACCCCTCAAGGGAATACGCGGGGAAGCCTGATTCGTTGATCGATGAACGCCGGCCACTCGAGGATGCCACCGTGACCCCGCTAGTTCGGCTTCCGTCCGACGACCATAGAATCGGGGCCCACGAGTGGCTCCGTGTAGGTGTCCCGGAAGCCGACGTCGGTCATCCAGGACTGGCAATCCGCAGCTGTGTAGTCGAAGCCCTCCGGTGTTTCGATCAGCATGTTCAGGCTCATGAGCAACCCGAAAGCGTTCGCCCGGCGGGAATCGTCGATGATGCTCTCGTAGACAATCAGAGCGCCCCCGGCCGGAAGTGCGTCGAAAGCCTTGCGCAGCAGCATCAGTTTCTCGTCGAGGCTCCAGTCGTGGAGGATGTGGCCCATCACGAGCACGTCCGCAGACGGCAACGGATCGGTAAAGAAATCACCGGGGTAGAAGCGCAGGCGGTCCGAGAGGCCGAACGACGTCACATACTTTTCGAACACCGGAGCGACGGGTGGAAGATCGAACCCACCGCCGGACAGGTGGGGGTGGCGAAGGGCGAGCTGGACGGGCACGCAGCCCTCGGACGTTCCGACGTCGATGACGGTTTCGTACTTGTCCCACGGAAACTTTTCGGCGATGACGTGGGCATCGCCCATGCTGATGCCGGTCATCGCACGAAGAAATTGCTCAAGCTTGAGCGGGTCTTGATAGAGGGCAGTGAAGAAATTCTCTCCCACCTTGGCCTCGTTCTGAGGCTGGCCCGTACGCAGCGCCTCGGTCAGCGATCCCCAAAACGGGTACAGGCGCGCGTTGGCCATCTCCAAGAGCCCGCCAACATAGGACGGCTTGTTTCGGTCGAGGAATGTGTCGGTCGCGGCAGAGTTACGATACTGGTCGCCTTCCCGTTCCAGCATCCCGAGCGAGACCAAAGCATCGAGAAAGTCGCTCACACCCCTTGGATGCAGGTCCAGATCCGTCGCTACCTTCTCCGCGTCGCACGGTCCACTCGCCAGATGCGTGAAAAGGCCGAGCTCCACTGCGCTCAGGAGAGTCTTCGATCCCCAAAAGGCCAGACCCAGTTGGAGGATCGGCTCAGGCGTGACGTGCTCATCCATGTTTTCCCTTTCACCAGTGCACGGCCAGACCGTACGGTCCTCGCCATCCTTTCACAAACACATCGATGTCCGCTTGCCGATGTCCATCGCCTCCCGTGAGGCTGGTCAGAATCCAGCCCGGCCGAGCCGGCCACATGCGCGGCGCCCCGATCACTACACGCAGCACATACCGGGTCTCGGAGTGGGCGAGAAATGAATGGCCGATCCAATGGAGCGAGTTGCGTCATTGGAACATCAGGCTCGCGCTGCTGTCGAACGTCCCGACGCCCCCGACGTCGTCCCTTGACTCGCTCTGATACTTCTGAGCTCAGGTTGAGTCTTCTCGCATGGGGCAACATGAGCCTTCAACTCGATGGACGACTGGTTGAACGGAACGATCCGGACTACGAGTCCCTCCGCACTTCGTTCAACGGACTCATCAACCGCAGGCCTGCCGAGCCGGCATGGGTGGCATCGCTGCGCGAGCACGGTCGCGCGGGCCTGCTCTACGCCCGGCTTCATGGGGTCATGGCGGCTCTCGGGATCATCTTTCTCGTGGTGTTCGTATCCGAACGCGTCGCACCGCCCGGAAGCCC
>DATLFO010000130.1:0-16929 GCA_035541035.1 Actinomycetota bacterium
CGCGATGGGCATCGGCGTGACCGTCAAGAACGGCACCATCTGGGTCACGCAGGACTTCATTCAAGAGCGCGTGCCGAGCCGGGCTTCCTTCCCGAAGGCCCCGGTCGTGCCGAGAACGTCGAACCGCACGTCCGTGCTGCCGGCTGGCCGGCCGGCTCCGGCGGCTCCCCCGGCGGCCACGGTCGCCCCGATCGTTCCGCCGAAGCCGAAAATCTCGGCGCTTCGCCTCCCCCCGATCCCGGCGCCGGTCGCCGCGCCGATTGATGAGCAGCGCAGGCCGCTCATGCCGCTGGCCGTGCTCGCCACGCTCTCGGCGGTCGCCTTCGCGTCCCGCAAGGACGCCGGCGCCTGGATCTGAGCCGGCCCCACGCAGCGGTGCGGCCGGCCGCCCCCCACCCGATGATCCGGCGCGATATGCTCGCACCATGGATGCCATGCCGCGGCGGGCCTTCCTGCGGGGCATCGGCCTGGCCGCAGCTGCGGCTGCGTGCAGCGGTAACGGCAGCCCGCGCAGGGTCTCCTCGCCCTCTCCGGCCCCGACGGCCCCGGCGGGCAGCCCCACCGCGACCGCGACCGCGTTGCCGGCGAGCTGGCGGCGGATCGAGGCATCAGGTCCGAGCGCCCGGCGGGACGCGACGCTGACCGGCGACCCCGCGCGCGGGGCGGCGTATCTGTTCGGCGGCCGGTCCGGCTCCGGCACGAGCCTCGGCGACCTGTGGGTCTACGACGTGGCGGGCGGGGCGTGGCGAAAGGTGGACGCGAGCGAAGGACCCGGCCCGCGCTTCGGTCACAACGCCGGCATGGTCGGCGGGAAGCTCGTCGTCTTCGCGGGGCAGGGAGGGCCGACGACGTTCTTCAACGACCTCTATACCTTCGACCCGGACGTCGGCCGGTGGAGCAAGGGCGCGGCGGGCAACGCGCCGGCGAAGCGATACGGGTCCGGCGATGCGGTGGTGGACGACCGTCTGCTCATCTCGCACGGCTTCACCAACAGCGGGCGGTTCGACGACACCTGGACCTGGAGCGGCTCGTGGAGCGATGCGAGCCCCGGCTCCGGAGTGCGGCCGGTCAAGCGGTGCCTGCACCGCTCGGCATGGTGGCCGGAGCGCAACGTCGTGGCGCTCTTCGGCGGCCAGACCGACGGAACCCCGTTCCTGAACGACTTCTGGCTCTACGACCCGGCCGCCAAGACCTGGACCAAGGCCGAGCCGGGCACGCTGCCCGGACCACGGACGCTGTTCGGGATGGTCGCGCTGGCGGGGCGGCTGTGGGTGTGGAGCGGATTTTCGCCCGGCGGACAGGTCGGCGACATGTGGTGGATCGACGATCCCGCCAAGCCTTGGCAGATGCAAAGCTTCCCCGATGGCCAGGCGCCGGGCCCGCGCGGCGGCATCGCGGCCGCGGCGGTCTCGGACGGCGAGGCGCTGATGTTCGGCGGGCGGGTCGGAGACACCGATCTCGATGAGCTCTGGTCGTTCCGCCCGGGGCCGGCCTAGCCCCGGATCTTGGCGAAGGACCGCTTGCCGACCTGGATCACCTTGCCGGCCAGCGCCGCCGGATCGAACGTCGCCTTGGGATCTTCGACGACCTCCCCTCCGACGCGCACGCCACGGCCCTCGATCTTGCGGCGCGCGTCCGAGGTTCCGGTCGCAAAACCGAGCGCCGTGATCAGCCGAGCGAGCGGAACCGCGCCGTCCTGGATCGACTCGGCGGGGATGTCGTGTTCGGGAATGTCGCCGGGGATCGCGCGCTCGACGTGGATACGGTCGAAGTGTGCGGCGGCGGCATCCGCTGCGTCGGTGCCGTGGTAGATCGCGGTCACCTCGTGGGCGAGGCGGCGCTTGGCGTCGGCGGCGGCCTTTCCGCCGCCCGCGGCGCGGGACTCGATCTGCTCGATCGCATCGGGGTGCAGGTCGGTTGTGAGCCGCAGGTACTTGCCCAGCAGCCGGTCGGGCACGCTCATCAGCTTGCCGTACATGTCGGCGGGTTCGTCGGTGATGCCGACGTAGTTGCCGTAGGACTTCGACATCTTCATCTCGCCGTCGAGACCTTCGAGCAGCGGCACCGTGAACGCGACCTGCGGCTCTTGCCCGTCGCGCACCTGCAGGTCGCGGCCGACGAGGAGGTTGAACAGCTGATCCGTTCCGCCCAGCTCCACGTCGGCGCGCACCACGACCGAATCGTGGCCTTGCAGCAGCGGGTAGAGGAACTCGACGATCGAGATCGGCTGACCGCTTTTGTATCGGTTGCTGAAGTCGTCGCGCTCGAGCATGCGCGCGACCGTCATGCGCGAGGCGAGCTGAAGCAAGCCGGCTGTGCCGAGCGCCCCGAGCCACTCGCTGTTGCGAAGGATCTCCAAGCGATCGGGCAGCAGGATCTTGCGGGCTTGGGCCTCGTAGGTGCGGCCGTTGGCGACGACCTCGTCGGCGGCCAACGCCCTGCGGGTCTCGCTGCGGCCGGTCGGATCGCCCACCTGGCCGGTGAAGTCGCCGATGATCAGCACCGCCGTGTGGCCGAGCTGCTGGAAGCGACGCATCAAGCGCAGCGGCACGCCATGTCCGATGTGGATGTCCGGCGTGGACGGGTCGATGCCGAGCTTGACCCGCAGCCCGGTCCCGGTCTTGATCGCGCGGTCGAGCTTGCGAACGAACTCGTGCTCCGGCGCGACCCGGTCGACGCCGGAGGTGAGGATCTTGAGCTGCTCGGCGGTTTCGGGCGCGAGGGGCTCGGCAGGCTGGTCGCTCATGGTGGGCGGGATGCTAACACGCTGGTCGGGGCCGTTTTCGCGCCTGGCCGCGCGGCCCGGGCGAAGCCGATACCATGGGTCGCCTGCCGGTCGGTCGGTGGGAGCAGATGAGGTCGGTCCTTCCCCTTCGCGGGCCGCGACGCGTCGCGGCCGTGTTTGCCGTCGTCTCGCTCGCCACGCTCACGGGCTGCGTGCAGCTTCCCAACCTCGACGATGCGATGTCGGCGGCGCGGCGGATTCCCGAGACCTCCTTCATCTACGCGTCCGACGGCGCGCTGATCACCCGGATGCACGCCGAAGAGAACCGCGAGACCATTCCGTTGGATCAGGTGCCTGAGGTCATGCGGAACGCGGTGATCGCGATCGAGGATCAACGCTTCTACGACCATCCCGGCGTGGATCTGCGGGCGATCATCCGCGCGTTCTTCCGCAACACCAACGAGGGACGAGTCGTCGAAGGTGGATCGACCATCACGCAGCAGTACGTCAAGAACGTCTTGGTCGAGCGGACCAAGACGCTCAAGCGAAAGGTCACCGAGGCTTCGCTCGCCTACCAGCTCGAGCGTCGCCACACCAAGGACGAGATCCTGGAGCGTTACCTGAACACCGTCTACTTCGGTCAGGGCGCCTACGGTATCGAGGCGGCGGCCAAGACCTTCTTCGGGGTGAACGCGCGCGATCTGAACCTGCCGCAGTCCGCCCTGCTGGCCGGGTTGATCAAGTCGCCCGCGCGCTACGACCCGCTCGTGGACGGCGAGGGCGCGGCAGCACGACGCGATCTGGTGCTGCGCGAGATGATGCAGCTGAACATGATCTCGCCCGGCGAATACGATGCCGCGCTCAAGACGCCGCTCGGCGTCAAGCCCAAGCAAGGCGCCATCCGGTACGAGGCCGGCTACTTCGTCGAGTGGGTGAAAGGCCTGATCGAGCGGGACCCGGCCTTCAACGTGCTCGGCACGTCGGTTGCCGAACGGGTCAACGCGCTGTTCAAGGGCGGTCTTCGCATCCACACCACGGTGGACATGCGCATGCAGCGCATCGCAGAAGTGGCATCGAAGGAGGTGCTGGACCGCGACAAGGATCCCTACAACGGGTTTGTCGCGGTGGATCCGGACACCGGCGCGGTCAAGGCGATGGTGGGCGGCCGCGACTTCTTCGACCCGGACGACCCGTACGCCAAGTTCAACCTCGCGGTCCAGTCGCGCCGCCAGCCGGGCTCGTCGTTCAAGCCGTTCACGCTGGCCGCCGCGCTCGAGAAGGGCATTCCGCTGTCGCGTATGTACCGCGGCGGCTCGCAGGTGAGCATCCGGATGCCGGGCGGTGAGGTCTGGAGCCCGAAGAACTACGAGAGCCTGTCGTTCGGGTCGTCGCTTTCGGTTCGCGAGGCGACGATCAAGTCCGTCAACGTCGTCTACGCGCAGATGATCCGCGACATCGGCGCGGAGGCGGTGGTCGAGATGGCGAAGCGGCTCGGCATCACGTCCGAGTTGAAGCCGTACCTGTCGCTGTCGCTGGGCGCGCAGGAGGTCAGCCCGCTCGAGATGGCGGTCGCGTACTCGGCCTTCGCCAACGGTGGGTACCGGGTCCACCCGCACGGCATCACCAAGATCACCGACGCCGAGGGCACGGTCCTGTACGAGTGGCGTCCGACCAAGACCCAGGTGCTCAAGCCGCGGATCGTCGATCAGGTCAATCGTGCGCTGCAGGACGTGATCCGGTACGGCACGGGCCGCCGCGAGCAGCTTCCCGGACGGCCGGCTGCCGGTAAGACCGGGACGTCGGACGAGTATCACGACGCGTGGTTCGCGGGATACGTGCGGCAGATGGTCGGCGTGTCGTGGGTCGGGTTCCCCAAGGCACAGATTCCGATGACCCCTCCGTACACGCGCATCCGCGTCGTCGGCGGATCGTGGCCCGGCCAGATCTGGAAGCTGTTCATGGTCAACGCCCTCAAGGACGCACCGTCGTTGCCGTTCGAGGCCGCCCCCGAGGCCGACATGGTGACGGTCCGCATCGATGTGACGCGCAACTGCCGGCCGAACCGGTTCACGCCGCCGAACGTCATCGAGAGCGTCCAGTTCGAAAAGGGAACCGAGCCGAAGGAGATCTGCACCGAGCCGACCGCGCCGGTGACGGCCACAGTTCCCAACGTCATCGGGCGTACCGAGGCCGACGCCCGGGCGGTGCTCGAGCAGGCCGGCTTCTACGCGAAGGTGCAGCAGCGCGCGTGCGAGACGTATCCACCGGGGGTCGTGTGCTCGCAGGATCCACCGGGCGGCACCGGCGGAATCGCCGGAACGTCGGTGACGATCGTGGTGTCCAACGACACCGTGCGTACGTCGGTGCCGAGCGTGCTCGGCATGGCGCGAAACGCCGCGATCTCGCGGCTGCAAGACGCCGGCTTCGACGTGGATTACGTCTTCGCCGAAAACGGCACGACCGCGCCGAGCGGCTGCCAGGACGGCAGCGTCGGCGGCGCGGATCGAGTGTGGGCGCAGTCGCGATGTCCGGGCGACGAGGTGCCTCGCGGCAGCCGCATCGTCATCTACGTGAACCCGATCGGCTAGAGGCTTCGCGGGCCGCTGGTGAAGCGGCTTCCGTCCACGACGAAGCGCCAGCGGCGGCCGTCCTGGGCCGCGCCGAGCCCGATGCGCGGCGTCGAGCGCACGGCGTCGTCCGGGAAGCGCTCCCCCATCCCGACGAACAGCGGCGGCCGGGTCAGGTCGGCGCGGTTGTGCTCGGGCCCGACGCCGAACGCCTGGGTCAGGCGTGCGGGCCCGCGCGCCAGATCGCGATCCGGGATGCCGCGCGCGGGGGCCTTGGCGCCGGCCGCCCGGCGGCGACGCATGAGCTCGAGCCCTTCGATCGGCTCGACGGCGCGGATCAGCACTGCGCCCGGCACGCCGGTCCGGTCCGTGACGGCGTTGAGACACCAATGCATGCCGTAGGTGAAGTAGACGTAGGCGCGCGCGGGCGCCTCGAACATCGGGGCATTGCGCGGGGTGGGACCTCGAAACGCATGGCTGCCCGGATCGTCGGAGCCGTAGGCCTCGGTCTCCACGATCGTTCCGGCCACGCGGCCCTCCGGCGTGTCGTGGACCAGGACGCAGCCGATCAGGTCGCGTGCGACGTCGAGGACGGGGCGTGCGAAAAAGGTTCGCGCCACCGGCCGCAGCGACACGCGCGCACGCTCCGCCGGACTCATCGCGCACGTTTGCGGGCGACGAACGCCTCGAGCTGCCTGAGGGTCTTGCAGTTGAGCACGTCGCCCCTCTCGATCCAACCGCGCTGCGCGGTCCCAACCCCGAACCGGATGCCCGCGAGGTGACCGACCGCGTGCGCGTCCGAGTCGATCGACACGGTCGCGCCGAGGCTCTTGGCGAGCCGCGCGTGCTCGTCGCGAAGGTCCAGCCGGTCCGGGTGCGCGTTGATCTCGAGCGCGGTTCCGGACGCGGCGGCGGCCTTGAAGACCGTCTCCTCGTCGAACTCGATCGGCGCGCGCCGGCCGATCTGCCGTCCGCTCGGATGCCCGATGACGTGAACGTTCGGATTCTCGATCGCGGCGAGCAGGCGGGCGGTTTGCTGCTCGCGCGGCAGCGTGAAATGCGAGTGGACGCTCGCCACGCACAGGTCGAAGCCCGCCAGGAACGCGGGGTCGTAGTCGACGCGTCCGTCCGGCTGGATGTTGAGCTCGGTGCCGTGCAGGATGCGCAGTTTCGGATACTTCTTCTGCAGCGTGTCGATGCGCGCCCGCTGGTCGAGCATCTTCTCGCGCGTCACGCGCTGCATCGCCATGAAGTCGCCCGCGTGATCGGTCACCAGGTAGTAGGAGTAGCCCAGACGCGCGGCCTCGGCCACCATCTCCTCGAGCGTCGCGTGCCCGTCGGACATGTTGGTGTGCGTGTGCAGGTCGCCGCGAAGGTCTTTCACCTGCACCAGGCTCGGCAGGGTCCCGTTCAAGGCGGCGTCGATCTCGCCGGCGTCCTCGCGGATCTGCGGCGGGATCCAGGCCATGCCGAGAGCCTCGTAGACGTCGTCCTCGGTGCGCGCCGCGATCCGCTCGTCGTCCTCGAGGCGGAACAGCCCGTACTCGTTGAGCTTGAGTCCGGCCTTGACCGCGCGCTCGCGAATCTTGATGTTATGCGCCTTCGAGCCGGTGAAATAGATCATCGCAGCGCCCCACGCGTCGGGTTCGACGACGCGAAGATCGACTTGAAGGCCGCCGCGCGCGACGATGGCCGACTTGGTGTCGCCGTGGGCGAGCACGTGTCCGGCGGCATCCAGGCTCGTGAAGCGCTCCATGATCGGCGCGGCGTTCGTCGAGGCAACGAGCAGGTCGATGTCGCCGATGGTCTCACGCATGCGGCGCAGCGAGCCGGCGTAGGAGATGTCGAGGATCTCGTCCATGTCCCGCAGTTCGGCGATCAAGGTCTCGGCCAGGTCGAGTGCGGTGTCGATGAGTACGCGGTCGCCGTGCGCGCTGGTGAGCTCCAGGCTCTTGAGGATCTTCTCCTCGGTCTTGGCGCCGAAGCCTTTCAGCCCGCGCAGCTTCTCGGCCTTGCACGCCTCGACGAGCGCCTCGACGCTGTCGATGCCCATCTCGCGATACAGCACGATCGCGCGCTTCGGGCCGACGCCGGCGATCTGGGTCATCGCGCGCACGCCGGCCGGGACCTGCAGCCGCAGCGCTTCCAGGTCCGAGATCGTCCCGGTGTCGAGGAACTCCTGGATGCGGGACGCCATGCTCTTGCCGACGGACGGAATCCCTTGCAGCTTGGTCAGGTCGAAGCCGTGGATGTCCTTGGCGTAGGCAGCGACGGCCGCGGCGGCCTTCTCGTAGGCGCGCACCCGGAACGCATCGCGGCCGAGGATGGCCTGGAGGTCGGCCATCTCTTGCAGCAGCGCAGCGGCTTCGTCGTTCGCCCGGGGCATCGGGCGGAATTCTACGGGGCTTTCGAGCCTGATCGCTTCGCGACCGATGCGGCGGGATCGAGCAGCGAACCGGCGTCGGCGAGCGCGGGGTGCACGGCAGTCCAGTCCTGGCCGCTCCACTCGCGCCAGGACCGGCCCTCGTCGACCGACCGGCGCACGGCCCGGCCCACGATCTCGTGCGCGTCCTTGAACGTGACCCCGCGCGCCACGAGATGCTCGGCGAGATCGGTCGCCAGCAGCAGCGGATCGGTCGCGGCCTCGGCCAGCCGGGTGGTGTCGAAGCGCATCGTTGCGACGGCGCCGGCGAGCGCGGGAAGCACGAGCTCGAGCGTGGCGATCGCGTCGAAGACGGGTTCCTTGTCTTCTTGCAGGTCGCGGTTGTAGGACAGCGGAAGCGACTTCACCGTGGCGAGCAGGCCCGTGAGGTGTCCGATGAGCCGGCCGGCCTTGCCGCGCGCGAGTTCGGCGACGTCCGGGTTCTTCTTGTGGGGCATGAGGCTGGACCCGGTCGCGTAGGCGTCGTCGAGGACGGCGAAGCCGAACTCGCTCGAGGTCCACAGCACGATCTCCTCGCCGAGACGTGACAGATGCACGCCGAGGATCGCGCACACGGCGAGGAGCTCGAGCGCGAAGTCGCGGGATGCGACGGCATCGAGCGTGTTGCCGATCGGGGCGCGCAGGCCGAGCTCCTCGGCCGCGGCGTTCCGGTCCAGGCCCAGCAGCGAGCCGGCGAGCGCGCCCGCGCCGAGTGGCGAGACCGCGGCGCGCTCCAGCGCGGCCGTGATGCGGTCGTGGTCGCGCCGGAACGCCGCCGCGTGCGCCGACAGGTTCGCGGCGAGCGTGACGGGCTGGGCGCGCTGCAAGTGGGTGTAGCCGGGCATGATCGTGTCGCGATGCTCGATCGCGCGCTCCTCGAGCGTGCCGACGAGCCGGTCGAGCAGCAAGGAAACGCGTTTGCCGGCGTCCACGATCCACAGCCGGAACGCGGTTGCGACCCGGTCGTTGCGCGACAGGCCCGACCGCGACTTTCCGGCGGCATCCGGGACGCGCTCGGCGAGCGCGCGCTCGACGACCGAGTGGATGTCCTCGTCGGCCTCGTCGATACCGAAGGTGCCGGCTGCGATGTCGGCGGCGATGCCCGGGAGCGCGTCGCGGATCGCGGCGGCCTCCTCGGCGGTGAGCACGCCCGCCGTCCGGAGCGCGCCCGCATGCGCGGCGAGAACCCGGCAGTCGTGGGCGACGAGCGCGACGTCGAAGTGCGTGCTGCGCGACAGCGCGCGCATCTCCGGTGACAGCCCGCCTTCGAAGCGGCCGCCCCACAGCGCGCCGCCGGTCACCGGTCTCCTTGCACGTCCGACCAGACCTTGAGCGGAAGGCCCCACAGGTGAACGAACCCGGCCGCCGCGGTGTGATCGAACGTGTCGCCTTCGTCGTAGGTGGCGAGGTGCTTGGTGTAGAGCGCCCTGGGGCCGCGCCGGCCGTCCACGACCGCGGTTCCTTTGTGCAGTCGAATGCGCACCTCGCCGGTCACGTGCGCTTGCGACTCCTCGACGAATGCGGCGAGGCCGGCGCGAAGCGGCCCGAACCACAGACCGTTGTAGGCGAGCTCGGCGTAGAGCGGCTCGACGTGGGAGCGCTTGAACGCGGCCAGCGATCGCTCCAGGCACAGGTCTTCCAGGTCGCGGTGCGCGGCGATCAGGGTGAGCGCGGCCGGCACCTCGTAGAGCTCGCGGCTCTTGATGCCGACCAGCCGGTCTTCGATCATGTCGATGCGGCCGATGCCGTGACGCGCCGCGCGCTCGCCGGTCGCCAGGATCAGGTCCGGAAGCGGCAGGCGCTCGCCGTCGATCGCGACGGGGGTGCCGGACTCGAACTCGATCGTCAGAAGCTCCGGCTCGTCGGGCGAGCCGGCCGGGTTCGAGGTGACCACCCACGCGTCGGCGGGTGGTGCGGCCCACGGATCCTCGATCGCGCCGCACTCGATGGTCCGGCCCCACAGGTTCTCGTCGATCGAGTAGGGCGAGGAGCGGGTGACCGGGATCGGGATCCCGTGCTGCTCCGCGTAGGCGATGGCAGCCTCCCGCGTCATCGGGAAGTCGCGTACCGGCGCGATCGAGCGAAGGTCGGGCGCCAATGCGGTGGTCGAGACCTCGAAACGAACCTGATCGTTGCCCTTGCCGGTGCAGCCGTGCGCGATCGCGCTCGCGCCGCGCTCGCGGGCAACCCGGACCAAATGCTTGGCGATCAGCGGACGCGACAGGGCCGACACCAGCGGATACTTGCCCATGTAGAGCGCGTTCGCCTTGAGCGCCGGCAGCGCGTACTCGCGTGCGAACTCGTCGCGCGCGTCCACCACCATCGCATCGATCGCTCCCGACGCCTTGCCCTTCGAGATCACCGCTTCGTGATCGATCGGCTGGCCGACGTCCACCGCGAGCGCGATGACGTCGTAGCCGTAGTTATCCTTGATCCATTTGATCGCGATGCTCGTGTCGAGCCCGCCCGAGTAGGCGAGCACGCAGATGTTGTCGGTCATGACGATCGGTCCCTTCCTTTGGCTCCGCCCGCTTGGCCGGCGAGCGAGCGCAAGCGCCGCGCCACGGCCTTCCCGGTGCTTCCTTCCTTCGCGACGATCAGGATCGTGTCGTCGCCGGCGATCGTAGCGAGCACGTCCGGCACCGACGCGTTGTCGAGCGCGCGCGCCACGGCGTTCGCGCCGCCCGGAGGTGTCTTGAGCACGCATAGGTTCCCCGACGTGTCCATCTCGAGGAGGAACTCGCGCAGCATGCGCTCGAGCCAGTCCGTCGGTTGCGGCGGCTCGTCGGGCACGCGGTAGACGACGCGCCCGTCGCCGGCGCGCACCTTGACCGCCCCGAGCTCTTCGAGGTCGCGGCTCAAGGTCGCCTGCGTCACTTTGTCTCCGCCGCGGGCCAGCAGACGCGCGAGCTCGCCTTGGCTCTCGACGTCGCTGCGCCGCAGAATCTCGACGATTCTGCGCTGTCGCGCCTGCTTGTCGGCGCGGCTCAGCCGAGCAGCCATTCCAGCAACGCCTTCTGAACGTGCAGCCGGTTCTCCGCCTGATCCCAGACCTCGGACTGCGGGCCGTCGAGTACCCCGGCCGAGATCTCTTCGCCGCGGTGGGCCGGCAGGCAATGCAGCGCGATGGCTTCGGGCTTCGCGCCGGACATCATCGCCTCGTCCACTTGGAAGCCCGCGAACGCGCGTACCCGCTCGGCCTGCTCCTCCTCTTGCCCCATCGAGGCCCACACGTCCGTATAGACGGCGTCCGCGCCCGACACCAGCGGCACCGGATCGTTCCCGGTCTCGATCGCGCCGCCCGTCGCCGACGCGATCTCAGTCGCGCGGTCGACGACGCTCTCGTCCGGCTCGTAGCCGGGCGGGGTCGCGACGGTGACGCGCATGCCGGCCATCGCCCCGGCGAGCAGGAGGGAATGCGCGACGTTGTTGCCATCCCCGACGTAGGCGAGCGAGCGGCCCGCCAGCGACCCGAATCGCTCCCGGATGGTGAGCAGGTCGGCAAGCGCCTGGCAGGGATGCTCGTGGTCGGTCAGCGCATTCACGACCGGGATGCCCGCGGTGGCCGCAAGCTCGTCCACGCGCTCCTGGCCGAACGTGCGCACGACGATTCCGTGGACGTAGCGGCCCAGCACCCGCCCGGTGTCGGCCACGGTCTCGCCGCGGCCGAGCTGAAGTTCCGCGGCGGACAGGGCGAGCGGATGAGCGCCGAGCTCGGCGATGGCGACCTGGAACGAGACGCGCGTGCGGGTCGAGGGCTTTTCGAAGATCATCGCAACGGTCTTTCCGGCTAGCGCCTGCGACGGCGCGCGCCGGTCCTTCAGCGCCGCCGCACGGTCCAGCAGCATGCGCATCTCGTCCGGGGTGATCGAGGTCATGGACACGAAGTGCCGAACCGTCATCGCTCGTCCTTTCGGCCGGGCCCGGCGAGCGCCACCACGCGGGCGAGCAGCTCGTCGAGGCCGAACGGCTTGATGATCACGTTCTCGCGTCCGACCAGATCGTCGAACACGTTGTGCGCGTCGGCCATGCCGGTCACGATCACCACCGGCGTTGCCGCAACCCGCGCGTCGGCGCGCAGCTCCTCGAACATTCGCGCACCGTCCACGACCGGCAACATCAGGTCGAGCAGGATCAACGCCGGACGGCGGAACTCGGTCTTGAGCAGACCTTCGAGCCCGTCCTTGGCGGTGAGCACCTCGTAGCCTTCGTCTTCGAGCAGGACGCGTTCGAGCTCGACCACGGACGGATCGTCCTCGACGACCAGGATCAGTGGGTGATCGCTCACGGTGAGGGCTCCGAGGGAGACGGATCCGGCGACGGGTCGCTGCGCACGGTTGTGACGTACTCGGCCACTGCACGGATCTGATCGACTTCGAGCGTGCGCGAGAAGCGGGGCATGCCCGCGAGCGGCTTGCCGCGCGAGATCTTGTTGACGAGCTCCTCCAGCGTCGCCGAGGCGATGGGCCCGTCGATCAACGTCGGACCATTGCGACCCTCGCCGTTGCGTCCGTGGCAGGCCGCGCAGTTGGCGGCGAAGAGCGTCGCGCCGTCACGGGAGGTTTGCTTGGGCTCCTCGCGCCACGGACAGGCGTTCGCCGAGATCAGGCAGCCGATGCCGATCAGGGCCCCGAGGCCCCCGGCGGCAAAGACGACGAACGCCAGGATCCATACCTTGGCCGCGCCGCGCTCACGCACCGGCGGATCCCATCCCGGCGAGCACGTCGCCCAGAATCTTCGCCGCGCGGTCCACCTCGGCCTCGCGCACGACGAGGGGCGGGGACAAGCGGATCGTCGAGGGCGTGACGTTGTTGACCACAAGCCCTCCGGCGAGGCAGCGCTCGACGGCTTCGGCGCTGCGGTCCGCGGTCAGCTGCAGCCCGACGAGCAGGCCGAGACCGCGGATGCCGGCGACCAGATCGTTGCCGCTCGTCGCTTCGGTGAGCCTTTCGGTCAGACGCTCGCCCATGGCGGCCGCATTCTGCACGAGATTCCCGGACTCGATCACATCGAGGACCGCGAGCGCGGCGCGGCAGGGCACCGGCCCGCCGCCGAACGTGGTGGCGTGGTCGCCGGGGCCGAAGCCGGCCGCGACCTCCTCGCGCGCGATGCACGCACCGATGGGAAGCCCGCCGCCGAGCGCCTTGGCGAGCGTGACGATGTCGGGCTCGACGCCGGTGTGCCGGAAGGCGAACCACGATCCGGTGCGGCCGAGGCCGGTTTGAACCTCGTCGAAGATCAGCAGGGCGCCGCGCTCATCGCACAGCTTGCGGGCCGCGCGCAGGAACTCGGCGGTCGCCGGATGCACGCCCCCTTCGCCCTGGACGACCTCGAGCAGCACCGCCGAGGTGTCCTCGCCGATGGCCGCCTCGAGCGCTTCCTCGTCGTTGAACGGGATGTGGTTCATCAGCTCGGCGGGCAGCGGCGAGAACGGCTCGTGCTTGGCGGGCTGGCCCGTGGCGGCGAGCGTGGCGATGGTGCGTCCGTGGAACGAGCCGAGCGCGGTCACCAGGCCGGCGCGGCCGGTGGCGCGGCGGGCGAGCTTGATCGCGGCCTCGTTGGCTTCGGCGCCGGAGTTGCAGAAGAACGAGCGGCCCCAGCCGAGCAGGCCGTGCAGCCGTTCCGCGAGCAGGCCTTGCGCCTCGGTGTAGAACAGGTTCGACACGTGCACGAGCTCGCCGGCCTGCGCGCGAACCGCCGACGTTACCGCCGGATGCGCGTGCCCGACGCTCGCGACGGCGATTCCGGCCAGGAAATCGAGATACTCGCGGCCCTCGCTGTCCCACAGCCGCGCGCCGTCGCCCCGAACGAACGCCACCGGCTGGCGGCCGTAGGTCTGCATCACGTACGCGCCGTCGCGATCCCGGATGGCCTCGAACGCGGTCACGGCGTCACCATCGTTCCGACTCCTTCGTCCGTGAACACTTCCAGCAGCAGCGCGTGCTCCACGCGGCCGTCGAGGATCGTGGCCTTCGGAACGCCCCCCTTGACCGCGTCCATCGCGCTTTGAAGCTTGGGAATCATGCCTTCTCCGATCGCGCCCGACGCTTGCGCCGTCGCGGCCTCGTCCAAGGTCAGCGTGCGGATCAGCGATCCGCTGCCGTCGAGGATTCCTTCGACGTTGGTGAGGTAGACCAGCTTGTCCGCGCCGAGCGCGGCCGCCAGGGCGGCGGCGACCTCGTCGGCGTTGACGTTGTAGGCCTGGCCGTCCTCGTCGACGCCGAGCGAGGCCACGACCGGGATGAAGTCGCGAAGCAGGTCGGTCAGGATCGCGGGGTTCGCGCGCACGACCTCGCCGACGAACCCCAGCTCCGGACTTTTGGGCTTGACCGTCAGGAGCCGGCCGTCCTCGCCGCTGACCCCGGCGGCGAGCGTGCCGTGCCGGTTGATGAGCGAGACGATGTCCTTGTTGATCACGCCGCACAGCACCATGCGCGCCACCATCAGGTCCTCGGCGGTGGTCACCCGGTAGCCGCCGGCGAAGCGGGGTTCGCCGCCGAGCCGGCGGATGTGCTCGGAGACCTGCGGCCCCCCGCCGTGCACCACGACGGGGTTCATGCCCACGTATCGCATCAGAACCACGTCGCTGGCGAACGACGGGCGCAGCGACGGGTCGTCCATGGCCGCGCCGCCGTACTTCACGACGATAGTCCGGCCGTGGTAGCGCTTGATGTAGGGCAGAGCCTCCATCAAGGTCCGGGCGCGTTGAACGAGGCTTTCGGTCACGACGTGTAGTCCCCGTTGATCGAGACGTACTCGGCGGTCATGTCGTTGGTCAGGATGGTCGCCGCGTGACGGCCGCGGCGCATGTCCACGAGCACCTCGACGTCGCGGTCCTTCATCGCGGCCGCGGCCTTGTCGAGGTCGCCGGGACCGATCGCGCCCTTCTCGGCGACCTTCTCGCCGCCGAGCCACACGTCGACTCGATGCGGATCGAACGGGATCGGCGCGGTGCCGAGGGCGGCGAGCACCCGGCCCCAGTTCGGGTCCGCCCCGCCGATCGCGCAGCGCAGCAGCACTGAGCCGGCGATCGCGCGCGCCGCGACCAGCGCCTCGCGCTCGCTGGTCGCGCCCCGAACGGTGATCTCGACGACCTTCGTCGCGCCCTCGCCGTCCTCGACGATCTGGCGAGCCAGGGACCGGCAGACCTGGCCGATCGCGTCGGCGAGCGCGGCCTCGCGCGGGTCGCCGCGCTCGATGATCTCGCCGCCCGCGGTACCGTTGGCGAGAGCGAAGATGCAATCGTTGGTGGACATGCAGCCGTCGACGCTGATGCGGTTGAACGACTCCGCCGATGCGCGCTGGAGGGCGGCGGCGAGCACCGATCGTGAGGCGGGCGCGTCGGTGAGGATGAAGCACAGCATCGTCGCCATCTCGGGGGCGATCATTCCGGCGCCCTTGGCGATGCCGTAGACGGCCGCGTCACCCGCGGTGGCTTCCGCGATCTTGGCCCGCGTGTCGGTCGTCATGATCGCGGATGCGAATGCGGCGGGCTCGGCGCCGAGGGCCGCGGCCGCGGCGGCGATGCCCGTCCGGATCTTGGGCATGTCCATGCGGCGGCCGATCACGCCGGTGGAGGCGACCAAAACCTGCTCGGCGCCGACGCCCAGCGCGGCGGCCGTGTCGGCGGCCATGGCCTCGGCGTCGGCGATGCCGAGGGGGCCGGTGCATGCGTTGGCGTTGCCGGCGTTGACGACGATCGCGCGGGCGGCGCCGCGGCGCAGATGCTTCTTGGAAACCACGATGGGTGCGGCCTGAAACGTGTTCGCCGTGACCACGCCGGCGGCCACCGCCGGTCGGTCGCTCACGATCAGGCCCATGTCGAGCGCGCCGCCCGGCTTGAGCCCGGCGGCGACGCCCGCGTAGGTGAAGCCAAACGGGAGCGTCATGGATAGATCCCCCCTGCGGTCAAGCCCGCGGTCTCGTCCAGACCGAGCATCAGGTTGGCGTTCTGCAGCGCCTGCCCGGCCGCTCCTTTTCCGAGGTTGTCGATCGCGCAGACCGCGATGGCCGTGCCGGTGCGCTCGTCGGCCGTCGCATACACGTGCGCGCCGTTGGAGCCCGACACGAACTTCGTCTCGGGCGGCGCCGGCGTTGCACGCACGAACGGCTCGCCGTCGTAGCGCGCGACGACCGCGTCCCGCACCCGCGCCCCGCCGGCGCCGTCCACCAGCCGGGCGGTGCAGGTCGCGAGCAGGCCGCGCGCGGTGGGAACCAGGTGCGGTACGAACGTCACCGTAACCGGCGCGCCGGCGGCGAGGGAAAGCTCCTGCTCGATCTCGGGCGTGTGCTTGTGCTTGCCGAAGCCGTACGCTTTGACGCTGGCGTCCACGTGCGAGAAATGAACGCCGGCGCTCATGCCGCGGCCCGCGCCCGACACGCCGGAGGCCGCGGCGATCGTGATGCCCGACGGCTCGATCAGGCCCTCGGCCAGCAGCGGCGCGAGCGCGAGCGCTGCCGCAGTCGGATAGCAGCCGGGGTTGGCGACCAGCGCCGCGCCCTTGATCTGATCGCGATGCATCTCCGGCAGGCCGTAGGCCCACTTTCCGAGCCACTCCGGCGCGGCGTGATCGGCGCCGTACCAGGCGGCGTAGAGCGCCGCGTCGGTCAGGCGGAAGTCGGCGGAGAAATCCACGATGCGCGCTCCCGCGTCGGCGAGTGGCGCACCGACGCTCATCGAGGCGCCGTGCGGGAGGGCGAGGAACACGATATCGGCCTGGTCGAGCCCGGCATCCTCGAGCGAGCTGAACGTGCGCCCGGCGTAGGCGGATAGGTTGGGATAGACGCCGGCGATGTCCTTGCCCGCGAACTCGCGCGAGGTCGCGGCCGCGACCTCGATCGACGGATGTGCGGCGAGCAGGCGGAGCAGCTCGGCTCCGCTATACCCCGAGGCACCCACGACGGCGGCACGATAGGACACGACGACCCCTCCACGGCTTCAAGTCGCATGAGAATACAGGTGTGTGCATACCTATGCAACCGGGCGGACGGCCGGTCAGGAGCGGATCGCCCAGCCGCGGACGGCGGCCGCGTCGATGGCCCGGCTCATCGCGGCATCGACCTCGTCGTCGGTCAGGGTCCGTTCCGGGTCGCGGAACTGCAGGGCGAAGGCGACGCTGCGCTTGCCCTCGGCCACCTGCCCGCCCCGGTAGACGTCGAAGGGATCGATCGAGGCGAGCAGCGGCCCCGCCGCCTCGGCCAGCGCCGAGGCGATC